>DASYFD010000229.1:0-8120 GCA_036498625.1 Xanthobacteraceae bacterium | reverse complement strand
CGCCAAGCTGATCACGCTGGAGAACGGCAAGGCGCTGTCGGATTCGCGCGGCGAGGTGGCCTATGCGGCCGAGTTCTTCCGCTGGTACGCCGAGGAGGCGGTGCGCAATATCGGCGAGGTCTCGCGCGCGCCTTCCTCCGGGGCCCGCATCTTCGTGCACCACAAGCCCGCAGGCATCGCGGTGCTGGTGACGCCGTGGAATTTCCCGGCCGCGATGGCGACCCGCAAGATCGGGCCGGCGCTGGCGGCCGGCTGCACCGTGGTGCTCAAGCCCGCCTCCGACACGCCGCTCACCATGCTGGCCCTGATGCCGATCCTGGAGGAGGCCGGGGTGCCGGCCGGCGTCGTCAATGTCATTCCGTCGCGCCAGTCCGGCAAGGTGGTGGGTGCCATGCTGGCCGATCCGCGCGTGCGCGTCGTCTCCTTCACGGGCTCGACCGAGGTCGGCCGCTCGCTGCTGCATGCCGCCGCCGATCACGTGATCAAGCCCGCCATGGAGCTCGGCGGCAATGCGCCCTTCATCGTGTTCGAGGATGCCGACGTGGATGCCGCGATCGAGGGCGCCATGATTGCGAAAATGCGCAACATGGGCGAGGCCTGCACCTCGGCCAACCGCTTTTACGTGCACGAGAAGGTGCACCGGGAATTCGCCGACAAGCTCACCGCCAAGATGCGCGCGCTCAAGATGGGCAACGGGCTCGACGATGGCGTGGCGGTCGGACCATTGGTCAATGCCGAGGCCAGGCAGAAGGTCACCGAGCTGGTCGCCGACGCGGTCGGCAAGGGCGCCAAGATCCTGACCGGCGGCCAAGCCCCGCAGGGGCCGGGCTATTTCTATCCCGCCACCGTGCTCGACGGCGTGCCGGACGGCTCCCTCATGCTGCGCGAGGAGATTTTCGGTCCGGTCGCGGCAATCCAGACCTTCAAGTCGGAGGCCGAGGTGATCAAGCGCGCCAACGACACCGAATATGGGCTCATCGCCTATCTGTATACGCGCGACGTCGGCCGCGGCATGCGGGTTTCCGAGCAGCTCGATTTCGGCATGATCGGCCTCAACCGCGGCCTCGTGTCCGATCCGGCCGCGCCGTTCGGCGGCATGAAGCAGAGCGGCATCGGCCGCGAGGGCGCCCACGAGGGACTGATGGAGTTCCTCGAGACCCAATATGTTTCGTTGAGCTGGTGAGCCTCAGATGGACGTTTTGATGCCGCAGCTCGGCGAGACCGTCTCCGAGGGCAAGATCACCAAATGGTTCAAGTCGGCCGGCGACGCCGTGAAGCCGGGCGACAACCTGTTCGAGATCGAGACCGACAAGGTCTCCATGGAGGTGCCATCGACCACCACCGGCGTGCTGGCGGAGATCCGCGTTGCCACCGGCGCGGTGGCCCCGGTCGGCGCCGTCGTGGCCGTGATTTCCGCTGCAGGGGGAGTTGCGATCAGCCCGCCATCCGCAGCTGCCGCGGCACCCGCCGCCCCGGCCCGCGCCCCTGCGTCGCCCGCAGCAGCCGCGCCCGCAACCGCCGCGCCCGCAGCCGTCGCGGCGCCGCCTGCACCTGCCGGCCCCTTCAAGCTCGACCCGTTCTTTGAGGTGCGCACTCCCGAGCGAAACCATGGACCGGCGCGGCTCGCCGGCGGCACGGTGGTCACGCCGCTCGCGCGGCGGCTCGCCGGCGAGGCCGGGATCGATCTTTCGCGCATCACCG
Organism: Xanthobacteraceae bacterium; assembly: GCA_036498625.1. Classification (GTDB taxonomy): domain Bacteria; phylum Pseudomonadota; class Alphaproteobacteria; order Rhizobiales; family Xanthobacteraceae; genus VAZQ01. The sequence goes on along the minus strand of DASYFD010000229.1, from coordinate 6,419 downwards.
GGTCCGGGCCCCATGGCCGCATTGTCTCCCGCGATGTCGAATCCGCGGCTGCGCAGGGAGCCAGGGGTGGCGCGGCTTCGCCCGCCGCCGGCGCAGCCGGTCCGACCGCCGAGCAGGTCATGGCGCTTTACCGCGATACCGAATTCGAGGAAGTGCCGCTCGACGGAATGCGGCGCACCATCGCGACCCGCCTGGTGCAAGCCAAGCAGACCATTCCGCATTTCTATCTTACCGCCGATATCGACATCGGCCGCCTCTTGTCGCTGCGCGAGGAGGCGAACGCCGCTGCGCCCAAGGATCGCGATGGCACGCCCGCGTTCAAGCTGTCGCTCAACGATCTGGTCATCAAGGCCTGGGCGGCGGCGTTGCAGCGCATTCCGGCCGCCAATGCGGCGTGGGCGGAGGATCGCATCCTGCGTTTCCGGCATTCCGACATCGGGGTCGCGGTCGCGCTCGAGAGCGGGCTCATCACGCCGGTGATCCGGCAGGCCGAGACGAAGACGCTCACCGCCATCTCGGCGGAGATGCGCGAGCTCAGCGAACGCGCGCGGGCGCGCCACCTGAAGCCGCACGAATATCAGGGCGGCGCATCGGCGATCTCCAATCTCGGCATGTACGGGGTGCGCGAGTTTGCCGCCATCATCAATCCGCCGCAGGCCACCATCCTGGCGGTCGGCGCCGCCCGCCGGCAGGCGGTCGAGCGACCCGACGGCGGCGTCGCGTTCGCGAGCGTCATGACGGTGACGCTCTCCTGCGACCACCGCGTGGTCGACGGGGCGCTCGGGGCGCAGCTGCTCGCGGCCTTCCGGGGCTTCGTCGAGCAGCCGGTGACGGCGCTGGTCTGATTTGAGAGAGCAAAGTTTCATGGCCGAAGAAAAGCCCGATGTCCTGCTGCTGGGCCCGCCCAGACCGGTATTCGTCGACGGCCTGGCGGCAGCCTTCACGGTGCGCCGGTTGCCCGAGAACGATGCGCAAGCCGCGGTGGCTGCGCTGGCACCTAAGCTGCGCGCCATCGCGGTCTCATCGGTGACCGACCGCGTCGACGCCGGATTGATGGCGCGCCTGCCGCGGCTCGAGATCGTCTCGACCTTCGGGGTCGGCTACGACCATATCGATGCGGCCTGGGCCGGCGCCCATGGCATCGTGGTCACCAATACGCCCGACGTGCTGACCGAGGAGGTCGCCGACACCGCGATCGGTCTCCTCTTGTGTACGGCGCGCGAGCTTTCCGAGGCCGAGCGTTTCCTGCGCGCCGGCAAGTGGCTGCAGAAGGGATATCCGCTCAGCAAGGCCACGCTGCGCAACCGCACCGTCGGGTTGGTCGGCATGGGCCGCATCGGCAAGGCGATCGCGCGCCGGCTCGACGGCATGAACGTGCCGGTCGTCTATCACGCGCGCCGGCGGGCGGCCGATGTTTCCTACCGCCACTACCCGAGCCTGATCGACATGGCGCGCGCGGTCGACGTCCTGCTGGTGATCGTTCCCGGCGGGGCTGAGACAAAGAACCTGATCGGCGCCGAGGTGCTCGCGGCGCTGGGGCCGGACGGCATCCTGATCAACATGGCGCGCGGCTCGGTGGTGGACGAGCCGGCCCTGATCAAGGCGCTGCAGGACAAGACCATCCTGACCGCCGGCCTCGACGTGTTCGCGCACGAGCCGCAGGTGCCGGCCGAATTGCTCGCCATGGACCACGTGGTGCTGTTTCCGCATCTGGGCTCGGCCTCGGTCTACACCCGCACCCAGATGGACCAACTCGTGGTCGACAATCTGCTGGCCTGGGCCGCCGGCAAGCCGCCGCTGACCCCGGTGCCGGTCACGGGCGGCCGCTGACCGGTAACCGGCTCCCGCTCGTCTCTGGACGCCGACCGCCACATCGGCAACCGGCCCCTGACAGCGCGGCCCCCGCATGTTATTGGTTGGCTGGCCGGAGATCGGAATTCAGCATGCGAAACGCGGTTCTCCTCACCCTGCTCGTTGTTGCGGTCGGTAGCAACGCGCGGGCGCAGCCGGCGCCGTCGGTGCTCGACGCCGCCAAGGAGATGGTCGGCGGCTGGGAATTGTCCAATGCCGACCACGATCGCAGATGCACCGTCACCTTCAGCACCGATACGGCACCCGGCGGTTTCAAGCTCGCGCTCGACCAAGGCTGCGCCACGGTGTTCCCGATGTTCAAGGACGTGGCGCTTTGGAGCATCGTGCCGAACGGCCCGTTGCGCCTGCTCGATGCCAAGGGCAATGCCACGCTGGAAATGTCCGAGGTGGAGAGCGGGATTTTCGAGGGCGAGCGGCGCGGCGAAGGCCTCTATTTCATGCAGCCGCAGGGGGCGGCGGCCATCCCGGTGCGCACGCCCGAGCAGATGTTCGGCGACTGGAACTTCCTGCGCGAGATCGACAAGCCGCTCTGCGCCCTGACGCTGTCGCGCGCCCCCGGCACCGGCAATGACTTCAAGCTGACCGTGAAGCCGGGGTGCGATGCCGCGATCACAAATTTCGCGCTTTCGACCTGGCGGCTGGAGGGCGACCAGCTGGTGTTTACCGGCCGCGGCGGCTCCTGGCGATTCGTGGAGAGCGATACCAATATCTGGGAGCGCATTCCACCGAGCACCAATCCATTGCTGATGCTCAAGCCCTGAACGCTTTCATGAACGCCTCCCGACGTGGGCCGAGCTGTGCTCATTTGATTGGTCGGCCGACCAGCAGATTTCTGGTCACTCGGGCAACGCGGTATCTGTTGTCTTGCTTCCGATCGGCGGAAAATCCGAGCTTGGGTCAAACCTGGACCCGTCCCCGACGCGGCGGCCGTGTGAGCGATCACGCGCACGGCGACCTGCTCGCATCGACGGCCGCGCCCTCCCGCCGCCCGGCCGGCGGCCACAACGGGCCCTCACGGCTCTTTTCAAGGTCCGGGTCCAGCTGGTAGCATCACTGCCTTGATTGCGCTGGAATCCGAGCAAATCCGGAACCGGAAAAACAGGGAGGGAGCGATGAAGAAATTGTTTGCAGCCGCCGCCGCTTTGGCGTTCGGGGGCGCGGCGGGCATCGCCGTCGTGCAGGCCGCCGATGCGCCGCCCAACTGGGCCTACGGCTTCACCACACCGCCGCCGAGCACACCGCCGGCGCCGGCCGCGCCGGCTCCCGCCGCCGCGCCCGACAACACCACCATGCACACGTTGGCCGGATCCAAGCTCTCGTTCACCCGCGCCCAGATCGCCAACCGGTACGGCCCGGCCGACTGGTTCCCGGAGGACCATCCGGCGATGCCCGATATCGTGGCCCATGGCAAGGAATCGGCGCAGCCGCAGGTCTATGCCTGCAGCCTGTGTCACCTGCCCAACGGCAACGGCCGGCCCGAGAACGCCAATATCACCGGCCTTTCCTACGAATACATCGTGCAGCAGCTGACGGATTTCCGTAACGGCGCCCGCAAGACCTCGGATCCGAGGAAGGCCAACACGGCGCTGATGGCGAGCTTCACCAAGTCGATGACGGACGAGGAGATCAAAGCCGCCGCCACCTATTTCACCTCGATCCCGGCCAAGCCCTGGATCAAGGTGGTGGAGGCCGACAGCGTGCCGAAGACCAAGCCCAACGGTGGCATCTTCATCACGCTCGCGGGTGCCGACGCCGGCACCGAGCCGATCGGCGAGCGCATCATCGAGACTCCCGTGAATGCCGACGACACCGAGATTCGCCGCAATCCGCGCTCGGGCTTCATCGCCTATGTGCCGCCCGGCAGCCTCAAGAAGGGCGAGGCCCTGGTCACCGCCGGGGTCACCGCCAGCGGCGGCAAGGTCACCGCCTGCACGGCGTGCCATGGCGCCGACCTGCGCGGGCTGGGTCCGGTCCCGAGACTTGCCGGCCGCTCGCCGAGCTACATCGCCCGGCAGCTCTATGACATGCAGCATGCCAACCGGGCGGGCGCCTGGACGCCTCTCATGGTTCCGATCGTCGCCAATCTCGGCTCCGAGGATCTGTTGACGGCGGCCGCTTACGTCGCCTCGCTGCAGCCCTGAGGACACCGTAGAGCATTGGCGGCAGGACGGCTGACAGGCCGCCTGCCGCCGAACTTTTTTGGAGCGCCCGTCTCGGGCCGCGATTGGGCGGCCGGCATCGCGCGTGTCGGCCGCTGCCTGCCCAAGCCGAAGCCTTCGGCTGCCGCTCGTTCCCAATGGGCCGCTGCCTGAATGATACTCTGGGCCATAGTCGGTTCGGCCGATGCCGGCGACGAACCGCGCTATTCCTCCGGCTCGGTCGTGAACAGGAGCGGATAGCCTTTGCTGCGGCCGGCCTCCGTGGCGCGCGTCGCCTTGCTCTCGGCCACGTCCCTTGTGTAGACCGCGACCACACAGGCGCCGCGCCTGTGCGCGGTCAGCATTACCGCATAGGCCTGGTCCTCATTCATGCGAAATTCCGACTTCAACACGGTGACGACGAACTCCCGTGGCGTAAAGTCGTCGTTGACCAGAATGACCTTGTGCAGGCGCGGCCGTTCCGTTTTCAGCCGGACCTTGGTACGTGGCTTGGTGGCGATGTTGCTCATGGAGACGCAGTCTCTGGTCACGGCCCCGCCGCCAGTATGGCGGAGTGGCGGTTGTCAGATCAACCGCGGCCCTTGCCTGAATGATTCGCACCGGTTCGCCGGTGTCTCCGGTTCCTCGCGGCGGCCTTCATTCGGCGGGGCCGGCAAAAATCGATTGCTCTGAACTCACCTTTGCCGACGCTGGCTCCATTTTCCCAATCGTGCCTTTCTTCTATAAAGTCCTGTTCGCAGAAGGAAACGCCATGCTGATGCACAAGAAAGCCGCGCCTCACGGTATCGCGGCGCTCGGATTGCTGCCGGCTTTGATCGCCATCATGGGGACCACGGCAACATGCGCCGCCGAGGTGACGGCCCAGCGGCTCGTCAATGCCGACCAGGAGCCGCAGAACTGGCTGATGAACCATCGTTCCTACGACGGCCAGCGCTTCTCTCCGCTGGCGCGGATCAACAAGGGCAACGCCAGGTATCTCAAGCTTGCTTATGCGGTAGCGCTAGGGGGCGCGGCCGGCAACGAATACAATGAGGCCACGCCTCTGGCCGAAGATGGTTTTCTCTATACCGTGGACTCGTGGGGTGTCGTCTACAAGATCGACAGCACCTCGGGCGAAGCCGGCCGGATCGTCTGGCGGATGGATCCCAAGCAGGAAAAGCAGGAGGCCAATCGCGGCGTCGCTCTTTGGGGGAATGTCGTGATTTCGATCGCCAACCATCCGGCCCGCGTCATTGCCACCGCCAAGGACAGCGGCAAGGCCGTCTGGGAATCCAACGTGTCCGATCAATCCGAGGTCAGGCTCACCGGTGCGCCGCTCGCGATCAAGGACAAAATCCTGGTGGGCGCCGCCGGCAGTGGCGGCGGCGTGCGCGACTGGCTGGCCGCACTCGACGGCGCCACCGGAAAGCTGCTTTGGCGCAAATACGCGGTGCCGGCCCCCGGCGAGCCCGGGGCCGAAACCTGGAAGGACAATCACAAGGCCTGGCAGACCGGCGGCGGCGCCATGTGGGTGACCGGCACCTATGACCCCGACACCAACCAAACGGTCTGGGGCACTGGCAATCCGGTCCCGATGTTCGATTCGACGTTCCGTCCGGGTGACAATCTCTACACCAACAGCGCCGTCTCCTGGGATCCCGATACCGGCAACATGAACTGGTACTTTCAGTACACGCCAGGCGACATGTGGGACTTCGACGAGGTCGGCACGCATATTATGATCGACGGCCGGGTCAACGGCGAGATGCACCGGCTGATCACCCATTCCGCCCGCAACGGCTTTGTCTACACGATGGAGCGAGGCAATGGTCAGCCCATTCTGGCAAAGCCCTACATGGACAACATCAATTGGACCAAAGGCATCGACCAGAAGACCGGCAGGCCGCTCGACTACGATCCCACCAGGGATATCCAGATCTATTCGGGCGCGGCCAATCAGAACCCCGGCCAACCGGCCAGGAAGGTCTGTCCGTCCGTTGCAGGCGGCAATAATTACTGGCCGTCCTCCTACAGTCCGTTGACGAGGTTGCTCTACATTCCGGCGCTCACCGGCTGCGTCGACGTCACCATCAACACCGAGAGCCATGGCGGGCAAAACGGCTGGAATGGCGGCGCCTACAAGACCGCTGAGCGCTATGAAAGCAACCTGACCGCGGTCGACCCGACGACCGGCGAGGTCAAGAGAAGCGTGCACCTGCGCTACCCGAACTACAGCGGCACGCTCGCGACCGCCGGCGGGCTCATATTTCTCGGGCTGACGGACGGCACCTTCGCGGCCTATGACGACACCACGCTGGAGCAATTGTGGAAGATCAATGTCGGATCGGGGTTCAGCGCGCCGCCGATGACGTTCGAGGTCAACGGCCGGCAATATGTGGCGATCACTTC
>DASYFD010000228.1:0-20016 GCA_036498625.1 Xanthobacteraceae bacterium | reverse complement strand
CCGTCGGTGCCGACCTCGCGCGCCACGCGCGTCACCTCGCCGGCGAACGCGTTGAGCTGATCGACCATCGTGTTGATGGTCTCCTTGAGCTGCAGGATCTCGCCGCTCACATTGACGGTGATCTTCTTCGACAGGTCGCCGCCGGCGATCGCGGTCGCCACGTCGGCGATGTTGCGGACCTGCGCGGTCAGGTTCGACGCCATGAAGTTCACGTTGTCGGTCAGGTCCTTCCAGGTGCCGGCGACGCCGGACACCTGGGCCTGGCCGCCGAGCTTGCCTTCGGTGCCGACCTCGCGCGCCACCCGCGTCACCTCCGAGGCGAAGGCGTTGAGCTGGTCCACCATGGTGTTCATGGTGTCCTTGAGCTCCAGGATCTCGCCGCGCACGTCGACCGTGATCTTGCGCGAAAGATCGCCGCGCGCGACCGCGGTGGTGACATGCGCGATGTTGCGCACCTGGTCGGTCAGGTTGCCGCACATGGCGTTCACCGAATCGGTCAGGTCCTTCCAGGTGCCGGCCACGCCCGGCACGATCGCCTGGCCGCCGAGCTTGCCGTCGGTGCCGACCTCGCGCGCCACCCGCGTCACCTCCGAGGCGAACGAGCGCAGCTGGTCGACCATCGTGTTGATGGCTTCCTTGAGCTGGAGGATCTCGCCGCGCACGTCGACCGTGATCTTCTTCGACAGGTCGCCATTGGCGACCGCGATCGTCACCTCGGCGATGTTGCGCACCTGGGCGGTGAGGTTGGAGGCCATCGAGTTGACGCTCTCGGTCAGGTCCTTCCAGACGCCGGTCACCTCGATCACCTGCGCCTGGCCGCCGAGCTTGCCTTCGGTGCCGACCTCGCGCGCCACCCGCGTCACCTCCGAGGTGAACACGTTGAGCTGCTTGATCATGGTGTTGACGATCTCGGCCGAGCGCAGGAACTCGCCCTTGAGCGGACGCCCGTCGACGTCGAGCCGCACGGTCTGCAACAGATCGCCCTGGGCGACGGCGGCGATCGCGCGGGTGACCTCCGTGGTCGGCCACAACAGATCGTCGATCAGCGTATTGACGGAGCTTTCCATCTCGCCCCAGGCGCCGCTGCCGATGCCGAAGCGCACGCGCTGGCGGGTCTTGCCTTGCCGGCCCACGACCTCGCCCACTCGCTCGAGCTGCTGGGCCATGCGCTGGTTGGCGGCCACGATCTCGTTGAAGGTGTCGGCGATCTTGCCGATGATCCCGACTTGGTTGCCCGCCATCCGCACCGAGAAATCGCCGACCCGCACCGCTTGCAGGGCTTGCAGCAATTCATGAATTTCGCCGGCATCACCGCCGTTGAGCTCTGCGGTGGTGGGGCCCGGCGGCGCGGCGGCCGGGGACCCGTTGGGTTTCAGTCCGCCGACGGCGTCACTGTCCGGCTGCATAGCTTCGCTCCAAACGGCAGAAAAGGTCGAGATTCGAAGAGAATTTCGAGGGTGTTGCGCATGCGGTCAGGGCTGCGGCCACAATCGCGGGGTGCGGGGGATGCGGTTCACGGCGCCACAGGCAGTGTTCCCCGCGGCCAGCCGACATCGCAGATTCCCCAAGCGGAAGTTGCCAACTGCGGATGTGCCGGCCGATGTCGCCCTCCCGTCACAGCCCCAGACAAGGCCGACTGGTACCCGTACCCAGGCGATGAACGCTGGGAACGCGAACAAGTTCCGTTAGTTCCACGTACATTCCACATTTTTTTACCGCCACGGCGGCCACGCCCGGGCGCTCGCGCTTTCGCACCGCAATGCAGCAATAAATATCTGTTTTTACTATAATTTTTAGCCGGCGCCGCACAAGTCGGGCGCCGGACTGGCTACGGGGCGGCGCCCTCGGTCCACTTGCTGACCATGGTGGGCAGGACGTCCAGATAGGGCCCCATGAAGAAAGCCTCGCCCGTACCCTCTCCAAAATACTGGTCGTAGCCTTCGATCATCGCACGCACCGGCCGCACGCAAGTCGGGATCGATGCTACGATGAGATCGCCCATATCTGACGGTAAATCCTTACCGGCCTTGGGATCGTGGATCACCGCGCGCGCTATGCACTCGGTCGCGGACCGCACCAGCGGCTGCACGATGGCGTTTTTTTGCTGCGAAGTCATTTGCGTCGCCGAACCCTGCGGCTCGACCGTGGGTCCGGTCGCAACGCTCATGACGAGCGCGGCGCCGGCAAGTGGAGCAAGCAACATTGCGTCTTTCCCCCGTTCCCCAGCTGAGATGAATCAACCGCCCCGGGGGAATCATAGCAAATATTGCGCCAAAAGGGGACCGTCATGTTTCGCGGGCGCGGCCCGGCCGGAACCATCGATGTTACGGTGCGTTGCACAAGACTCTGGGCTGGGACGGCGGCGAAACGATGAATCCGATACGATCGCTGACAGAGTCGTCCGAGGCGGTCGCCCCCCAATCCTGGCGCGGCGCACGCGCGGCACACCGTCCTTCGATCCCCGCGTCCTCGCAACAACCCGCCGGTGCCGTCATCGAGACCGACATTCCGGCGCGCCTCGACGGTCTGCCTTGGGGGCGTTTCCACACCTTGGTCGTGGTGGCGCTGGGCATCACCTGGATCCTGGACGGGCTCGAGGTCACCCTGGCGGGCGCGCTGTCAGGGGTCCTCAAGGAAAGCTCCACCTTGGGATTGAGCAATGCGCAGATCGGCCGTGCCGGCAGCGCCTATCTCGCCGGTGCGGTCCTGGGCGCCCTGTTCTTCGGCTGGCTGACCGACCGCCTCGGCCGCAAGAAGCTGTTCTTCATCACCATCGCGGTCTATCTCACCGCGACCGCGGCGACCGCGCTGTCATGGAATTTCTGGAGCTTCGCGGTTTTTCGCCTGCTGACCGGCGCCGGCATCGGCGGGGAATATACCGCGATCAATTCCACCATCCAGGAGCTCGTTCCGGCGCGCATGCGCGGCTGGACCGATCTCGCCATCAACGGCAGCTTCTGGGTCGGGGCCGCTATGGGGGCGGCCGGCTCGATCGTGCTGCTCGATCCCGCCATCATCGATCCGGCGATCGGCTGGCGGCTGGCCTTCCTGATCGGAGCCGCGCTCGGGCTGGTCATCTTCGTGATGCGTCTTTGGATCCCCGAGAGCCCGCGCTGGCTGACGACGCACGGACAGCCGCAGCGCGCGCAGGCCATCGTGGCGCAGATCGAGCTGCAATCGGGCGCCCCGGCTTCCGGCGCGCGGCCCCGTTTCCCCACGGTGAAACTGCGGGCGCGCACCCATACGCCGCTGCTCGAGGTCGCACGAACACTGTTCCGGACCTATCCGCGGCGCACGTTCGTGGGCTTGAGCCTGATGGCCGCGCAGGCCTTCTTCTACAATGCGATCTTCTTCACCTATGCGCTCATCCTGACCGACTTCTACGGCGTGCCGGCCGCCGGCGTGGGCTGGTACATTCTGCCGTTCGCGGCGGGAAATTTTCTGGGCCCGCTCGTGCTCGGCCGGCTGTTCGACACGCTTGGCCGCAAATTCATGATCGGCACGACCTACGCGGTCTCCGGCATTCTGCTGGCCGGCACCGGTTATCTGTTCAGCGAAGGCCTGCTGACGGCGCAAACCCAGACCCTCGCCTGGATGGTCATCTTCTTCTTTGCCTCGGCGGCCGCCAGCTCCGCCTATCTGACCGTGAGCGAGACCTTCCCGCTCGAGATACGCGCGCTGGCGATCGCCTTCTTCTATGCGATCGGCACCGGGGTCGGCGGGGCGGCCGGGCCGTGGCTGTTCGGCATGCTCATCGATACCGGGTCGCGCTCCAGCGTGGCCGCGGGCTATAGTCTGGGGGCGGCCCTGATGATCGCGGCCGCCTTGATCGAATGGTGCTGGGGCATCGCGGCGGAGAGAAGGCCGCTCGAATCGGTCTGCCAACCTCTCGGCCTGATCGAGTAAGCTCAACCGTCAACCCGCAACGCTGCCGCACTTCAGGATAAGCCCATGGATATCGTCGCCGCACCGTCCCTGATTCCAAATCTGCGAGAGTGCGCCATCCTGCTCGATGTCGACGGGACGATTCTCGATCTGGCTTCGACCCCGCGGGAGGTCTGGGTTCCGCCTTCGCTGCGGCACGACATGGCGCGGTTGAGCGAAAGCACCGGCGGAGCGGTGGCGCTGGTGAGCGGCCGGTCGCTGAGCGATCTCGATCTCCTGTTCGCGCCGCTGCAGCTGCCGGCGATCGGCGGCCACGGCGCCGAATTCCGCCCGTTCAGCGGCGGCGAACTCGATCTGCGTCGAACCGTGCCGCTCGATGCGGCGCTCAAGCGCCAATTTGCCCTGGTGGCCGAGATCGGACCCGGGATCATCATCGAGGACAAGGGCTACTCGGTCTCCTTGCACTACCGCCTGGTTCCGCATCTGGAGGGCCTGGTCAAAGCGGCGGTCGATCGCATCTGCGCGGAAAATCCGTCGGCGCCGATCGAGATTCTGCACGGCAAGTCCGTCCTGGAGATCAAGCAGGTCGGATTCAACAAGGGTACGGCCGTGCGCGAGCTGATGCGCTATCCGCCTTTCCTCGACCGCCACCCGATCTTCATCGGCGACGACGTCACCGACGAGTCGGTCTTCGACATCATCGGGGAGTTCGACGGCCTGGCGTTTTCCGTGGGCCGGATGGTCACGGGCGTCGACGGGCACTTCGAGAAGCCGGAAGCCGTGCGCGGCTGGCTCACGCGGATAGCCGACGAAGGCGAAAGTCCCGCGCCGTGATGGATCATGGATTGGATCTGGCCGTCATCGGCAACGGCCGCACCGCCGCGCTGGTCGACCCCTGCTCTCGAATCGTGTGGTGGTGCTTCCCCAACTTTGACGGTGATCCGATCTTCTGCCGGCTGGTGTCCGGGGCCGAAGAGAAGGGTTTCTCGGACGTCGTGCTCGACGACATGGTGGATTTTCAATCCGAGTATCTGCGCAACACCGCCATCGTATCGACAGTCCTTACCGACCGGCACGGCGGCGCGGTGCGGATCACGGATTTTGCGCCGCGCTTTCATCAATTCGGGCGGGTGTTCCGGCCGCCGCAGCTGTTTCGCATCATCGAGCCGATCGCCGGGCTGCCGCGCGTCACGGTTCGGGTGCGGCCGACCCACAGCTATGGCCAGCGGTCTTCGCGTCATTCCATCGGCAGCAATCACATCCGCTACATGGACGGGGATTCGGTCATCCGCCTGACCACCGACTCTCCGCTTTCGCTCATCGAGCACGAGTCGCCGTTCGTGCTCACCCACCCGGTCCATTGCGTGTTCGGTCCCGACGAGCCGGTCACCAGCGGGCTCGCGATCACCAGCCGCGAGTTCAGCGACCGCACCCGCGACTACTGGATGGACTGGGTGCGCGGACTGTCGATCTCCTACGACTATCAAGAAGCCGTCATCCGCGCCGCCATCACCCTCAAGCTGAGCAATTTCGAGGAGACCGGCGGCGTCATCGCGGCGCATACCACCTCGATCCCGGAATCGCCCGGATCCGGGCGGACCTGGGACTATCGCTATTGCTGGCTGCGCGATGCCTATTTCGTCGTGAAAGCGCTCAACCGCATCGGCGCGACCCAGACGATGGAGGATTTCATCACCTTCACGCTGAGCATCGCCGCCAATCCCGACGAGGCGCTGCGACCGGTCTACGGCATCGTGCCGACCATCCCGCTGGAGGAGCGCACCGCGCCGGACCTGCAAGGCTACCGCGGCGACGGACCGGTTCGGATCGGCAATGCGGCGGCGGCGCAAATCCAGAACGACACCTATGGCAGCATCATCCTCGCCGCCATGCCGATGTTCTTCGACCGCCGCCTGCCGCGGCCCGGCGACGAAGGTCTGTTCCGCCTGCTCGAGCAGCTCGGCAGCCACGCGGCGAGATCGGCGCTGCAGCCCGACGCCGGAATTTGGGAATATCGCGGCCGCCAGCGCATCCACACCCACTCGACCGCGATGTGCTGGGCCGGCTGCCATCGGCTGGCCGCGATCGCATCCCGCCTCGGTCTCGAGGACCGCGCCCGCCACTGGAACGCCATCGCCGACCCGCTGCATGCCACGCTGCTCGAGGGCGCCTGGAACGAGAAGCGCGGCGCCTTCACCGCCGCCTTCGGGTCCGACGATCTCGACGCCAGCGTGCTGCTGCTGCCGGACCTCGGCGTCATCGAGGCCGAGGATCCGCGCTTCAAGAGCACGGTCGCCGCCATGGAACGCGAGCTTCTGCGCGAGACCCACGTCATGCGCTACGCCAGCGCCGACGATTTCGGGCTGCCGGTCACGGCCTTCCTGATCTGCCGTTTCTGGCTGGTCGATGCCTGGTGGTCGCTCGGCCGTCACGAGGATGCCCGCAACCTTTTCAACGACGCCTTGCAACATCGCAACCGATACGGCCTGTTATCGGAGGACATCGATCCGCAAACCGGCGCCCTGTGGGGAAATTTCCCGCAGACCTATTCCATGGCAGGGCTGATATTGACCGCTATGCGGCTGTCGCGCAGCTGGGAGGATCGCTATTGGCGCTGAACCACTTGCGCCATGCGTATTGGGGTAACGTCCGGCCGGAAAATCGATTTTTCCGGCAGGCAGGCCGCAAACCCCGGAAACTATTGGCATCCCGACACAATTGCCTAAAACACGGTGCTCTTTGGCAACACCGGATCGGCCGAATCGTTCCAATTTCGCCGGCCAGCATGAAACCACCCGCCCGCTTGGGCGTTAACGGGCGCGGAGGTGTTGGCAGATGGAGGCGATCGGGCGCAAGCGGTGGGCCATCGCGGAAGGATACATTCCCTCCCAAAGCTCCTTTTCCGATCGGGCGCTGATTTCGCACGAGACCGCCTGCATCCTCAACGCGGACGATCGGGACGCCCATGTGGCGATCACGATCTACTTTGCCGATCGCGATCCGGTCGGCCCCTATCGGGTCACGGTGCCGGCGCGCCGGACTTTGCATCTGCGGTTCAACGATCTCGATGATCCGCAGCCGATCCCGCGCGATACGGACTACGCCTCGGTATTCGAATCGGACGTGGCGATCATCGTGCAGCATACCCGGCTCGATTCTCGCCGTGCAGAAGTGAGCCTGATGTCATCGACGGCCTACGCGGAGGCATGATCGTCATTGGATACCGCTGACGTTATTCGAACGCAGGTATCAGCCTGTTCCCCGCCAGCGTTCGCGCCGGCCTAAAATGATTCGACGGCACGCCTTCGCAAGGGGGGCAAGAGCGAGCCTCAAAATGAGGCGAGGATTGCACAGCTGAACGCCACCGCAATGCAGCAATAGCAGGGAACCAAATAGCGCCATCGGCCGTTGTCGTGGTCGAAACATCAGGAGATCGCGTTGTGATCGTTGTAGTTTCGAACCGCGTAGCCCGGATCAAGGTGGATGAGCCGGTCACCGGCGGTCTCGCCTCTGCCCTTTTGCCTCTGGTCAAGAATTCGGGAGCCATCTGGGTCGGTTCCAGCGGTCGGGTCCGCGATGCTTCCGAAAAGGATTCATTTGCGGAAATCGAGGCGCTGGGGGCCGGCGCCTTGGCGACTGTCGATCTGCCGGCGGCCCACTATGAGGGCTACTACGAAGGCTTCGCCAATTCCGGCCTGTGGCCGGCGCTGCATTCGCGCCCCGACCTGATCCAGGTGACGGCGCAAAACTACAATTCGTATCGGGAAGTCAACGCCTTCATGGCGCGCGCGCTGCTGCGCTTCAACCGGCCCGATGCCACTTTCTGGATTCAGGATTATCACTTCCTGACACTGGGCTCCGAGCTGCGACGGCTCGGCGTGACGCAGCGGATCGGGTTTTTCCTGCATACCCCATGGGCGGCCCCCACCATCATGCACGGCGTGCCGCAGCACCGCGAGCTGGTTTCGGCGATGCTTGCCTATGATCTGATCGGATTCCAGACCGATGAGGATCGGCAGAATTTCAGCCAATATGTCGAGCAGGAGCTCGGCCTCGATATCGTGGACGATACCGTCGTGTCTGCTCACGGCAGATCCCGGCTGGCGACCTTTCCAATCGGCATCAACGTGGACGATTTCGCCGCCCGCGCCGCCAAGTCCGCCGCCCGCCCGGATGTCGCGCGCTTGCGCCTGAGCCTGCAGAGCACCAAGCTGGTTCTGGGTGTCGACCGGCTCGATTACTCGAAGGGCATCGCAAACCGCATCCGTGCCTTCGACCGCATGTTGGTGGCCGAGCCCGCCCTGAAGCGTCAGGTCTCGCTCCTGCAGATCGCCGTCCCCTCCCGCGGCCAGATCGCGGCCTACCGGCAATTGAAGACCGAGCTCGCGACCCTGGTCGGCGAGGTCAACGGCAAGCACGCCGACGTCGACTGGATGCCGATCCGATACCTCAACAAGGGCTTTGCGCAATCGACCCTCGCCGGTTTCTATCGCACCGCGCAGGTCGGCCTGGTAACGCCGTTGCAGGACGGCATGAATCTGGTCGCCAAGGAATATGTGGCGGCGCAGGATCCATCCGACCCGGGCGTTCTGGTGCTGTCCGAATTCGCCGGCGCCGCGCGCGAGCTCGATGCCGCCGTCCTGGTCAATCCGCACGACATCGACGGCATGGCGCAGAAGATTTCGCTGGCGTTGAGCATGCCGCTCGAGGAGCGACGCGAACGCTGGCTCGCCATGATCGACAAGCTGCGATCAACCTCGGTTCAGGCGTGGTTCTCCGACTTCGTGCGCGCCCTCGACGAGGTGCGGCGGCCTGCTCCGGCGGCCGTGGCGCGCAGCTTCTCGCCGGCATCGCTCGGGTGGGCGGAACGCAGCATCGCGCAGACCCGCTGAGCCGAACCCTTCAAAGCGCCATGCTGCCATCGACCAGATGCGGCTGGCCGGTGATATAGCTCGATTCGTCCGAGGCGAGGAAAACCGCGAGCGCCGCCACCTCGGCGGCCGCCCCCAGCCGTCCCATGGGCTGACGGTCGACAAAACCGCGGCGGACGTCTGCCAGCGAACGGCCGGTTTCGCTCGCCAATGTGGCGATGCGCTGATCGAGCGAGGGCGACTCGATCGTGCCGGGGCAGATCGCATTCGCCCGGATGCCTTTTTGGATGAAATCCGCCGCCACCGCCTTGGTCAGCCCGATGATGGCTGCCTTGGTGGCCCCATAGGCATAGCGGTTGGGCACGCCGCGGATCGAGGACCCCGCGGACGAGATATTAATGACCGAGCCGCCGCCCTTGGCCAGCATGCCGGGCAGGAACGCCCGCAGCATGCGGTGGATCGAGGTGACGTTGAGGTCGAAGGAGAAATTCCAATCCTGCTCCGAGCATTCCAGCACGCTGCCGTTGTGCACATAGCCGGCGCAGTTCACCAGCACGTCCGGCGCGCCGGGCTCCCGGGCAAGCGCGCGCGCCAGGGACTCGACGGCGGGCGTCGAGCGGACATCGAGCTGGTGTGGCTCGGCGCCGATGATATCGCCCAGCTTCGATTCGTCCACGTCGGTGGCGATCACTCTGGCGCCTTCGACCAGAAAGGCCTCCGCAATGGCGCGACCGATGCCCTGCCCTGCCGCGGTGACGAGCGCGACCTTGCCTGCAAGTCGTCGGGTCATGACGTCCTCTGTACGATGCGGTCGGTTTCGCGGCCTCAAGCGGCCTGCTGCGTGTGCGTGAGGCGGCTCATCTCGCGCTGAACCAGATTGCGATACAATCCATTGTCCCGCGCCAGACGATCGGGCGGACCGTCCTGCACGACTTGCCCGGCCTGCAACAAGACGACCCGATCGAAATTCCGCACCGTCGACAGCCGATGCGCGATCGCGATCACGGTGCGGCCCTGCATCAGTCGACCCAGCGCTTCCCGGATGGCCTCCTCGGAATCGCCGTCCAACGCAGAGGTGGCCTCGTCCAGGAGCAGGAGCGGCGCATCCTTCAGGAAGGCGCGCGCGATCGCGATGCGCTGGCGCTGACCGCCTGACAGCTTCACGCCGCGCTCGCCGACCGGGGTCTCGATGCCGTTCGGCAGGCCGTCGATGAAGTCCCCGCACTTGGCTGCGAGCGCGGCGCTCAGCACTTCCTGGTCCGAGGCGTCGGGTCTTCCGTAGCGGATGTTCTCGCCGACCGAGCGGTGAAAGAGCGAGATATCCTGTGGCACCACCGCAATGGCACCGCGCAGGCTCTCCTGCGTCACCTTTGCGATGTCCTGGCCGTCGATCAGAATCCGCCCATCCTCGAGGTCGTAGAAGCGCTGCAGCAGCGCGAACAGCGTGGACTTGCCGCCGCCCGACTGGCCGACCAGCCCGACCCGCTGCGCCGGCTCAAGCCGGAGATTCAAACGATCGAAAACCCGGCTGCCGTCGGCATAGCGGAACGTGACGTTCTCGAACCGGACGCTGGCACCCCGTCTGATCAGCGGTTCCGCCTTGGGGTGATCGCACAACTCGTGTGGAAGCAGAAGGGTCGCGAGCGCCTCCGCGAGCCGGGCGATGTGCTGGGTCACATCGACCAGAGCCACCGCCAGGTCGCGCGTGGCATGAAGAACAGACATTCCCAGTGTGCATGCCAGGACCACGTCGCCGGTGGTGGCGAGGCCGCGCTGCCACAGCAGGATCGCCCAGGCCAGCAGTCCGAGCGTCAACGCTATGGTTATCACGGCGTGAACGATCCGCAGCTTCTCCAGATAGAGCAGGCTGCGCCGGCGTGCCGTCATCTCGCGATCGATAGTGGCGTCGAACCGGCGATGCTCCCGGCTCAGGCCGCAGAACGCCCGCACCAGCGGCATATTGCTCACCACGTCGACCATCTCGCCGTCGACCGCGGCGGTCTTGTCGGCGAAATCGTGATGCAGGGGGCGTCCTGCGGCGGCCAGGCGGAACATCGCGGCTACCATGATGCCGCCCGCCAGCGCCAGGCACGCCGCCATCGGAACGCTGATCGTGGCCACGAACCCGATCGCGGCGACGGTCGCGGCGCAGGGCGGCAACACGTTCCACATCGTCATGTTTTCCACGGTGAAGACGGCGTTCGACGTCGCCGTGACGCGACTGGTCAACATGCCGGGGAGGCGGTCGGCGAAATAGCTCGGCGCATGCCCGGTCAGATGGCGGAACAGATCCCGGCGCAGATCACCTGTCACTCCCACAAACGTGAAGTTGGCGACCCAGCTGGCGAGCCGCCACAGCAGATTATCGGCCGCGATCAGCGAGACCAGCAACAGAAAGGCCAGCCATACACCGGTACTGATCCGGGTTCCCGACAATGTGTCGACGAGAAATTTCACGCCATATTGAGTGCTCACCGAACAGGCAACTGCCGCCACCACCGCCGCCAGAATGAGCGCGTGCGACGCTGGGCGCAGCCGGACATAACGAAACATGAAGGCCAACGGATGAGCGGCGTAGCGGCAAAGATCATTCATGCTGAATGGAACTCCACTTCTTGATCCGGTTCGCGCCCTAATGCGATGGCCGGCAGCGTCGCCCCTTCACGAACTTGCAACGTTGGTGGTTTTCCCGTGGCCGAATCTTGGCAGACGCGCGCTCCCTCTCGGTCTTAAGACCGATGCCGCTTTGCAATAAGTTCGACGTTGCCAAAGCCGAAAGGTTCCCGCGGCAGCGCAAAATAATCTTCGTGCCTGAAATTGAAATTTCCGCCATCTTGTTTGTTGTCGGGTTTCGGTGCCGGAAAAGGGTTGAGGGCATTCTCCCCATCGATAGGAGGCGTGTTCATGCGCATCGCTCAGGTAGCGCCGTTGTCGGAAGCGGTTCCCCCGAAGCTCTACGGCGGCACCGAACGGGTCATCCATTGGCTGACGGAAGAGCTGGTCGCGCTCGGCCACGACGTCACCTTGTATGCGAGCGGCGACTCGGTCACCTCGGCGAAGCTGGAGGCTTGCTGGCCGCGCGCGCTGCGCCTGGACGGCTCGGTGCGCGACGCCAATGCGTTGCACATGCTCATGCTGGAGCGCGTACGGCAGCGGCGCGGCGATTTCGATTTCCTGCACTTCCATCTCGACTATTATCCGTTCTCGCTGTTCTCGCGCCAGTCCACGCCGTTCGTCACCACCTTGCATGGCCGGCTCGATTTGCCGGAGCACCAGCCGGTGTTCACGACATTCTCCTCGGTGCCGGTGATCTCGATCTCCAATGCGCAGCGGCGGCCGCTGCCGCAGGCGCGCTGGGTACGCACCATCCACCATGGCCTGCCGGAGCGGCTGCTCACGCCGCAACCGGTGACGCCTTCTTATTTCGCGTTTCTCGGACGCATCGCCCCGGAAAAGGGCGTCGATCGCGCGATCCGGATCGCGCAGCACTGCGGCGTCCCGCTCAAGATCGCCGCCAAGGTCGACAATGTCGATCGCGACTACTACCAAGAAAAGATCCGGCCCCTGATCGAGGCCACCAATACGGAGTATATCGGCGAGATCGGCGAAACCGACAAATCCTCGTTTCTGAGCGGGGCGTGCGCGCTTCTGATGCCCATTGATTGGCCCGAGCCGTTCGGCCGCGTCATGATCGAGGCGATGGCATGCGGCACCCCGGTCATCGCATTCAACCGCGGCTCGGTGGCGGAGGTGGTGGATGAAGGCGTTACCGGCTTCATCGTCGAGGATGAGATCGGCGCCGTCGGCGCCGTCGACCGGCTGTCGCAGCTGTCGCGCCCGAAGATACGCGAGCGGTTCGAGGAGCGCTTCACGGCGCGGCGCATGGCGCTCGATTATCTCGCCGTCTTCCGCAACCTGATCGACGACGGGGCGTCTTCGCGCCTGCGGCTGGTAGTCGACGAAGCCCCACCGCTGCAGGTGGCCGCCGAAGGACACTGAGCGCGGCGGCCGCGGCCCTGCCATCAATCCGCTGGAGGCCGCTCCGGCCGCGTCTCCGGCATCAGCAGCCAGACCGCGGCCAAGCCGGCCGCGGCGACCGCAGCGAGACCCAGAAACGCGAATTGGCTGCCGAAATGGTCGCTGACATAGCCCGCCAGCGTGGTGCTCATCGACGCGCCGAGCCCGGTGGTGGTGCCCACAATGCCCTGGCCGAGATTGAAATGTCCGGTGCCGCGGGTGAGATCGGCGATGATGAGCGGCACCATCACGCCGAACACCGCGGCGGTCAGGCCGTCGAGCAGCTGGACGGCGACCAGCAGATTGGGATCCTTGACAGTCGCGAACAGGATGCCGCGCACCGGCAGCGCGGCGAAGCCCAGGAGCAACAAGGGCCGGCGTCCCCAAATTTCCGATCGCCGGCCGACCCATGGCGACAGTGCCGCGACCACCAGCTGCGGCACCACGATGCAGGCCGCGATCAGCAGCGTCGCCCATTGGCTGGAGCGCATCGTCAGCACGCTTCCCATCAGCGGCAGCATGGCGGCGTTGGCGAGATGGAACAGCATGACGCAGCCTGCCAGGATCAACAACGGGCGCTGGCGCAGCAGATCAGCTAAGCGCGTCGGCGGCCTGTTGTCCCGCCCTGGTGCCGGCCCGCAGTGCGCCCGCACGGGATCGATCTCGTTTCCCGACATGGCGCGCAGCGTCAGCAATGCCGGCGCCAGCAGCAGCGCAGTGACGAAGAACACGGCGCGGGCCGAGAAGAAATAGCCGCAGGCGCCCATCGCGGCTGCCGCCAGCCCATTGCCGATGGACGCAAAGCGCGCGTTGCGGCCGAGCCGCTCGCCGGCGGCCGCATGGCCGACGAGGCCAAGGCTGAGCGCAGCGATCGCGGGGCCGAGCACGCAGCTGGCGCCGGCGTGCAGCACCGCAGCGGACAACACGACCGGAAAAATCGGCCAGGCCGCATAGGCGAGCGCGCTGACGCTGATCGCCGCGACCGCCAGGCCGGCTACCAGCCGCTCGGAGCGGGCGAGATCGACCAGCGCCCCGCCCGGCATCTGCCCCGCCAACGCGACCAGGCCGGCCGCGGACTGCACCATGCCGATGTCGACCTGCGTCCATTTCTGGCCGGTGAGATAGACCGAGACGAAAGGGCCGAAGCCGGTCTGCACATCGGCGACGAAAAAGATGAACCAATCGAGGCCCCGCAGGCTGGCGCGCGATGGAGCGGGCGGTGGCTCGCCCGGCTCCGGGGGGAGCACGACCGGCGGCCTGCGATCGTGGCTCTCGTCAAGCTGGCCCGGCCTGTCGGCAGAGCGCCGTATTCGTTGCACGGACAGGGCACGTCTCCGCGATCACGGCTTATTGAAAGGGGAACTGCTCGAGCTTGCCTTGCGACCCCAGCACCACCACCGACTTGCCGGCCTGGTATTCGGGCCCGGCCTTCAGCTGGTCGCGGGTGAACTCGAGCGTCACGCGGCCGGCCTTGTCGCCCGCCGACGGAAAGCTCAACGCACTCCAGTCCACGGCGATCTTGCGACTGCCGACCCCGAGGAAGCCGCCGAAATCGATGACCGCGGCGCGCACCTGCCCGCTTTGGTCGACCACCACATCGACGATCCGGCCCATGTTCTCGCCGGTGGCGCTGCGCACCTCCTTGCCGAGGATCCCTTCCAGCTGATGGCTCTCGAGAATCACCACCGCGGGGGGAGCGTCAGGACTGGGCGTGCTGACGGGCGGACTGTCTTCCGCCATCGTGATCGGGATCGCGGCCGCGAGCGCCACCAAGGCGAAGGCTCCCACCGCAGCCGCTGCATGGTTGTCGCGCATAGCGCCTCCGGGAACGGCCCGATGCTCAATTCACCAAGCCCCAACCCGCGCGGGAGTTCCCGTGGCCGCGCATTCGGTAATTCGTTACCGCTTATGAGGGCTCAGGGAACCCGCCCGTTTCGCGCGGCGAGCACACGATGGACACCTGGATTTTTCCCCGTGTGCGCAGGATATCGAGCGAGACCGCGCCCTTATGGCGGCGCACCCGCAAATCGACGCTTGCCGGATCGAGCCGCAGATTGCGCAGCGTCACCTCGTCCACGAACGACGGCAGCCGCGGATTGCGCAGGCGGATCTCGCCCTTGGCGGGGTCGAACTCGAGCCCGAGCGAGGCCTCGAGCAGCGCGAACGGCGTGGCGCTCGCCCAAGCCTGCGGCGAACAGGCGACCGGATAGAGAGTCGGGCCGCGCCCGCGCTGACGTTGAAAGCCGCAGTAGAGCTCCGGCAGCCGGCGCGCATCCATGTAGGTGGCGGCCCGGAACAGGCCTTTGAACACCTGCTCGACCGATTGCGAAAATCCGTAGCGGGCAAGGCCGAGCGCGATGAGGGAATTGTCGTGCGGCCAGATCGAGCCGTTGTGATACGACATCGGATTGTAGCGGGCTTCGCCCCGCGCCACCGTGCGGATGCCCCAGCCGGAATCGAACCGCGTTTCCATCAGGCCCTGCGCGACCAGCGCGGCCCGCGCCGGAGCCGCAATGCCGGCAAACAGCACCTGCCCGGCATTCGACGTGCGCACGCGGCAAGGCTGCTTGGCCCCGTCGAGCGCCAGCGCATAGGTCTCGATCTCCGGGCACCAGAACGCGGCCTCGAAGCGCTCCGCCAAGGCGGTCGCCTGCGCATCGAGCTCGGTTGCGAGCGAGTCATGGCCGAGCCGCCGCGCACAGCGCGCCGCCGCGCGCTTGGCGGCAAAGACGTAGCCCTGCACCTCCGCCAGCGCGATGTGCCCTTCCGCCAGCCGGCCGTCGGCATGGAAGATGGCGTCGTAGGAGTCCTTCCAGCCCTGATTGGCCAGCCCCTGCTCGGTCTCGCGCCGGTATTCGACAAAACCGTCCCGGTCGGGATCGCCCGGGCCGTCGATCCAGCCGAGCGCGGCCTCGATCGAGGGCCACAGTTCGCGCAGCGTCTTCTCATCGCCGGTGCGCTCCACATAGGCGCCGGCGAGCAGCACGAACAGCGGCGTCGAATCGACGCTGCCGTAGTAGAGGCCGAACGGCACCTCGTGCAGCGCCGCCATCTCGCCGGCGCGCATCTCATGCAGGATTTTTCCCGGCTGCGCGTCCGAGCGCGGATCGTTGGACTTGGCCTGATAGGCGGCGAGGCGGTGCAGCACGCCGCGCGCCACGCCGGGATTCCACCACAGCATCTGCAGCGCCGTGATCAGCCCGTCGCGGCCGAACGTGGTCGAGTACCAGGGGATGCCGGCATAGGGATAGCGCCCTTGCGGCGTGTCGGTCAGCAGCATGGCGATATCGGCGGCCGAGCGGCACAGCACCTCGTTGAACAGCTCGTTCGAGCTCTCGACCGTGGTCTCCCCGACGGTGGCGGCGCGAAGCTCGCGGCGCGCCGCCAGCAGGCCGCGCAGGAACGGCATCGGGCGCTGGTCCGCCTGGTCGCAAGCGACCGCGACGAACAGCGGCTGCACGGCGCCGGGGGCGACATGCAGCTGGTAGCTGGCGGCGTTCACGGTGAGCTTGGCGGGCGGCGGATCGAAGGTGAGCCTTGTGCGCCGCGTCCTGCCGTCGAGCCCGTGATAGCTGAGCAAGACCTGGTCGGAGCCGGAAAGCCGGCGGGTCAAGGTGCCGCGCCGGGCGCGCCGCAATCCGCGCACCTCGAACAGATCGGCAAAATCGCTGTCGAACAGGATCACCAGGCGCAGATCCGCGGCGCGGTCGCCGAAGTTGCGCACGCCGAGGCGCTGATAGGCGGTTCCCCGCCACAGGAAAATCGTGCGCACGATATGCAGCGTGTCCTTTTGCAGCACGATGCGCTGGTCGGAAAAAATATCCGGGTTGGTGAGATCGATCGCGAGCAGCGCGTTGTCGTCGCGCAGGTTCGAGCCGAGCAGCAGCGGCTGCAACTCGTTGACCGTCAGCTCGAAGCGCGAGAGATGCCGCGTATCATGATGGAAGAGGCCGTCCGGTCCGCCCGAAGAGGCCCCGACATCGCCGTGGCTGTCCATGACCACGAAAGTATCGCCGGATTTGAGCGTGCGGCGGGCCCGCATGGCGGAGTCCGCGACCGCGATATAGAACGGAGCCTCGGGGATCGGGTCGACGTGGAGCGCCTGCACGGCGGCTTCGGTGGGCATGGGTTCCCCTTCCGGGTTGTCGGGCTGCCGCCTCGTTGCATCGAGCACCAGGATCGCTGCAAGGAACAATAAGATTTAGGCCATCGATGAGGCGGTGCAAGTCCGTCCTCGCGCCAAATCCGCGCGTGCTTGGTCGGCGTGGACCCGGAACCCGGCTTCGATCCCCATGCGCGCAACGCCCGGGCGCGACCAGCGGGCTGGAAATTCGAGGCTTGCTCTGGCATGTTCGGTTTCCATGCCATGTTCTCGGCATGGTGTCGGCCGGGCCGCAGCTGTCCCAATGCCCGTGCCGGAATCCCTCCACCCTTAAGGACGTTGCCGTTTGGAACCGACATGTCCCAAGTCGGACCACGCAGCGTGAGCCCTGCATGACCATTGCACAGCCTGCGGAGATCATTGCCGCGCTCGACCGCACCAGCGTTCATCGCGCCACGCCCGTCGGCGCGGGCGATGTGGTGTGGCGGGTGTGGGGCCAAGGCCCACCGCTCGTCCTCTTGCATGGTGGCACCGGCAGCTGGATGCACTGGGTGCGCAACATCGAAGCGCTGGCGCGCGATTTCACCCTCCTGGTTCCGGACCTTCCGGGTTCCGGCGAATCCGCAATTCCGCGGCCGCCGATCTCCGCCGACAGCATCGGGGCGACGCTGGCGGCCGGCGTGGCGGAGATCATCGGCCCGCAGACGAGCTTTTCGGTCGCGGGATTTTCCATGGGTGGCTTGATCGCCGGCTATCTGGTGCGGCACGCCGGTGCCCGCGCCCAATGCCTGGTGCTGGTCGGCGCCACCGGCACCGGCGCGCCGCGCGGCGCGATGGAGCCGCTCAAGTCATGGCGGCGGCTGGCGAGCGACGACGAGAAGGCCGCCATCCACCGGCACAATCTCGGCATCCTGATGATCCACGATCCCGGCAAGATCGACGCGCTCGCGGTGCATATGCAGCAGTCCAATGCGGAGCGCTCGCGCATCCGCGGCAAGCACGTCTCTCATACCGGCACGCTGGCCGAGGGCCTCGCCGGGTTTGGCGGACGGCTGGCGGGAATCTGGGGCGAGTTCGACGCGACCGCGGTGCCCTATGTGGCCGAGCGTGGCGCAAGGCTGCGGCAATTCCAGCCGCAGGCCAGCTTCGATATTTTTGCGGGCGCCGGCCACTGGGTGCAATACGAGGCCGCCGAGCGGTTCAACATCCGCCTGCGCGAGCTGGCAAAGACCGCGATGTAGAGACGATATGATGGCGGCGCCACCCACGCCGTCAGGCGGCGGCGATCAACGTGCGTTCAATTCGATTGACTGGCAGCCGAGACCAGCACCGGACGGTCGCGGTACACCTCGGCAAAGACGCGCTGCAGGTTCTCCACCTTGGGCAGATCGTTGAACGCGATGTACGGGCTCGACGGATGCAGGGTGGCGTAGTCCTGGTGATAGGCTTCGGCCGGATAGAACTCCGTGAGCTGACTGATCTGCGTCACGATCGGGCGCTTGAAGACACCGGCCTTGTCGAGCTGCGCCACATAGGCTTGCGCAACGCTCTTCTGCGACTCATCCCGGTAGAAGATGGCCGAGCGATATTGCGTGCCGGTGTCGGGGCCCTGACGATTGAGCTGGGTCGGATCATGCGCCACCGAAAAATAGATTTGCAGAATCCGGCCATAGGAGATTTGCCGCGGATCGAAGGTGACCTGCACGGATTCGGCATGGCCGGTCCGCCCCGAGCTCACCACCTCGTAGCTCGCGGTTTCCTTGCTGCCGCCGGCATAGCCGGAAACGGCCTGGCTCACGCCCTTGACGTGCTGGAAGACCGCCTGGACGCCCCAGAAGCAGCCGCCCGCAAGAACGACGGTCTGCAGGCCGGAGGCGGCGGGCTTTGGCGCATCCGCGGCCGGCGCCGGTATCACGATGGCGGGCTCGGCGGCACGAACCCCCATCTGCCAGGAAAGGCCCAGCACGGCCAGCAGCAGCAAGGCGCCGGCTGATCCCCGCGCCCAGAACTTCAAGCGTCGGGCGGCTGATGTGGTCGGCTGGGTGTTCAGCATGGACAGACCTCTCGGGCCCCGGAGGAATCGGCACTGCGGCCCAACACTTCTACCTATCGCATTAACGCGGCGCCAGCGCACACGTTTTTGCACATGTGCGTGAAGCCTTCGGGGCTCCTATGTCGGCATCTTTAGGCAATTCTCGGCGCGAGCCGACCAGCCTGGCGTCCGGGCCTCATCCCTTGTGGCACCAGGTGATCGTGATCGGCCGTTCGCCGCCGGCTTCGGAGGGAACCAGCCGGGTTTCCGTCCGGCATTCGCCGCCGGCCAGGCTCCGGTCGCCGTCCTGCGCAACCGGAGCGGGGCCCCAAGGCCGGGCGACGGCCCCGACATCGACGAGCGGCGCCTCATAAGGATAAGTGCCGTAGGAGACGCCGATGCCGGCGAGCGGAAACCCGAAGCCGAAGAAGCGGCGATGTTGGCGCCTGGGCTCAAAGCCGAACGTGCGATTGACGAGGACGGGAGCGCTGCTCGCCACCACCGGAGGCACCTGCCCGGGCCGGACCAACGGTTGCCCGACGAAGTGGCGAAAGTCGCCATGAACGAAGGCCGCATGGCCGGCGAAGCCGCCCGCACGCGCCGATGCCGGCAGCGGAGCCAGCATTACGGCCACGCCGAGAGCCGCACCAAAGCCGGCCGTCAAAGTCCGATTGACCCTTGAGCGCACTGCACCTACTCCAGCCTACGGACCGCATCGAGGTCGATCTTAACGCAATGGCGCGCAGAGTAAAATCCCGGGCAGGCGGGCGGCTTTAGGGCATGATCCCGAAAAGCGGCTACCGGTTTTCGGGATCATGATCAACGAGAGAGAATCTAGACCGCTACCTCTTGCGGGTTTTGCATGCTACAAATCAGCAACGATCCGGGGCTCCGACAGGCAGCGACGGAACATACGGAGACAGCACATGGCAAAGATCCGGCATATCGCCCTGGCGACCAAGGATCCCGAGAAGGTCGCCAACTTCTACAAAGCCGCCTTCGAGATGAAGGAGGTCGGACGGGCGGGTCCGCCCAATCCCAAGCCGGGCCAAGTCTATGGCGTCTATCTCAGCGACGGCACGCTGAACATGGCGATCCTCAATTTCGGC
>DASYFD010000227.1:0-8613 GCA_036498625.1 Xanthobacteraceae bacterium | reverse complement strand
CGGATGAAGCGCTCGGCCTTGTTGGGCATGCGGATGAGCGCATTCATCGGCTTGCCGTCGCTCGCGCGCGCGAGCTGCAGCGCGATGGTAAAGCCGAGATTGGAGATGAACGGGAACGGATGCGCCGGATCGATGGCGAGCGGCGTGAGCAACGGGAAGATATGGCTCAGGAAATGATCCTCGAGCCAGGCCTTCTCCTTCTTGGTCATATCCGGCCCCTCGACCAGGGCGACCTTTTCATCCGCCAACGCGGCGCGCAGCTCGCGCCAGCGCTTCTGCTGGTCGGTGGCCAAAGCCGACACCGCCTCGGCGATCAGGCCGAGCTGCTCGGCCGGGGTGAGGCCATCGGGACTGCGGTCGGTGATGCCGGCCTTGAGCTGTCCCTTGAGGCCGGCGACCCGGACCATGAAGAACTCGTCGAGATTGTTGGCCGAGATGGCGAGGAAGCGCACCCGCTCGAGCAGCGGATGCGCGCTGTTGTAGGCTTCCTCGAGCACCCGCCGATTGAAATGGAGCCAGGACAGCTCCCGGTTGATGAACCGAGTCGGGCTCGACGACAGCTCGCCGGCAGACGTCTCCGGGGTTCGGGCTGATGACTTTTCTTCCGCTAGAACAGTGGCTTGGGCGCGATCCGTCATGGTCTACGTTCGCCTGTCATGAATGTCATAATGGCCGGCCTTCATGTCCATCCGATGACATGACGCGCCCACCGCCGGGAGCCGTCAAGGCGTCCCTCGGTTCATAGTTGAGCACGCCCTGCGGGCGGCTGCACACACTTCGCGTACGCGGTAGGCTAATAGAGCGTCGTTGCCGCGACCCTCTTGCCAGGGCCCAGGGGGCGTTCATGAAACCTTCCCGCCGTGGATTTCTGCAACTCGCCGCCATTGGCGGAGTCTCGCTCCCGGCCGTCACGCGCATCGCGAGGGCGCAAGTTTATCCGACGCGGCCGGTGCGCATAATCGCTGGTCTTCCGGCTGGCAGCACCTCCGACCTCGTTGGGCGCCTGATCGGTCAATGGTTGTCGGAAGCAGTGGGCCAGCCGTTCGTTATCGAGAACCGAGTGGGCGCGGGTACCAACGTTGGCACCGAGGTCGTCGTGAAGTCGCCGCCAGACGGTTACACACTCCTCCTTGTAGTCGCCGCGAATGCCATCAACGTCACGTTCTACGAGAAACTCAATTTCAATTTCATCCGCGACATCACGCCGATTGCGAGGGTTAGCGGCACCCCCTTTATTATGGAGGTCAATCCATCGCTCCCGGTCAGGACGGTTCCTGAGTTCATCGCCTACACCAAGGTCAATCCGGGCAAGCTCAACATGGCGTCGGCAGGTAACGGCACTCTGCAACATGTCGCCGGAGAGTTGTTCAAGATGATGGCCGGGGTTGACATGCGTCACGTGCCATATCGCGGCTCGCCACAGGCGCTCACAGATCTGCTAGGCGGACAGGTACAGGTGATGTTCGACACTGTCCCCACTTCGGCCGAGTACATCAAAGCCGGCAAGCTACGTCCTTTGGCAGTGACCACTGCAAACCGGTTGGAGGTGTTGCCGGATGTCCCGACGGTGGCCGAATTCGTGCCGGGGTACGAGGCGACCGGCTGGGTCGGCATCGGTGCTCCCAAGAACACGCCGGCCGAAATCATCGCCAAGCTAAACAGGGAAATCAACGCCGCCCTCGCCGATCCCAAGATGAAGGCAAAGCTTGCCGATCTTGGCGGCGCGGCGCTTGCTGGCTCGCCCGCAGACTTTGGAAAACTCATTGCGGAAGAAACCGAAAAGTGGGCCAAGGTGATTAAATTCGCGGGCATCAAGCCGGAGTGATCCCCGTATCGACCGCCGGATATTCCATAATCTCCCGATACGCGAATTAAACAATCATCCGATGTTTCGACGCACGATGGTGCGCGGAGGTCGACCGCAACCGCGCTGCGCGTCGTTGCACTTCGCCCGACCTTACCGCAGAATTTCAGCGGCCAGCGCCCGGGTCAGCGGTCGCTGCTGGCGCATCGCCTCGCGGTCGAGCTCGGCCACCACCGCGCGAGCGGCGGCAATCGATCGCTCGATCCGTTTGGCGAGAAAGCCGACCAGGTTTTCGTCTACGGCCAGCTGCCGATCGGCGAACAGCTTCACCAGCACGCCCCGCAGCAGGACATCGTCGGGCGCGGTCAGGGCCACGACCGGGAGCGCCTTGAGCCGCGAGGCGAGGTCGGGAACGGCGAGCTTCCACCCGCCGGGCGCGGTGCGCGCGCTCAACAGCACGAAGGCGCATTCCTCGCGCGCCAGATTGAGGAGATGGAACAGCGCGCGCTCGTCGAATTCCCCGGCCGCGATGTCCTCGACCACCAGGGCGCCGGTGGCGAGCGCCGCCGGCAAGAGCGCGGTGGCGAGCGAGCGCGCGGCCAGAAAGCGCGCGCCGGCGGTGCCGGCCCAGATCGCCGCCAGATGGCTCTTGCCGGAGCCCTCGGGCCCGACCAGGGCGACGGTCTGGCCCGGCCAGTCCGGCCAGCGCTCGATGAGCGCGAGCGCCGCCGCGTTGCCCGGGCCGCTCAGGAAGTCCTCGCGCGCGAAGCTTTCCGCGTGGTCGAGCGCAAGCGCGAGCTGACGCGGAATTTGCTGCGCGGCCATGGCGTTCAGCCGGTCTCCTCGCCCTGATAGTACGGGCTCGCGTAGTAGCGGTTGAGCCCGAATCGAAAGAGCACGGCGATCGCCGCCGCCAGCGGCACCGCGATCAGCAGGCCCACGAAGCCCAGCAGATAGCCGAACGCGAACATGGCGAAGATCAGCCAGACCGGGTGCAAGCCGACATGGTCGCCCACGAGCTTGGGGGCGAGCACGTTGCCCTCGACGAATTGCCCGAACAGGAAAATCCCGACCACGGCCGCGATCGATGTCCATTGCGGCCAGAATTGCCCGAGCGCCACGCTCACGGCGATCAGCAGGCCGGTCATCGAGCCGATATAGGGCATGAAGGTCAGCACCCCGGCCGCGATACCGATCAGCAGACCGAAATTGAGCCCGAGCACCGTAAGGGCGACCGCATAGTAGATGCCCACGATGAGGCATACGCCGGCCTGGCCACGCAGGAAGCCGGAGATCGCAACATCGATCTCGCCCGCCAGCCGATGCACGGTCGCGCGATTGCGAGGCGGCACCCAGCCGTCGAGGATCGCCACCATCTCGTGCCAATCGCAGATCAGGTAGAAGGTGACGACCGGCATGATGACCAGGACCGAGACGAAAGAAGCCAGTGCCTTGCCGCCCGACCACAGGGATCGCACCACAGCCGCCATGTAGCCCGCCCCTTGGGCGACCAGCTCGGACATGCTCTTGCTGGCATCGGCGTTATTGACGAATTGCCGCAGCCACGACGGACCGGACTCGGCCATCAGTGCCTGCACGCGCGTCACATATCCCGGGATGTCGGCAATCAGCGCCGCCGCCTGCGTCGCCAGGATGGGCACCAGCAGCAACGCCAGCAGGATAAAGGTCAGCACGACCAAGCCGACGATCAACAGCGCCGCCACCGTGCGGTTCATGCCACGGCGCTCCAGCCGGTCGGCCAGCGGCGTTTGCAGATAGGCGAGCGCCAGCGCCGCCACGAACGGCAGCAGGATTTCGCTCAAGAGCCAGAGCAGGAACATGAATGCGACCAAGGTCGCAACCCAGAACGCCAGACGCCGCCTCTGGATCATGGCTGGCCCCACTTGCCTGCAGGCCAACGGCCCGCCGGCCGGTCAGGATGCTGCGGCATTACCGGCCAAGGCCCCGAACGCTGGCTCACTGGCTGGAATCCGCCGCGTTCATGTGCCGCACCCATTCTGCGACATAGAAGGCGATCGAAAGCAAGGTCAAGGCCGCCACCGCCGCCGTCAGCAGCACGATCGCCACCGCAGCATCGAATTTGAAGGCAAGCGCACCGAGCACCGTGAGGGCAAGCGCGATCTGCGCGACCGTGTTCAGCTTGGAGACCAGGAACGGCTTGAGGGCGACCGGCTTGTCCACCAGCCACGACAGCATCACGGCACCCACGATCATGATGTCGCGCGACACGACCAGGATGACCAGCCAGCGCGGAATGGCCTCGCCGATGCCGAGCGCCACATAGATCGAGACGATCATAGCCTTGTCAGCCAGCGGATCCAGATAGGCGCCGAGCTCGGTCGCCATGCCGAAGCGCTTGGCCAGGAAGCCATCGACGGCATCGCTGACGCCGGCCGCCAGGAACAGCAGAAACGCGATCCGCATCTCGCCGGCGCTGATGGCCCAGACCACGACCGGCACCAGCAGGATGCGGGCCAGCGTAATGAGATTAGGAATGCTCAACTTGTGCGCCCCGGCTCACGCACCGACCCTGCGCCGGCACATTCTGCCCCGGTTTTCGAGTATAGCGGCGATCGGGGCGTTGCACAGTAAGCGATTCCCAAGTACCTGAAGCCGCGCGCAGATCCGAGGATGCCATGGCGGACAATTTCCTCACCTATGCGGAGGCCGGCGTCGATATCGATGCCGGCAATCGCATGGTCGAGCTGATCAAGCCGTTGGTGCGCGCGACCGCGCGGGCCGGCGCGGATGCCGAGATCGGCGGCTTTGGCGGCCTGTTCGATCTCAAGCGCGCGGGTTTTGCCGATCCGGTGCTGGTGGCGGCCACCGATGGGGTGGGGACCAAGCTCAAGATCGCGGTCGAGACCGGCCGGCACGAAACCATTGGCATCGATCTGGTCGCCATGTCGGTCAACGATCTGGTCGTGCAGGGCGCCCAGCCGCTCTTTTTCCTCGACTATTTCGCCTGCGGCAAGCTCGACCCGGAGGTTGGCGCGCGCGTGGTCAAGGGTGTGGCCGACGGCTGCCTCATGGCCGGCTGCGCGCTCATCGGCGGGGAGACCGCCGAGATGCCGGATGTGTACCGGGGCAAGGACTACGATCTCGCCGGCTTTGCGGTCGGCGCCGCCGAGCGCGGCGCGCTGCTGCCGCGTCCCGACATTGCGGCCGGCGATACGATTCTCGGCATCTCATCCTCGGGCGTCCACTCCAACGGCTATTCGCTGGTGCGCCGGGTGGTGGCTATGGCCGGGCTCGCCTTCGACGCGCCCGCACCGTTCGATCGTGCCCGCACCCTGGGCGAGGCCTTGCTGACCCCCACCCGCATCTATGTGAAATCGTGCCTGGCGGCGCTGCGCGAGACCAAGGCCGTGAAGGGGCTCGCCCACATTACCGGTGGGGGCTTTCCCGAGAACATTCCGCGCATGCTGCCGGGCGGCCTGGGCGCCGCGATCGAGCTCGCCCGCGTACCGGTGCTGCCGGTGTTTCGCTGGCTCGCTGCGACCGGCGGCATCGCCGAGCCAGAAATGCTGCGCACCTTCAATTGCGGAATCGGCATGGTGGCGGTGGTGGAAACCGCAAGGGCGGACGCGGTCGCGGCGGTGCTCACGCAGGCCGGCGAGACCGTGGTGCGGCTCGGCAGTGTCGCGGCGGTCACCGGCGATGGCCCGCGGGTCGCCTATTCGGGGCACCTCGATCTTCGCGGTTGAACCATGATCAAGAAGCGCGTCGCCGTCCTGATCTCCGGCCGCGGCTCCAATATGGCGGCGCTGATCGAGGCCGCCAAGGACACGAGCTTCCCGGCCGAAATCGTGCTGGTGCTGTCCAACCGTCCGGCGGCCGCGGGCCTCGCCCTCGCGCGCACGTCTTCCATCGCCACCGCGGTCGTGGATCACGCCCCCTACGGAAAGGACCGGGAAGCCTTCGAGCGCAAGATGCAGGAGCTGCTCGAGGCCCACCGCATCGAGCTCATCTGCCTGGCCGGATTCATGCGGCTGCTGACGCCCTGGTTCGTACGCCAGTGGCACGGACGCATGATCAACATCCACCCGGCGCTGCTGCCGGCCTTCAGGGGCCTCGACACCCACAACCAAGCGCTCGCCGCCGGCGTGAAGATCCACGGCGCCAGCGTCCATTTCGTGGTGCCGGACATGGACGCCGGGCCCATCATCGTCCAGGGCGCCGTCGGGGTCCTGGACGACGACACTGCCACGACGCTGGCAGCCCGGGTATTGGCGATCGAGCATCGAATCTATCCGGCCGCGCTCGCGCTCCTCGCCGCCGGGCGCATCAAGATCGTCGATGAACGCTGCCGCATCGAGGGCGCCGGCGGCATCGGCGGCCAATTGATCGTGCCGGAGATTTGAGCCGCACCATCGTTTTGCCGCCGGGCCGTCGCCTACTCGTGCCCCTCGCCAATTCGGAGACGCGACCATGATCACGCTCTACACATTTGGTCCTGGACTGGGCCTTCCCGATCCGAGCCCCTTCGTCATGAAGGCCGAAATGCTCTTGAAGATCGCCGGCCTGCCCTACCGGATCGACAACAAGGGATTCTCCAAAGCTCCCAAGGGCAAGCTGCCCTATATCGATGACGACGGCGAGCGCATTGCCGATTCGACCTTCATCCGCTGGCACCTGGAGCAGAAGCACAGGGTCGACTTCGACCGCGGCCTGAACGAGGCGGAGCGCGCCGTCGCCTGGGCATTCGAGAAGACCGCGGAGGATCATCTCTACTGGGCGCTCCTGGATGCGCGCTGGATGGATGACGGGAATTTCGACAAGGGGCCGCGGCATTTTTTCCGCGCGGCGCCGGCGCCCATTCGCCCGCTGATCATCGCCATGGTTCGCCGCAAGGTGCGCCAAGCACTGCGTGCGCACGGTATGGGCCGCCATGCGCCGGCCGAGATCGCGGCGCTGGGAACGCGATCGGTCGACGCCATGGCGGCCTATCTGGGTGAGAAGCCGTTCTTCATGGGTGCTGAGCCGGTCGGGGTCGACGCCACCATCTTCGCATTCGTCGCCGGCGTGCTTTGCCCGGCCTTCGAGACGCCGATCCGCGGCGCCGCCGCGCGCCACGACAATCTCAAGCGCTACGTCGGTCGCATGACCGCGCGTTTCTATCCGGATCTGGGCGAGATCGCCGGCTGCAAGGCGGCAGCCTGACCGCTGCGGCCGCATGGCCGCTGCCGGAGATTTTGCGCGCGCGTGGGGCGTTTTGCGGAAGTGATGCGGCATTCGCACCGGAAATTTTCCCGGTCGCTTTGTTAGGGTGCCTGGTCCGGCGCGTCGGCGCGCGCGCGCCGCCACACCAGGCCGGCAAGGATAACGGCCAAGGCTCCCAGCAGCCCGCAGGCCAACTCCGCGAGATTCAAGTTCGTCTGATGAACGAACCGGCCGGTCGTTCCGAAGAATGCGGTATTCACGTCGAAATTCACCACGGCGAGCGCGCTCATGCGCGACGCTACGACGGGGTCGCTCACCAGCAGCTCTCCGGCAACCCAGCCCAGCACCGCGCCGCCGGCCCACACAATGATCGGGAAGCGCTCGATCAGCGCCAGCACGATGGCGCTGCCGGCCACCACGGTCGGAATGCTGATCGCAAGGCCGAGCCCGAGCAGGACATATCTGCCATTGGCCACGGCGGCGACCGCGACCGCGTTGTCGAGCCCCATGATGACGTCGGCCACCACGACGATCCGCACCGCCCGCCACAAGCTTTCCGCCGCCTGCGGCGTGTCCGCCTTGTCGTGCTCCTCGGGACCCACCAGCTTGACGGCGATCCAGATCAAGGCGCAGGCGCTGACCAGCCGCAGAAACGGCAACGACATCAGCGCCGACACCGTGATGGTGAACACGATGAGCAGCACCGCCGCCACCCCGGCGCCGATGATCATGCCCGAGCGCCGCTGGCGTGGAGGGAGGCCGCGGCAGGCCATCGCGATCACGACCGCATTGTCACCCGAGAGAACAACATCGATCCAGATGATCTGGACGACGGCGATCCAGAATTGCGGTTGGGAAAATTGCTCCAATGTGCTCGACACCTGGTCCCTGCTGTTTGGCCGGGCCGGACCGCTCCGCGCCGCGGCGGCAGGTCGCCTAGCCCACGACCTCGTTGCCGGAGAAGAATTGGGCGATCTCGTTGGCGGCGGTATCCGGCGCGTCCGACCCGTGCACCGAATTCTCCCCGATCGAAAGGGCATGAACCTTGCGGATGGTGCCGGCGGCGGCCTTGGCCGGGTCGGTCGCCCCCATGACGTCGCGATATTTCGCGATAGCGTTCTCGCCTTCGAGAACCTGCACCACCACCGGGCCGGAGATCATGAAATCGACCAGCTCGCCGAAGAACGGCCGGGCGCGGTGGACCGCATAGAACGCTTCCGCCTGCTCGCGCGTGATGCGCACGCGCTTCTGCGCCACGATGCGCAGGCCGGCTTGCTCGATCATCGCATTGATGGCGCCGGTCAGGCTGCGCGCGGTGGCATCGGGCTTGATGATCGAAAAGGTACGCTCAACCGACATCAGGTGCTTCCACTGTTTGGAGTGCATGGAGAGGCAATGGACCGCCGCGGCTTATAGAGCATTTCCAGGAAAAGTGGAGTCCGGCTTTCCCCGACGACGGAAGGGCTTTGAACCTCTCGGGGGCATGCAGCGACTGATGTGCAGGATGTGACGAGCATCACACCGCAACCAGGAGAGACCCCATGATCCGCAAGACCGTCATCGCCGTTGCCGCCACCGCCGCCATCGCGGTCGCCTCCATGACCCCCGCTTCCGCGCATCACTTC
>DASYFD010000226.1:0-7505 GCA_036498625.1 Xanthobacteraceae bacterium | reverse complement strand
GCGATCTTCCCGTCGCAGCCGCTGACGAACATCCTCGGCGAGGTGGTGGCGCAAGCCGGCCGCACCCAGCTGCGCATGGCCGAGACCGAGAAATACCCGCACGTCACCTACTTCCTCAACGGCGGCCGCGAGGAGCCCTATGGCGGCGAGGACCGCATCATGGTGCCCTCCCCCAAGGTCGCGACCTATGACCTGCAGCCCGAAATGTCGGCGCCCGAGCTCACCGACAAGGCGGTCGCGGCGATCAATTCCGGCAAGTACGATCTCATCATCCTCAACTATGCCAATCCCGACATGGTGGGCCACACCGGCAACCTGGGCGCCGCCGTCAAGGCGGTGGAGACCGTCGATGCCGGCCTCGGCCGCATCGTAGAAGCAATCCAGAAGGCGGGCGGCGCGCTTCTGGTCACCGCCGACCACGGCAATTGCGAGATGATGCGCGATCCGCAAACCGGCGGCCCGCACACCGCCCACACCACCAACCCGGTGCCGGTCGTGCTGGTCGGCGCGCGCAATCGCGCGCTCGCGGCAGAAGGCCGGCTCGCCGACATCGCGCCGACATTGCTCGAATTGATGGGATTGCCGAAACCGAAGGAGATGACGGGCGTGTCGCTGCTGGAAGGCTGAGATCGTCTTGCCCGCAGGTTCGTGTCCCGGACGCGGTGCAGCGCGCAGCTCTTAAGGGCGTTCACGCCCGTCTTCGCGGGCTATGCGGAGCGGTGCTCCGCTGATCCGGGACCGTTGCAGACGTCAGCGTTTGGAACGGTCCCGGGTCTGCAGCGCACCATAAGAAGTGCTGCGCTGCGCCCGGGACAAGTGCAGAGCAAGCGTCAGAATCACAGCGCTAAAAATCCCCCAAGCCAAGCACGTCGGCCATGGAATAAACCCCCGCCGGCCGGCCCCGCGCCCACAGCGCCGCCTTGAGCGCCCCGCGCGCAAAAATCATCCGGTCCTCGGCTTTGTGCGTAAGCTCGAGGCGCTCGGCGGTGCCGGCAAAAATAACACTATGGTCGCCCACCACGGTGCCGCCGCGCAGCGACGAGAAGCCGATGTCGCCAGGGCGCCGCGCGCCGTTGCGGCTGGTCACGCCTTGCTGCTGCGCCAGGTCGATACCGCGGCCTTGGGCGGCGGCGCGGCCCAACATGAGGGCGGTGCCGGAGGGCGCATCGATCTTGCGGTTGTGATGCATCTCCACAATCTCGATGTCGAAGTCCTGGTCGAGCGTCTTGGCCACGCGCTTGACCAGCGCGGCCATGAGATTGACCCCGACACTCATGTTGCCGGATTTGACCACGGTGGCGCGCTTGCCCGCTTTCTGGATCACCGCCTCGTCGGCCGCGGTCAGGCCGGTGGTGCCGATGACATGCACCAGCCCCTTACCGGCGATGAGCTCCGCGAACGCGACGGTTGCCGGCGGTATGGTGAAATCGATCAGCCCATCGGCACCGGCCAGTAGCGGCTCGAGCTGCGTCAGCACCGGGATGCCGTTTTTCCCGAGCCCCGAAAGCTGGCCCGAATCCTGCCCGACCGCCGCGGCGCCGGCCCGCTCCACGGCACCCGCGAGCACGACGCCCGAGCTTGCCGCAATGGCCTGCACCAGAGTGCGTCCCATGTGCCCGCCGGCGCCCGCCACGATCAGCCGCATGTCGGACATTCATCAACTCCGCGCTGGCGGATATTTCCGCGGCGCCGGTATAGCGGGGCAAGGCCGGTTGGAAAAGGCGACCGTCTCAAGGCTGTGGGCCGTCGTAGCCTTCGATCACGATGATGTCGGCGGTGGCGGCGCCGCTGCGCAGCCGCATGGCGGCGGCGTATTCGGGCGAGCGGTAGCAGGCGAGCGCGGTGGCGTAGTCCTTGAACTCGATCACCACGTTGCGGCCCCGGCTCTGGCCTTCCATGGTTTCGTATTTGCCGCTGCGCACCAGGAAGTGCGCCCCGAACTTGGCAAACGCCTGCGCATTGGCCGCCACATAGGCCTTGTAGGCCTCCGGATCGGTGATATCGACGCGCACGATCCAATAGCCCTTGCTCATCTCAACCTCCCTTATGCTCGCGAGCCGCCGCGATGTCGGCCACGATGGCCTCGGCGGCCGCCTTGGGGTCGGACGCCTCGACGATGGGCCGGCCCACCACCAGATAGTCGGCGCCGGCCCGGACGGCGGCGGCCGGCGTCATGACGCGCTTCTGATCGCCGGCGGCCGTGCCGGGCGGCCGGATGCCGGGGGTCACCAGCACCATGCTGGGGCGGATCAGGGGCCGCAGCCTCACCGCCTCCTCGGCCGAGCAGACCAGGCCGTCGACCCCGATGTCGCGCGCCTGCGCGGCGCGCTCGGCCACCAGCTCCGGGACGGTGAAATCGTAGCCGGCGGCCGCGAGATCGGCATCGTCGTATGAGGTGAGCACGGTGACGGCGAGAATGCGCAGCTTTGCGCCGGCGCGCGCCTCGACCGCCGCATGCATGGTCTGCGGATAGGCATGCACGGTCAGAAAGGTCGCGCCCAGGCGGGCGATGCTTTCGACACCGCGCGCGACCGTGTTGCCGATGTCGTGCAGCTTCATGTCGATGAAGACCTGATTGCCGGCATCGATCAGGGTTTGCGCGAACGCGAGCCCGCCCGCAAAGCCGAGCTGATATCCGATCTTGTAGAAGCACACCGAGGCGCCCAGACGCTGCACCAGCGCCTGCGCCTGCTCGACCGAAGCGACATCGAGCGCCACGATCAGCCGTTCGCGCGGATCGAGCGTCATCGGCGACCTCCTCTCATCGCAGCAGCCGCGCATAGTCGACCAGCCGCCGCGCCACGGTCTTGAGCTGGGCTGCGGCGGCCGCGTCGTTGAGCTGATCCATCTCGTCGAAGGCGGTCGCCGCGTTCGGGATGGTGATCTGCTCGGGAATCACCAGCGCCCGGCAGCCGACCGCGAGCACCTGGCGCAGCGCGATCAGCGACTGCATGCCGCCGGAGCGGCCGGGCGACGCCGCCCCGAGCGCGAACACGCGGTCCTGATAGGCGGCAAGCTTCGGCTCGCCACCTTCCCGCACGGTCGAGATCCAGTCGATGGCGTTCTTGATCAGCGGCGTGATCGAGGCGTTGTATTCGGGGCTCGCGATGAACACGCCGCGATGGGCGGACATCAGCCGCTTCAGGTTCACTGCGTGCGGCGGCGGACCCTGCTCCTGGGCGAGGTCGGCATCGAAGATCGGCAGCGGATAGTCGGCAAGCGAGATGCGGGTGACATCGGCCTCCGCCAGCACCAATTCCTTGGTGGCGAGCGCGGCCAGGCGAACATTGTGCGACCCGCTGCGCAGCGAGCCCGGAATGACCAGGATTTTCGGACCAGACATCAGGCGGGTTTGTAGCGGCCGAGGAGATTCGAGTCACGCGCCCAGCCGCCGCGCCGGACCCCTTGCGGTCAGTCCTTGCGGTAAACCCAGATGCGCGCCGGCGGGATGTTCATCCAGATGCGCTCCGAGGCTTCCGAGCGCACGCGGTCGAGCGCCTTGGGGATCGGGCCCACGGTCGCATAGGTGAACTGGACGAAGGGCGCGCCCGGCAACATCAGGGCGAAGGCCTCGTAGACGAGCTTGAGCCTGGTCTTGAGCGGCTTGGTGAACAAAGGCAGGCCGGACACCACGGCGGCGGCCGGCTCGGCCAGATGGGTGCCGAGCACGCGCTTGAGGCTATAGGCATCGCCCTGCACCACGGTGGCGGCCGGATAGCGCTGGCGCAGGAGCTTGCAGAAGGTCGGATCGAACTCGAGCAGGATGAGGCGGGCCGGATCGATGCCCTGCGCCACCAGGGCTTCGGTCACCGGACCGGTTCCGGGTCCAAGCTCGATCACCGGGCCTTTGGAGCTCGGGTCCACATAGGCCGCCATGGCACGCGCCAGCACCCGGCTGGACGGGGTCACGGCGCCGATCGACAGCGGCTTCTCGATCCAGGAGCGGATGAAGCGCACTTCGTCGTTGAGTGGAATGCGGTTCTTCTGCTCGAAGCGGCGGAAATGCGTCTCGATCTTCTTTTCAATAGCGCCGCGCTTCAGCTCGAAGAGCCGAATCTGTTTCTCGAATTTCTTTTCGAGGAGCTGGAATGCGGGCAGCGTCATCGGGGGCTAACGCAACAGAATGATTACGGTTTTGTGACTGCTTAATCGGTAGAGGCAAGGGTGTCGGGGGTCAAGGGCAATTGCGGTCAGGCCGAGCCGGCGCGGCCGCCGAGGAACTCCCTGACCTTGCCGAAAAATCCCGCCGATTCGGGATGGGTGTCTTGCGAGGACAGCTTCTCGAACTCGTTCAGGAGCTCGCGCTGGCGCTTTGTCAGGCTTTGCGGCGTCTCCACCACCACCTGAACATACATGTCGCCGGTCTGCTTCGAGCGCAGCACCGGCATGCCCTTGTCCTGCAACCGGAAGCGGCGGCCAGATTGGGTGCCCTCGGGCACTTTGACGCGGGTCTTGCCGCCGTCGATGGTAGGCACCTCGAACTCGCCGCCGAGGGCGGCCGCCACCATCGAGATCGGGACCCGGCAATGCAGGTCGGCGCCGTCGCGCTGGAAGAACGGATGCGCCGCCAGCGACAGGAAAATATAGAGGTCGCCCGCCGGCCCGCCCCGCACCCCGGCCTCGCCCTCGCCCGACAGCCGGA
This sequence comes from Xanthobacteraceae bacterium, assembly GCA_036498625.1. Lineage (GTDB taxonomy): Bacteria > Pseudomonadota > Alphaproteobacteria > Rhizobiales > Xanthobacteraceae > VAZQ01. The sequence continues at coordinate 2,863 of DASYFD010000226.1, read as the reverse complement.
TGCGCGTACCGTCCTCGACCCCGGCCGGGATGTTGACCGAGAGCATGCGCTCGCGGGTGACCCGCCCGGCGCCGGAGCAGGACGGGCATGGGCTGTCGATCACCTGGCCACGGCCCTGGCAGGCCGGGCAGGTCCGCTCCAAGGTGAAGAAGCCCTGGGCGTGGCGGACGCGGCCGGCGCCCGCGCAGGTCGGGCAGACCTTGGGCTTGGTGCCGGTCTTGGCGCCGGTGCCCGAGCAGGCCTCGCAGGCGACCGACGTCGGTATCCGCAACTGCGCGGCCTTGCCGGCGAACGCCTCGTCGAGGCTGATCTCCATATTGTAGCGCAGATCGGCGCCGCGCTCGCGGCCGGAGCGGCCGCGCTGGCCGCCCCCCATGCCGAAAATGCCCTCGAACAGATCGGAGAATGCGGAGCCGAAATCAGCCCCGAAATTGCCGCCCGCCCCCACCCCGCCCTGCTCGAAGGCGGCATGGCCGAAGCGATCATAGGCGGCGCGCTTGTCGCCGTCCTTGAGCACCTCATAAGCTTCGTTGATCTCCTTGAACTTGTGCTCGCTGGTGTCGTCGGGATTGCGGTCGGGATGATATTGCATGGCGAGCTTGCGAAACGCGGCCTTGAGCTGCGCATCGTTGGCGGTGCGCTCGACCGCCAGAACCTCATAGTAGCAGCGCTTGGCCATCCCGGATTCCCGCGCTTGAAGCGTCACGAGGCATGAAAAACCTGCAGGCCGGAATCATTCGACCTGCAGGCTCTGGGGATCAGCAATTCGTTCGATACGGCAGGCATGCGAAGGCGTCCCGCCCGGCATCAAGCCGATTTCTTGTTCTTCTTGTCGTCGTCGACCTCGGTGAACTCGGCGTCGACGACATCTTCCTTCTTGGCACCCGCGTCGGGACCGGGCTCGTCACCGCCGGGGGCGCCGGCGCCGTCCTGCGACTGCTTGTACATGGCCTCGCCGAGCTTCATGGAAGCCTGCGCCAGCACGTTGGACTTCTCCGTGATGGTGGCCGGATCGTCGCCTTTCAGCGCTTCCTTGAGATCCGCCATCGCGTTCTCGATGGCGCGGCGCTCGCTCTCGCCGACCTTGGCGCCATGCTCGGCCAGCGCCTTCTCGGTCGCATGCACGAGCGCCTCGGCGTGATTCTTGGCTTCCACCGCGGCCTTGCGCTTCTTGTCTTCCTCCGCGTGGGCCTCCGCGTCCTTGACCATCTTCTCGATGTCGCCCTCGGAGAGACCGCCGGACGCCTGGATGCGGATCTGCTGCTCCTTGCCGGTGGCCTTGTCCTTGGCCTGGACGTTGACGATGCCGTTGGCGTCGATGTCGAAGGTGACCTCGATCTGCGGCACGCCGCGCGGCGCCGGGGGAATCCCGACCAGATCGAACTGGCCGAGTATCTTGTTGTCGGCCGCCATCTCGCGCTCGCCCTGGAACACCCGGATCGTCACCGCGTTCTGATGATCCTCGGCGGTGGAGAACACCTGGCTCTTCTTGGTCGGGATCGTGGTGTTGCGGTCGATGATGCGGGTGAACACGCCGCCCAACGTCTCGATGCCGAGCGACAGCGGGGTCACGTCGAGCAGCAGCACGTCCTTGACGTCGCCCTGCAGCACGCCGGCCTGGATGGCGGCGCCGATCGCCACGACCTCATCCGGGTTGACGCCCTTGTGGGGCTCCTTGCCGAACAGCTGCTTCACGACCTCCTGCACCTTGGGCATGCGGGTCATGCCGCCGACCAGGACCACCTCGTTGATCTCGGCCGCCGACAGGCCGGCATCCTTGAGGGCTTGCCGGCAGGGCTCGACCGTCTTCTGCACGAGGTCGTCGACCAGCGCCTCGAACTTGGCGCGGGTGAGCTTCATGGTGAGATGCTTGGGGCCGGATGCATCGGCGGTGATGAACGGCAGGTTGATCTCGGTCTGGGTCGTCGAGGACAGCTCGATCTTGGCCTTCTCGGCGGATTCCTTCAGCCGCTGCAGCGCCAGCTTGTCGCGCCGCAGATCGATGCCCTGCTCCTTCTGGAACTCGTCGGCCAGATAGCTGACCAGCCGCATGTCGAAATCTTCGCCGCCCAGGAAGGTATCGCCGTTGGTGGACTTCACCTCGAACACGCCGTCGCCGATCTCCAGGATGGAGACGTCGAAGGTGCCGCCGCCGAGGTCATAGACCGCGATGGTGCCGGTCTTCTGCTTGTCGAGACCATAGGCGAGCGCGGCCGCGGTCGGCTCGTTGATGATGCGCAGCACCTCGAGGCCGGCGATCTTGCCGGCGTCCTTGGTGGCCTGGCGCTGGGCGTCGTTGAAATAGGCCGGCACCGTGATGACGGCCTGGTCGACCTTCTGGCCCAGATAGGATTCGGCGGTCTCCTTCATCTTCTGCAGGATGAAGGCGGAAATCTGCGAAGGCGAATAGCCCTTGCCTTCGATCTCGACCCAGGCGTCGCCGTTGCCGGCCTTCACGATCTTGTAGGGAACGAGCTTCTTGTCCTTGGCCACCATCGGGTCGTCGTAGCGCCGTCCGATCAGGCGCTTGACCGCGAATATGGTGCGCTCCGGATTGGTCACCGCCTGGCGCTTGGCCGGCTGGCCGACCAGGCGTTCGCCGTCGTCGGTGAAAGCGACGATCGAAGGCGTGGTGCGCATGCCCTCGGCGTTCCCGATAACTTTTGGAGTCTTGCCTTCCATCACGGCGACGCAGGAATTGGTCGTGCCGAGATCGATGCCGATCACCTTGCCCATGGTCTGTCCTCTCGCTTCTGGCAGGTCGGCCGGGCCCTTACGGCACCCGGACGGAAACTTTCGCGAACAATCGCGGAGCCCTTCGTCCGACCCCCTGGATACAGGTTAGACACCGCCCCCGCGGCGT
>DASYFD010000225.1:0-3136 GCA_036498625.1 Xanthobacteraceae bacterium | reverse complement strand
GCCGAACAGCACGCCCAGCCACCACACGATATCGTAGGAGCCGGTGCTCTCGTAGATGCGCCCGCCCAGATAGACGCCCAGGAAGCCGCCGACCTGATGGCTGAAAAACGCGATCCCGAACAGCATCGCGAGCCAGCGCGTGCCGAACATCACGGCCACCAGCCCGGAGGTCGGCGGCACCGAGGACAGCCACAGCAGGCCGGTCACCGCCCCATAGATCAATGCCACCGTCGGGGTGGCCGGCAGCGTGACGAGGCCGATCACGGCAAGCGCGCGACAAAAATAGATGCAGGAGAGGATGTAGCGCTTGGGGACGCGGCTGCCGAGCCAGCCCGAGGTCGTGGCCCCGATGATGTTGAAGAGCCCGATCAGGCCGAGCGTCCAGCCGCCGACCTGGGCGGACAGGCCGCGATCGATCAGATAGGACGGCAGGTGCACGGTCACGAAGCCGAGCTGGAAGCCGCAGGTGAAGAAGCCGAGAACCAGGAGAACATACGAGCGATGCCGCAGAGCTTCGGCCAGCGCCAGCCGGCAGGTTTGGGCCGGCAACGATCCGGCGGCCGCCGCGGTGCCCGAGGGCGCGGGGCGTGGCTTCGCCACCAGCAGGGTCAGCGGAATGATCAGCAGCAGCAAGCCGGCGAAGATTTGCAGCGTAGTCCGCCACCCATAGGCATCGATCAAGCCGACGCCCAGTGGGGAGAACAGGAATTGCCCGAACGAGCCGGCCGCCGTACCGGCCCCAAACACCATTGAGCGCCAGCTCTCCGGCACAATCTTGGCGATCGAGGTGATGACCAGGTTGAACGAGCAGCCCGACAGCCCGAAGCCGATCAGCACGCCGGCCGAAAGGTAGAGCATGGTGGGCGAGCTCGCCTGCGCCATGAGAAAGATGCCGAGCGCATAGCAGAGCGCGCCGGCGATGATGACCCGCTGCGCACCGAAGCGGTCGGCGAGCGCGCCGGCAAACGGCTGGGCGGCGCCGTAAAGCAGGCTCTGCACCGCGATCGCGAGCGCATAGACGTCGCGGCCCCAGCCGTTGGCGGTCGACAGCGGTGTCAGGAAGAAGCCGAGCGCGGAGCGCGGCCCGAACGCCAGCATGGCGATGAGGCAGCCGCCCACCACGATCACCACGGGACTGCGCCAATCCGCTCTGGCGGCCACAGATTGCTGCGCGGTCGACGGATCGAGCATCGGGGACCTGTTCAGGCGGGCAGGATTGCGACGCGTTGCACGGGTTGCTCCACGATCGGCAGGTTGATCAGGCCGGAAAGCACGCCGAACAGGATCGAGAGCCACCAGATAGCGTCATAGGAGCCGGTGTGCTCGAACGCAATACCGCCGAGCAGCACCCCGAGGAAACCGCCGACCTGATGGCTGAAGAAGGCAAAGCCATACAGCATTCCGCCCCAGCGGTTGCCGAACATCACGGCCACCAGGGACGCGGTCGGCGGCACCGTCGACAGCCACAACAGGCCCATCATGGCGCCGAACACGATCGAGCTGGTGGCGCTGACCGGAAACACGATGAAGGCCAGCACGGCGGCGGCGCGCAGGAAATAGATCACCGACAGGAGATAGCGCTTGGGCATCCGGGTGCTGAGCCACCCGGCCGACAGCGAGCCCACGATATTGAACAGCCCGATCACCCCGATGGTCCAGCCGCCGACTTCCGCCGAGAGGCCGCGATCGACCAGATAGGCCGGCAGATGCACGGTGATGAAGGCGAGCTGGAAGCCGCAGGTGAAGAAGCCCAGCACCAGCAGCACATAGGAGCGGTGCCCGAAGGCTTCCGCGAGCGCCTGCTTGAGCGATTGCGGCGCCGCCTTGCCGCTGCCGGGCGTCGCGCGCGGGGTCGCGAGCGCCAGCGAAAGCGGCAGCACCAGCAGCATGGCGGCGGCAAAGACCAGGAGCGCCGGCTGCCAGCCGAACGAATCGATCAAAAGGCGTGCGAGCGGCGAGAACAGGAATTGCCCGAACGAGCCGGCCGCGGTGCCGGCACCGAACGACAGCGCCCGCCAGTCCTCCGGCACCAGCTTGCCGAACGCCGAGAGCACCAGGTTGAACGAGCAGCCGGCGAGGCCGAAGCCGATCAGGACTCCGGCCGAGAAATCGAGCGTCAGCGGATCGGTGGCATAGGCCATGATGGCGAGGCCGAGCCCGTACATGATGGCGCCGGTGCACAGCACCCGCACGGTGCCGAAGCGATCCGCGATCGCGCCCGCGAACGGCTGCCCGACGCCCCACAGTAGATTCTGGATGGCGAACGCCATCGAGAACACATCGCGCCCCCAGCCATTGGCGAAAGACAGCGGGGTGAGAAACTGGCCGGCCGCCGAGCGCGGCCCGAAGGTGAGCAGGCCGATCAGGCAGCCGCACAGGACGATCACGGCGGGTGTACGCCAAGATGTACGCGACAAAGGGTCGCCCGCGGTCTGAACGGCTTCGGGCTTGGCGGCGGCCGTCGTGGTCATGGAGATTCTCCCCGGCAGCGCCAACATATAGGGCCTGGGTGGGTGCGGCCCAACCGAATGATGATCAGGGCCCGTATCCGCAAAACGCATGGCAATGACGCATGGCGGCCGAACGCCGCCCGCGGGGTCAAGAATGGCCTGGGGGGACTGGCAGGTGCCGGGACGACATGCTATATATGATTTGCTCGAAGTGAGAATAACTGCTCCGCGTTTGGGGCCGAAGGCCCGCCAAGAGGCGGAGCTTTTTGCCCTCGATATACTCAAACGGAGCATAAAGCCCGGGAACCGCCATGCCCCTCCTGCAATCCTTCGGCCCGTCGGCCGCGACTGCACCGATCGCCAACCTGCGGCTTGGCTCCGGCTTGGCGCTTGGCGCCGGCGCGGCGGCGCGGCGTTACGGCGTGCTGCCGATGCCGTCGCTCGAATGGAGCGAGCAGGTTGCGCGCGAGACGGCGCCGCTCTATGCGCGCGTCCAGAAGGTGGTGCCCGCCGTCGAGTGGCCGTTCTTCGCCCCCTATGTCAAAGCCATCAATGCGCTCAAGAAGGAGCGCAACGCCGTGATCCTGGCGCACAATTACCAGACCCCGGAAATCTACAATTGCGTGGCCGACTTCGTCGGCGACAGCCTGCAGCTCGCCCGCGAGGCCAGCAAGGTCGACGCCGAC
>DASYFD010000224.1:0-5472 GCA_036498625.1 Xanthobacteraceae bacterium | reverse complement strand
CGGGGATCATTGCCGACAAGCGTGCGCTGCTCCAGATCATGCTGAATCTGCTTTCCAACGCCGTCAAATTCACCGATCGGGGCGGCAAGGTCACAGTCACCGCCGCAGCCGAGGCCGGCCAGGATGCGGGCCGCGAAGCAGGTCGTGAAAAGGGTGACAATCGTGAACCCGCCCATCTGGTCGTCACGGTCGAGGACACCGGGGTGGGCATCGGGGCGGAGGATCTGCCACGGGTCGGCGAGCCGTTCTTTCAGGCGCGGTCGTCCTACGACCGTCGCCATGACGGGACCGGCCTCGGCTTATCGATCGTCAAGGGACTGCTGTCGTTACATGGGGGTTGGATGGAGATCGAAAGTCGCGTCGGCGAGGGAACTCGCGCCATTGTTCATTTGCCGTTCGATTGCGAAGCCGCGCGCCGCAAACGCGAGGCGCATGCGCGGGTTCTGCCGCTCATGGGCGAGGCGCGAGTGGGCGAGGCGCGGGCGGACGCGCGGTTGGAAACGCGAACAGACATTGAGGTGAAGAAAAGTGCGTAATCGCCGAGCCGCCAGCATGCGATTGGACCGGGGCCGCGACGATGACGGCGGCTGGCTGGGTGGGCGCCTCGCCTTCTTGCGCAACATCGGTTGGGGGGCGCGGGATACGGTCGCCTTCACGGTGGGTGTGCTCGGGTCGGTGGCGATCCTGGTGAACGCGTTGTTCCTGCAATCGGGCCCGCATCCGGCGCCGCTGTTCAAGGCTCCGGTCACGGCGGTGGCCGCGGGCGAGGCCACCAACACGGTCGTGGTGGCGGTGCCGCGGGCGCGCCCGGCCGAGCCGGCGGCGGCCAAGGTCGAGCTGCCGGCGCTTCCGCGCACGGCCGCGGAGATCATGGCCGAAACGCAGCGCGAGCTCGCGCGCCGCGGCTTTTACGATGGATTGATCGACGGGGTGCATGGGCCCAAGACGGATGCCGCCATTCGCGATTTCGAGCAGGCGGCCGGCCTGAAGCCGAACCTGCAGGTCAGCGAGGCGCTGTTGCAGACGATCGTAAAATCGAGCATCGAGGCGCCCAAGGTGGCGAGCGCGCCAGCCGCAACCGCGCCGGCCGCAACCGTGTCAGCGGCGACGCCGGCGGCAGGTGCGGGGCGCAATGACGCCATCGGCGACATCCTGTCGTCCGCGCGCCGCGTGATCGCGCTGCAACGCGCGCTCGCTCAATATGGCTACGGGCAGATCAAGCCCACCGGCATGGTCGATGCCGATACCCGGGCCGCCATCGAGAAGTTCGAGCGCGAACGCAAGCTGCCGGTCACCGGCCAGCCGTCGGAGCGGGTGGCGCGCGAGCTCGCCAGTCTGACCGGCCGCCCGCTGGACTAGCGTGCCGGCTTTTGCGCGGTGGGCGCACGGGTCGCCGGAAAGTGCTCTAATCAGGGTCGCGACCACGCGAGCCATCGGCGGTCATATGCGCCTCAAGTCGGCGATCTGGGTAGCGGCCTACCTGCGCCGCTGCAACGGCGAGGGCGCTTTTGCGGCGGTGCGCCGGCGCGGCGCCGAGGAGGCCGGCGCGATCTTCATCAAGCTCAATCGGCTCGATGGCACCGCGGAGCTGTTCGGGCCGGCGCCGCAATCCGCCTTCGATGACGCCCATCCGACCGACCGCGCGTTTTCCCGATGTTTGGAGCAGCCGGCGCCGGAGGCCAAGATCGAGGAGCGGATCGTGCGCGAGATCCGTTTCGATCCCGACGCCTGGGTTTTGGAGATCGAGGATCGCGCCGGGCGCCACTTTCTGGATCGGATCGTCGCTTGACCGCGCCGATCAGCGATTGACCAGGCTGCGGGCGCGCGGATCGCGTTGCAGCTGGCGCCGGGTCGCAAGCGGTGGTGCCGGCCGGGCGCCTTCCGGCGCGAAGCGGCGCGCAATCGGCTGCGGCCGCGGCGCATCCTGCTCGCGCGCCTCGGTCGCCTGCCAGATCGCGGCCAGGCCGTGCGCCGCCTGCGTGCTGATCTCGTCATAGAGATCGGCCAGCTCATAAACCCGCTGCACCGATTGCCCGATGCGCGGATTGACGAACAGCAGGATGCGCTCGAGCACGGCGCGCGGCGCCCGCAAGGCCTTGGCCACCACCACGATCGGCTCGCCCAATGCGTCGCCCACGATGCGCCGCGCCAGCCGGCTCGATAGGCCGAGCGCAAATTCGACCTCGCGCGTGAACGCCTCCACATTATGTGCCAGCGCCGAGATTTCGAGCCGCCCGACGATCTCGTTCGCCCGCTCCGGCATCGCCCGCGGGGAGGCCGAAACCGCGTATTCCAGATTGAGCAGAATGTGCCGACGCTCGGCGCTGTCGGCGGCGAAAAACAGCTCGCTCAGCTCGGCGGCTTGCGGGCCTGATCGCGCGTCTCTCGTGATCCCGGTCGGGCGCGGGACGGCTGGCGGCTGCAGGGGCCGCAGTCGCGGCGCGACGATGGCCGCATGGGCGGAGCCGCACTCCACCATGATCAGCTCGAGATCGGCGGGCGCCAGGCAAGGCGACTGCCGCAGGATCGGTCCGGCCACGTCGATGACGTCGCGTGCCAGGCGCAGGATGACGGCACGCGGGGCGGCCGGATAGGGCGCCAGCCGCTCGGCCACCGCCGCCCGTGCCGGCACGTCGGTCGAGTTGATCAACCGCAGCGCCAGCTCGGTGTAATATCGCTCTTCGTCCGGCGGATGGGTCGGTTTCTGCAGATAAAGGTCGGTCAGTACCCGCAGCAAGGTCGGGCGGATGTCGAAACCGTCCCTTTGACCATGATCGAGCAGACCTTCCAGGCTGGCGAATATCGGCGGCGGCTTGACCATGGTCCCACGCAGATCGACATGCTTCGAAGCGATCCTATGCGGCGCGCGTTAGCGGTCCGTTAAGGAAAACCGCTGTTAACCCATTCGTTTTTCGGGGGCGCAGCGGGCCGCCCTGACGGTCATCCGAGGCGACGCGTGGGCGCCCGCTCAGGTGCTAGTATTTCAAGATGAGTAACCTGAACAAAAAAGCTTTCGGCGGGCTGCTGTTTCTCGTTCTCGTCATGGCGGCGCTGCTGTTCATTCCCGCGGGGACGTTCGACTACTGGCAGGCGTGGACCTTCCTGGCGATCTATTTCGTGGCCTCGCTGGCGATCACCCTCTACCTCATGAACAAGGACCCGCAGCTCTTGCAGCGGCGAATGAGCGGGGGACCGACCGCCGAGAAGGAACTGACGCAAAAGATCATCATGTCCTTCGCGTCGGTGGGATTCATCGGCCTTCTCGTCGTGCCCGCGCTCGATCATCGCTTCGCGTGGTCGCACATGCCGCCGTATGCGGTCCTGGCCGGAGACGCCCTGATGGGGCTCGGGTGGCTCGCCATTTTTTTCGTGTTCAAGGAGAATACGTTCAGCTCCGCCACCATCCAATTGGCCCCCGACCAAAAGGTCATCTCGACCGGCCCCTATGGCCGGGTGCGGCACCCGATGTACGCCGGAGGCCTCCTCATGCTGCTCGGCATGCCGATTGCGCTCGGTTCGTGGTGGGGGTTGCTGGTCTTTGTAGGGACCGTGCCCGCGCTCATTTGGCGTCTTGTCGACGAGGAAAGTTTCCTGGCAAGGAATCTGCCTGGCTACGTGGCGTACCAGGAAAAAGTGCGTTATCGCCTGATCCCGCTGGTTTGGTGATCCGATCACCCCCCGATTCATGGGATTGCGCCGATGCGTTCCCGCTCTCCTGGGTGGCAGTCGGCAAAGCACTTGGATTCATCGGGGTAGCTGCGGGGGCCAAATTGATGGAAAATTTATCAGGCATAAATAATGCTTAAGTGTTAGAGGTCACGAAATGGGGAGCGTCATACTTGGCACCCGGTGGCGTCGGCGCAACCGACTGGCCGCCCTGGTCCTGGCCGTCGTCGCCGGCGGTGGCGCCTTCTATTATTGGCACAACCTCAGTTCCGAAGGAACGGACGCCGGTCGTTCCGCCCGGGCTCCCGCCCGCGTCGCCGTTCCGGTGAGCGTGGCAATCGCGAGCCGGCGGGACGTCCCGATCTACCTCACGGGTCTCGGCACGGTGCAGCCGAGCTCCAGCGTGGGCATCCACTCCCAGGTCGACGGCAAGCTGCAGGAGGTGCCGTTCACCGAGGGCCAGCACGTCAAGAAGGGCGACGTTCTCGCCCGCATCGATCCGCGCCTGTTCAAGGCCGCGCTCGATCAGGCCAAGGCGAAAAAGGCCCAGGACGAGGCGCTGCTCGGCTCCGCGCAGAAGGATCTCAACCGCTTCAAGACCCTGGCGCTCAAGAACTTCGAGAGCCAGCAGAATGTCGATCTGCAGCAGGGCAAGGTCGACCAGCTGACCGCCGCGCTCGATGCCGACGACGCGGCGATCGAGACGGCGCAAACCCAGCTCGATTACACCACCATCACGGCGCCGAGCGACGGGCGTGTCGGGGTGCGGTTGGTCGATCCCGGCAATGTCGTGCACGCGTCTGATGCCGGGCCGATCGCCACCCTCATGCTGGCGCAGCCGGCGGCCGTCATGTTCACTTTGCCGTCGCGCGTGCTGGACGACGTGCGAGAGGCCATGAATCGCGGTGCGATCGAGGTGATCGCCTATGATCAGGACAACCGCCTCGCTTTGAGCACCGGCAAGCTGCTCCTGGTCGACAACGCGGTCGACCAGGCGACCTCCACGATCCGGCTCAAGGCCATCTTCGCCAATGCGGACGACCGGCTGTGGCCGGGTGAGTTCGTGAATGCCCGCCTGCTCCTCGAGACGCGCAGCAACGTCGTCGCTGTGCCGTCGAACGCGATCCAGCGCGGGCCGAAGGGCCTGTTCGCCTGGACCGTGACCGCCGACGACACCGCCGTGGCGCGCCAAATCCAGGTCGGCCCGACCGCCGGCGATCTGACCATCATCACCTCCGGACTGAACGAGGGCGATCGCGTGGTCACCGAGGGGCAATACAAGCTGCAGGCCAATGCGCCGGTGAGCGTCCGCTCGCCGCCTGCAGCCTCCACGGAGCGGAGCGCCACGTGAATTTTTCCGAGCCGTTCATCCGGCGTCCGATTGCGACCACGCTCCTGATGACCGCGCTGGCGTTTGTCGGGATCGCGGCGTTTCCGTTCCTGCCGGTCGCGCCGCTCCCGCAGGTCGACTTTCCGACCATCCAGGTCACGACCGCGCTGGCGGGCGCGAGCGCCGAAACCATGGCCTCGGCCGTCGCCACGCCGCTCGAGCGCCAGTTCGGGCAGATCGCCAGCGTGACGCAGATGACCTCGACCAGCACGCTCGGCGCCACCACGATCGTGCTCCAGTTCGACCTGAGCCGGAACATCGATGCGGCGGCGCAGGACGTGCAGGCCGCGATCACGGCTGCGGGCAGGAGCCTGCCGCAAAATCTGACGACGCCGCCGGTCTATCGCAAGCAGAACCCGGCCGATATCGCGATCCTGATATTCGGCATCCATTCCGATACCTTGCCGATCCACGTG
>DASYFD010000223.1:0-20475 GCA_036498625.1 Xanthobacteraceae bacterium | reverse complement strand
CGCGAGCACGGTGAAGGTGACGATCAGCGCGCCGGTCCAGGCGAGCTGCTGCCATTCCTTGTAGGGGCTGAGCGCGAACTGGAAGATGACGACCGGCAGGCTCGCCATCGGGGCGTTGAGGTCCAGGCTCCAGAACTGGTTATTGAGCGCGGTGAACAGCAGCGGAGCGGTCTCGCCGGTGATGCGGGCGATCGCCAGCAGCACGCCGGTGATCATGCCGGCCTGGGCGGCACGATAGCAGACGCGGGCGATCACTACGGCCCGGGGCAGGCCGAGCGCGGCCGCAGCTTCCCGCAATGGGTTGGGAACCAGCATCAGCATGTCCTCGGTGGTGCGCACCACGACCGGGATGACGATGACGGCGAGCGCCACCGCGCCGGCGAGGCCGGAAAAATGCCCCATCGGAGCGACCACGATCTCGTAGATGAACAGCCCGATCACGATCGAGGGGGCGCTCAGCAGGATGTCGTTGATGAAGCGCACGACCGAGGTCAGGGGAGAATAGCGGCCGTACTCCGCCATGTAGGTGCCCGCCAGAATGCCGATCGGAGTTCCGATGAGCACCGCCAGGACGGTCAGGAGCAGGCTGCCCATGATCGGATTGAGCAGCCCGCCGTCGGCGCCGGGCGGCGGCGTCATTTCGCTGAACACGCTGAGCGAAAGTCCGCTCAGCCCGTTCCACAGCAGCTCGCCGAGGATCAGCACCAGCCAGCCCAGGCCGAATGCGGTGGCGGTCAACGACAGAACCATCGCGATTCCGTTGCGGCGGCGGCGGGCGGCGTACAAGCTGCTCGTGGCGCGCGTGGAGGAAGAGGTGGTGATGCTGCTCATGGGGCTAACCGATCCGCCGCTCGATGCGCAGCAGCATGTAGCGCGCCGCCGCCAGCACGATGAAGGTGATGCCGAACAGGATCAGACCGAGCGCGATCAGCGCCGAGGTGTAGAGATCGCCGACCGCCTCGGTGAATTCGTTGGCGATGGTCGCGGAGATGGTGGTGCCGGGGGCGAGGATCGATGCCGATATCCGGTGCGCGTTGCCGATCACGAAGGTGACCGCCATGGTCTCGCCGAGCGCGCGCCCCAACCCCAGCATGATGCCGCCGATCACGCCGACCCGGGTATAAGGCAGCACGACGTAGCGCACCACCTCCCAGGTGGTGCAGCCGACCCCATAGGCGGCCTCCTTGAGCACCGGCGGCACGGCTTCGAACACTTCCCGCGAGATCGACGTGATGAACGGCAACACCATGATGGCCAGGATCAGGCCGGCGGTAAGAATGCCGATGCCGTACGGCGGACCGGCGAACAGCGACGACAACCCCGGGACATACCCAAAAACGGCGATCAGGAACGGCTGCAAGGTCTCCTGCAGGAACGGCGCAAACACGAACAGGCCCCAGATGCCGTAGATAATGCTCGGAATTCCGGCCAGCAGCTCGATCGCGATCCCGATCGGGCGGCGCAGCCACAGCGGGCAGAGCTCGGTGAGGAAGACGGAGATCAGCAGCCCGACCGGTACCGCGATCAGCATCGCCAGGAACGAGGTGATGATCGTGCCGTAGATGGGCGCCAGCGCACCAAACTTCTCGGTGACCGGATTCCAGCGTTCCTCGATGAGAAAGCTGAAGCCGAATGCGCGCCACGCCGGTAGCGAGCCCAGGATGAGCGAGAGGATAACGGCGCCGAGAAGGAGCAGGACCCCGACCGCGGCGGCGCGCGTGAGCTGGTGAAAGAGCGCATCGCGCCAGCGCAGCCGATCGAGCATCTTGGCCCGGGTCGGGACCGCGCTCATCGCGGCGGCATCGCCGTTCAACGCAACATCGACCACGGTTCGCCTCCCGGCGGATTGCATCGCGGCTCTCCCAGTGGGCTCTCGCGCAAGAGCCGACTCAAGCCGAGCCCGTGCCAGCGCACAAGGCCTGTCTCACGCAGTGGTGGACAACTGCGCTCGAATGTCCCGGCGGATGAAAAGAAGGCGCCGGATCGGCGCCCTCTCTCGATGGCGGTGCCGGTCACTGGGCAAACAGCGGCTTGCCCGAGGCATCCTTGATCTGCGCGCTCCATACTTTCTGCACCGAGGCCGTGACGGTCGCAGGCATCGGGACATAGTCGAGGTCCTCGGCCATCTTGGCGCCCTTGGAATAGGCCCAGGCGAAGAACTTGAGCGCCGCGGTGGCGGCGGCCGGATCCTGCGGCTGCTTGTGGATGAGAATGAAGGTCGCAGCGGTCATCGGCCACGACTCGGCACCCGGCTGATTGTCGAGAATGAGCCCATAACCGGGAACGGAGTTCCAGTCGGCATTGGCCGCCGCGGCCTGGAAGGCGTCCATCGTCGGGGCGACGGTCTTGCCGTCCTTGTTCAGCATCTTGGCGTAGACCAGCTTGTTCTGCTTGGCGTAAGCATATTCCACATAGCCGATGGCGCCCTTGGTCTGGGCCAGATTGGCGGACACGCCCTCGTTGCCCTTGGCGCCGATGCCGACCGGCCACTCCACCGCCGTGTCGGATCCGACCTTCGACTTCCAATCCGGATTCACCTTCGACAGATAATCGGTGAAGTTGAAGGTGGTGCCCGATCCGTCCGAGCGATGGACGACCGCGATCGCCTGCGCCGGCAGCTTGGCGGTCGGGTTGAGCTTCTTGATCGCGGCATCATCCCAGGACTTCACCTCGCCCAGAAAAATCCTGGCGAGCGTGGCGCCGTCGATCACCAGATCACCGGGCTTGATGCCGTCGAGATTCACGACCGGCACGATGCCGCCCATCACCATGGGGAATTGCACCAGCCCGTTCTTGTCGAGATCCTCACCCTTGAGCGGCGCGTCGGTGGCGCCGAAGGTGACGGTCTTGGCCTCGATCTGCTTGATGCCGCCGCCGGAGCCGATCGATTGGTAGTTCATCCCGATTCCGGTCTCCTTCTTGTAGGCGTCGGCCCATTTCGCATAGATCGGATACGGAAAGGTCGCCCCGGCGCCGGAGATATCGAGGGCCGCGGCGGGTGCGGCGGCGGCCATGGCGAGCAAGCCGGCTGCCGTCAGAGTATGAAACCGTTTCAATGCTCTCTCCTGTTGTTGCGGCCAAAAGCTCAGCGGCCACGGGCGCTGGCCCGCGGCTGCAGTTCCGGCTCTGTTGGTGATCTCTGTGCTACGCGGTATCCACGCGCCTCTGGCGACCGTCCGGGACTCGTCCATCCCCTGGTCCGTTCCGAGGCCGCCGGGATATCTACGCGCCGCATGTCATCGTTGTATGATCGATCGATGACAGTTAGATGACAGTCTAACTACCTACGGATGCTCGGAAATTCACTTCTCCACCGCTCCCGCCACCGGCAGATGGGCGGTGAAGGTGGCGCCCTGGCCGGCCACGCTCTCGATCGTCAAGCGCCCGCTGTGCCGGTTGAGGATGTGCTTGACCAGCGCGAGCCCGAGACCGGTGCCACCTTGGGCGCGGCTCTCGGTCACGTCGACCCGATAGAAGCGCTCGGTCAGCCGCGGCAAGTGCTCGGGCGCGATGCCGGGGCCGTAATCGCGTATCCTGACGGAAGCTTCGCGCGCGTTCTTGTTGCCGTCGCCGATCGCGAGCGCGATATCGATCTTCTTGCCCGATGCGGCGTATTTCAGCGCGTTCTCGATGAGGTTCTCGAATACGCGCATCAATTCGTCACGGTCGCCGAGCACCAGCAGCCGGTCGGCGGCCGCCTGCACGCCGATCTCCACACCCCGATCGCGCGCCAGCGTCTGCAGGCTGTCGGCCACCTGGCGCAGGATCGCGACCAGATCGACCTGCTTGTCCGGGCGCAAATGCGCATTGAGCTCGATGCGAGACAGCGACAGCAGATCGTCGATGAGCCGGGCCATGCGGGTCGCCTGGGCCTGCATGATCGGCAGGAAGCGCAGGCGCGCCGCCGTATCGTCACGCGCCGAGCCCTGCAAGGTCTCGATGAAGCCGGAGAGCGCGGCGAGCGGCGTGCGCAGCTCGTGGCTCGCATTGGCGATGAAGTCGGCACGCATTTCCTCGACCCGCCGCAAGGGCGTGAGATCGTGGAACGCCATCAGCACGAGACCAGGGGGCGCGGCGCCAAGAGGCGCGGCACCAGGGGGCGTGGCGCCAAGAGGCGCGGCACCAGGGGGCGTGGCGCCAAGGGGCGTGGCGCCAAGGAGCGTGGCGCCGAGCGGCGCGGGATCAAGAGGCGCGGCGCCCGCCAGCGCGATTGGTGTCACGATCGCCTCGTACCAGCGGTCCACCGGCACGCGCTCGAAAAACTCGACCCGCTGAGCGCTGCCGCTGGCAACCGCGCGGCGGATCGAATCCAGGACCTCGGGGACGCGCAGCGCCAGCGAGACCGGCTCCCCCCGCCGCAGCGCCGGCGCCATCGCGCTGGCGCGTGCGTTGAGGGCGACCACGTCGCCATGGCGATCGAGCGCAACCACCGGATCCGGCAACCCGGCGAGCACGGCCTCGACCAGCGGGTCGCCGACCCGCAGCGCAGGCGCATCGGCGCGCGGCACGACCGGGCGCGCATTTTCGCTGCT
The DNA here is from genome assembly GCA_036498625.1 of Xanthobacteraceae bacterium. Taxonomy (GTDB): domain Bacteria; phylum Pseudomonadota; class Alphaproteobacteria; order Rhizobiales; family Xanthobacteraceae; genus VAZQ01. The sequence continues at coordinate 15,943 of DASYFD010000223.1, read as the reverse complement.
GGCGGCCCGGATCAGGACGGCCAGCGCGATGATCGCAAAGGCGGCCAGCGCCGGCTGCGGGGCGAGCGTCCCGCTTTCCCAAAGCACTGCGAACACTACCGCTGCAACGACCAATACCAAACGCGCACGCTTGAGCCGATCAAACCATGGGCGCAGGCGTGCGCCTCCTCCGCCGTCGTGGATCGCCGTCATCCGGTTTGCCGCACCCGAAATCGTCGCCGCGCCCCTCAAGGGCCCTCCCGCGGGGGAGAGCCGAAGCATCAATGGGGTTCATAGCGGTTTCGCGTCGACAGCGGCAATCGTTTCCGCAGTGCGGAGCCACTTCAGCGGGTTCCGGTGTCCTCGCCCGCGATCGGGTCCAGTGACGGCCGGTTGGCCGGCGGTGGCAGGGCGGCGGCGCGCCCCGGCAGGCCCAAGAGGAGCTCACGCCCCCCCAGGATCAGGAGCGAGAGCGCAAACGGCACCACATAATAGAGCAGACGAAACAGCAGCAGGCCCGCCAGCAGCTTCTGCTTATCGAATTGCCACAGCGCCACCAGCATGGCGGCGTCGAACACCCCGATGCCTCCGGGGGCGTGGCTGGCAAAGCCGAGCAACGTGGCGGCGACGAAAATCACCGCCAGGGTGACGAACCCGACATTGGGCTCGACCGGCAGCAGCATGAACATGGCGAGCGCGCAGAACGCCAGATCGACGATGCCGATGCCGATCTGCAGCAGCGTAAGCGGTCCACCCGGCAAGGTCACCTTCCAGCCATGGCGGCCGATGACGCGCGGGCGCTGCCACACCCAGATAATGTAGGACGCCAGTACCGTCAGGATCACGAACGACAGGCCGCGATTGAACCATTCGGGCAATTGATCGATGGCGGATGCGGCGCCCGGCACATAGGCGATCCCCAGGCCGAGCACGGTGGCATTGCCGAGCCAGAAGGTCAGCCCGGCCACGAAGCACAGCTTGGTGACCGCGAGCGCGTCGAGGCCCCAGGCGGAATAGATCCGATAGCGCACCGCGCCCCCGGTCAGCACGCTCGCCCCCACATTGTGCCCGATCGCATAGCTGGTGAAGCTCGCCAGCATCGCGACCCGATAGGGAATCTTGCCCCAGCCGATCGTACGCAGCGCGAACAGATCGTAGAATGTCAGCGTGAAATAACCGCCGGCCACGAACACCGCGGCCCACACGATGTCGGACACATGGGCCGCCAGCATGGCGTCGATGACCTTGGCGACCTTGATGCCGCGCAGGATGTGAACGAGCGCCATCGCGGCGATCGCGATGATGGTGACGCTCAACAAAAATCCGATCCGATTCCAGCCGAGCCTCTCGTCGCAGAAGCGTGCCCCCTGTCGTAAGGCGCCGAGCACCGCCCCGCCCCGGCCTGGTGATTGCGCTTTCGGCTCGCGTAGCGGGATTTCGTTCACATCAATTCCGTTGCGATGCCGCGGCTCGGTTTCTCGCCAGGCGCCACTCGTCAGGACTGGCCTTCGGGTGCGGGGATAATGACCGCACCGGGCGGCGCCTTCATCAGATCAATTGTCGCAGGCCGGGTTTATTTGGGTCGGGTCACGGGCGCGGCTCGGGCGCGGCGAAAAACGCGCGCAGCTCCGCATAGGTTTCCTCGGGGGCCTCCTCGGAGAGGTAATGCCCGCAGGGCAGCGCCTTCCCGCCCCGGATGTCGGCGGCATAGCGGGGCCAGATCTCCATCGAGCGCTGGTTGCGCCCGACACCGCCGGTTGCCCCCCACAGCAGCAGCACCGGGCAGGCGATCCGGCGGCCGGCCTCGAAATCGGCCGTATCCATCTCGAGGTCGACCCCGAAAGTGGCGCGGTAATCCTCGCAGATGGCATGGATCGTCGCGGGATCGCGGAAGCAGCGCATATATTCGGCAAGCGCCGCCGGATCGAAAAAGCTCAATCCCTGCTCGGTCTTTGCCAGCTTCCTGCGAATGAAATAATCGGGGTCGGCGCCCATCAGCCGTTCCGGCAGGTCGTAGGGCTGGATGTTGAAGAACCAGTGCCAGGAGAAGGTGCCCCAGGCGCGGGTCATATTGTTGAGCAGGTGATGCTGCGGAATGATGTCGAGGATGGCGGCACGCTCAACCTTGCCGGGATGATCGAGGCACATGCGATGCAGCACGCGGGCGCCGCGATCGTGGCCGGCGGCGTAGAAACGATCGAACCCGAGGCTCGCCATGACCTCGACCTGATCCTGCGCCATGGCGCGGAACGAATAGCCGGAATGATCGGGCCCGCCGGCGGGCTTCTCGGAATCCCCGTAGCCGCGCAGATCGGTGGCGATCACGGTGAACTCGCTGGCCAGGCGCGGCGCAATCTTGTGCCAGGAGAGATGGGTGAACGGGTTGCCGTGCATGAGCAGCACCGGCGGGCCCTTGCCGCCGATCACCGCGACGATGCGCGCGCCGCTGGTATTGATCTCGGTACGGGTGAATCCTTCGAGCATGCTGTTGCGGAGGCTACTCAATTGCCGGCGCGCCCGGGCGGCGCGGCCGCAGCCTAGAGCATAGTGCGCAGGAGTGGAAACCGGTTTCCTTCATGATGCGACCGCGCAGGAACGTGCGGCAGCCTCAGCGCGTGAGCACGATGAAGTCGGTGCCGACGCCGGTTTCCGGACCCAGGCCCTGGTCCGAGATCACCAGCGAGGCGCCCGGCGACAGAATCTCGCCGATCCGGTCGACCACCTCCTGGGGAATTTGGATGCGATCGAGCACCTGGGCGGCGGTCTGCGACGGCAGACGCTCTTCCGGCGCTCTTGCCGCCACATGTGCCTTGGGCCCGATCCGCGCGGCAATCAGCTGCCGTTGCGGCTCCGCCGCGATGCTCATCAGGTTCCAGCGCATGCGGGCGCCATTGTCGGCAAGTCCAAGCGCAGTGAAGACGTGTGTTCCGAACGGTTGCTCGGGATGATCGATCTCGACCGGGGTTTCGAAAAGCGGCTCGAAGCCCTGGCGAACGAACAGCTTCTTCTCCTTGCGGCTGATGAAGACGGCCACCGTTCCGGTGCGCTTGACCGGCTGATCGAGGGCGCGGGTCTTGCCCGACGCCGGTAGCGGGGCGATCTTGGCCGGATCGGCCGCATTAGGCGCGCCCTTGGGCGGATCGGCGACAGCCGGTTGGGGCACAACGGCCGGCTCGGCTGCCGGGGCGGGCTCCGGAGGCGTGACCGCTGCCGTGGTCTCGGACGCGGCGGGGCCGCTCACCTCGACCGTTCCCCGCAACGCGTTCGCGGTCCCCGGGGCGGCGGCGGGATCCGGCGCAGCGGCATCGGGAGGCTTGGCAGAGGCTCGGTCCGTGGCGGTCGCCGGGCTGGAGACCGTCGCCTGCGCGAAATTGACCGGCGCGGCCGCCGCGACATGCTTCTCAGGATCGGCGCTGGCGACCGGAGGCTCGGCCGGCCTGACCTTCGGCGCGAACAGGCGCGGATGGGCGAAATCGACCGGAACCACATCGTTGCGCGCCACGATCACGCGCACGCCGAGCCGGGCGACTACCCAAAGCCGCGCCGCGAAATCATGGGTCATCCGGATACAGCCGTGCGAGGCCGGGTAGCCCGGCAGCGGCCCTTCATGCAGCGCGACGCCGGACCAGGTGATGCGTTCCATGAAAGGCATCGGCGCATTGCTGTAGAGATTGGAATGGTGGAAGCGGTCCTTCTGGATGATGCTGAACACGCCCATCGGGGTCGGCCGGCCCGGCACGCCGGTCGAAACCGGGCCTTGCGCGACGTGAACCCCGTTGCTGTACAGCGTTACCCGCTGGTCGCCGATCGATACGACGATCTGGAGGGGGCCCTTCGGCATGCCGCCGAAGTCCTTGGCAGGCTCGGGCTTGGAATTGGGCTTGAGACCGGTCTTGAGGCTGGTCCTAGGGCCGGTTTGGGGACCCCCCTGGGGGCCGGGCTCGGGGTTGGACCTGACGACGCGTCTTGGCCGGGCGATGCGGTTGGGGGGCGCACCTGAATCGAGGCGCGGGTCATCGGAGAAATGGGGGGTGGTCTGGGCCACCGCCGGCCCCGATATCCACGATGCGGCGGCGATTGAGGCGAGGGCGACGCTCGTCAGCAGCGCCCGGCGCACGGCCGATGCCGCGGGGCACAATCGAGCCGGTGTAACGGCCTTTGAATCAACGTATTCCACCAAGGCGTTCTCCCAACGGTTCCGCAACGGGCGTTGATACCAGCCATTCGATGCAATTTGCTACAGGATAAGAGTTGCCCCGGGGTAAAGTCGACGGCCCGTCGGCAATGGGGCCACGCCGGCCGGCGCCCAGCCTGCCGCCCCAGGCTTCGGTCTAGGCGCCGAGCGCCCGCGTGGTGTCGTCGAACAGTTCCTCGACCTCGAAACGCCGGGGTATCAGCTTCTGCTGCATGCAATAGTCGATGATCATCTTCAGGGCCGGCCGGCAGGCCTCGAAGCCGAACGGTTGGAAGTCGAGGCCGCCCGGCTTGGACGATCCGGCGGCGCGCTTGCTCGCCAGCAGCATCCGGTAGACCTCCCGTACCGTCTGCGGCTGCGATCGCGACAAGTCCTGCCGCACCACCACCATGTGATTGATCGGCACCACGCCGAGCCTGGCGTGCCATTGCCGGGCCGCCTCCTCGGGTTCCGGAATGACGCTTTGGAGCCGTTTGTCGCCGGGCAGCTCGGCGCCGTAGATGCCGGCCGCGAGCTCGCCCGCGAGCACCATCTTGCCGAGATTCTTCTCCGGCCCGGCGCGCTCGACCCGGGGCGGATCGCGGAACTCGTTCACGTGCGCATCCTCGAACGAGACCCAGCTCACGCGGTCGATGTCGATCCCGTAGTCGTTCTGCAGATGGCCGCGCAGCCACACGCCGGTCGTCTGCGCAAAGGAGCGCACGCCGACCCGGCGGCCCGGCAGGTCGGATGGAGTGATCCTGCCGAACTCGGCGTTGTACAACATGCAATGATGCTGGAAGCGTCCCATCATCACGGCGGGCAGCAGCACCATCGGCTTGCCGTAGGATTTCGCCTGCAGATACGTCACGATCGCCATCTCGCTGACGTCGAAGGCCTGCTCTCGCACCATGGTGCCGAAGACTTTGTAGACCGGCTGGACCTCGTTGAAATCGAAAGCGAGGGATTGCGAGGCGATCTGCTGCTGCTTCAACGGCATGGTGTGCGCATAGTCGCCGAGCGCCACGCGCAGCCTCGTCAGCTGTTGTACGCTCATTGTGGCTTGCTTCCTCCCATCCCGTCTGCCAAAGCTTGCAAAGGCGCCGTGGCTTGCAACTCTTGATTTGCAGCTTTCGGTCCGCTCCATCCACTCGCTGCATTGGTCTCGCCCCACATGACTTTGATCCTGTCCAACGACGATGTCGAGAAGCTGCTGACGATGCCCGAGTGCATCGATGTGCTGGAGGAAGCTTACGTGGAGCTGGCGGAAGGCCGCGGCATCACGCGCACGCGTTCCGACTGCATCACGCCGACGTCGCGCCCGGACGCGGTCTATGCCCTCAAATCGATGGACGGGGTCATTCCGAAACTCGGCATCGGCGCGGTCCGCATCAATTCCGATATCGTCACCTTCCCGAAGCGGGGCAACAATATCCGGCGCGAGAAATTGCCGGCCGCCCCCAACGGGCGCTATTGCGGGCTGGTGCTGCTGTTCTCGACCGAGAACGGCGAACCCCTGGCGATCCTGCCCGACGGCGTGATGCAACGGATGCGCGTGGGCGCCGCCAACGGGCTGGGGGTCAAATATCTGGCCCGCGAGAACGCCAGGACGGTGGGCATCCTCGGCTCAGGCTGGCAAGCCGGCGCGCAGCTCATGGCCGCCTGCGCGGTGCGGCCGATCGAGGTGATCCGCTGCTTCAGCCCGAACCCGGTCAACCGGGAAGCCTTCTGCAGCCAGATGAGCACGCTGCTGGGGGTCGAGGTCGTCCCGGTCGCCCAGACCGAGGAGGCCATCGACGGCGCCGACATCGTCATGTGCGCCACCAATACGCTCGACAATGTGTTCTTCGAGCGCTGGATCAGGCCCGGCATTCATCTTAGCTCGATCAAGCGGCCCGAGATCGAGATGAAGGCGCTCAAGCGCGCCGATCGGATCGTCCTCCATTCCCACGACGCGACTCCCACCCATGTCACCACCCGCGACCTCGCTTTTGCGGAGAAGGACAAGGGAAAGCGCGGCTGGTCGACAGTCGTGGATCTGGACTTCGAGAAGCTTCCGACGCTGCCGGAGCTGATCGCCGGCAAGGTCGCAGGCCGCAAGTCCGCGCAGGAGGTCACCTGCTTCATGAACAATATCGGGCTCGGCTACCAATTCGCCGCTGCCGGTGCGGTGGTATATCGCAAGGCCAAGGCGAGCGGCCTCGGCCATGAGCTGCCGACCGATTGGTTCACCGAAGACGTGCACCCCTGAGCCGGCCGATTCAGCCGCGTCCGCCGGCGCTGAGAATGGCCCGCGTCATGCGATCGGGCCCGAAATCATCGGCGCTGTCGATCGCCAGCTGCTCGGCCAGACGGGTGCGCGCGCGATTGACCCGGCTCTTGATCGTGCCGACCGCGCAGTCGCAGATCGCCGCCGCTTCCTCGTAGGAGAACCCCGACGCGCCCACCAGAATAAGCGCCTCGCGCTGATCCGGCGGCAACTGGCCGAGCGCAGTGCGAAGCTCCTCGAACTCGATCCGGCCGGGCTGCTCGGGATGCGATTTCAGGCTTTCCGCATACCTGCCGTCGCCGTCCTCGACCTCACGGCGGCGCTTACGGTACTCCGAACGGAATAGATTGCGCAGGATCGTAAAGAGCCATGCCGACATGTTGGTGCCCGGCTCGAACGAATTGATATTGGCGATTGCGCGCAGCAGGGTCTCCTGCACCAGATCGTCGGCGCGATCGACGTTGCCGCACAGCGACATCGCAAATGCGCGCAGGCTCGGCACGACGCCAAGCATCGCCTCTCGTAGCGACGGTGCCAGGGTCATCGGCGCAATCCTTATGTCCTGCGGCTCGTCAAAATTGCTGGAGAAGCAATTTGAAACGTTCCGGCACGTCCTGCTTACGGACCTCATCAAAACAATCCTCGAGGCCCTTGCCGAGCATGGCCAGAACGCTGCGATCGAGGCGTCCGCGCGCCTTTTTCCTGGCGGCTTCCCGCTTGGGCGGACCCTCGGACGCGGTCACTGACGCATTGGCGGCAGCGGACGGCGGCCCTGTCGCCGAGGAGCGGAGCGGTGTGCGTTCGACCCATCCCATGTTGTCATCCTTGCTTGCGCCCGCTTGCGCCCGCGTCTCACCCGCTGTTGTCGGACCCGGAGGTTTCTGCCTTTTCATTTTCTGTTCCCGGCATCCAAAAAGGGAGGCGCGGAAATGACCGCGCTCACCCTGGACATACAAGGCATAACGCCACCCCAATCGATCCGTTCCCCCTGCGGCACCGCTTTTCGGCCCGCTATGGAACTTTCTCCCCCGACGGGCGTTTTCTCGGCTACGCTGAATCGTTCAGTTCTCAGCTCTGGAGGGGACGTGTCGAAATCACAGATTGTCACGCAAGATTTGCCGTATCTGCGCCGTTATGCGCGTGCCCTGACCGGGAGCCAGACCTCCGGGGACGCCTACGTGACGGCCACGCTGGAGGCGATGATCGCCGACCCCTCGGTCCTGGAGGATGCGTCCGGGCCGCGGGTGGCGCTGTTCCGGCTGTTCACCAAAATTTGGAACTCGCTCTCGGTCAACGCGACGGCGCTTCCGGAAGAGGCCCTGCGGCCCGGCGAGCAGAAGCTCGGCAACCTCATGCCGCTGCCGCGCCAGGCTTTTCTGCTGGTCGCCCTCGAGGGATTCGACGAAGCGGATGCTGCGCGCGTGCTCGATGTCGACGTCCTGACCTTGCGCCGGCTGATCGAGGAGTCCGGGCGTGACCTCGCCGCCCAGATCGCGACCGATGTCCTGATCATCGAGGACGAACCTTTCATCGCCATGGAGCTCGAAGCGCTGATCGAGAGCCTCGGCCACCGGGTCATCGGCGTGGCGAGCACGCATGGCGAGGCGATCGCGCTGATGAAGAACAAGAAGCCGGGCCTCATTCTCTCGGACATCCAGCTCGCCGACGGCAGCTCGGGCCTCGATGCCGTGAATGAATTGCTGCGCACTTACGAGGTGCCGGTGATTTTCATCACGGCCTTTCCGGAGCGGTTCCTCACCGGCGAGCGGCCCGAGCCGGCATTCCTAATCGCCAAGCCTTTCCAACCCGCGATGGTGTCGGCGATCGCCAGCCAAGCCCTGTTTTTCGAGCGCAACGCCAAGCGCCGCGGCCGGCCGGTGCCGGCCTGACCGGTCGCGAAGCGAGCAGCGTGGTATGGGCTAGCCCGTTGAAATAATGACTGTAATGCGGAAGCGGCCGGCCCAGCATCGGGCCCGCTGTCGCTTGGCCGGGCACAGACCGGGCCTTGCGGACGCATAAGCGGCTGGCTTCCGGCTCGTCTCGTGGAACAGAACGCCGTGGCGCACGTTAGTACGGCGCGGGGGCAGACCTTGCACGGACAGGTCGATGAATTTTCGCTCGGCAAATCTCCTTGGCGTCATGGGCGCGACCTCCGCCGCGCTGTGCTTCGCGGTCTCGCTCGCGCTCCCGGCTGCGCTTGTCGCGCCAAAGACCGGCGCGAGCCTCGAGCCCGGGATGGCTGACACCGTCGTCAATCGCGCATCCAAGAGCGACCGCATGAGGGTCATTGTCCGCCCGCCGGACGCCGCGCCGTTCGAAGTGCAGGTGCCGGCCGCGCCCGCCCCAAAATCCATGGACGGTTGCGAGTCGGCCTTCGGATGGCAGATGGACAACTCGTCCGCGGCGAGCCTTGCGCAAAGCTGCGTGACCTGACGCGAGATACCCGGGCACGCCTCTTTGAGCCGATCGCGAACCCAAGTGTGGCAACGCGGCTAGTATTGCAGCGCGCATCGCCTCTCCCTTGCACCAATCAGCAACCCCAGCGCGGAACCTTTGGATAGCGAGGGCGCTTGTAGTCACGGGCACGCTACGGCGTATGGAGGCTGGTGATGGCAGGCAAGACAGTCAGAAGCTCGGCTTCCGCGTGGTGTTTGGGACTGGCGATCGGCTGCTGTCCGGCGGTCGCCTGGAGCGGGCCCCTCGCGATGGTCGATACCAACCGGCCGACCACGACGATCTTCGACCAGGTCCTGCGCGATCAGTCAGCAAACGATACGCAGGACGAAATCGCCGTACCCGAGGAATTGCGCCGCCAGACGGTGAGCTATCCGACGCAGGAAGCGCCCGGAACCGTTGTGATCGACACCCCGCACACCTACCTATACTATGTGCTCGGTGGTGGCCGGGCGATCCGCTACGCGATCGGGGTGGGACGCGAAGGTTTCACCTGGTCGGGCGTGCAAAAAGTGTCACGCAAGGCGGAGTGGCCCGATTGGGTTCCGCCGGCCGAAATGATAAAAAGGCAAGAGTACCTGCCGCGCTGGGTAGCCGGAGGACCTGGTAATCCGCTCGGCGCACGCGCCATGTATCTCGGTGACACACAATATCGTATTCACGGCACCAATGATCCGACCACCATCGGCAAGAAAGTATCGAGCGGATGTGTGCGGCTTACCAATGAAGACGTCATTGACCTTTACACCCACGTCAATCTCGGCACCAAGGTCGTGGTGCTCCCGGACACCTCGCCCCGCCTGCGGGCCGAGGAAGCGGCCAGGGGGCGCCAAGTCCCGTCGCAGCCGGGCGCGAGCGCTCGAGCCCCGGCGGCTCCCGGTCCAGTCGCCTCGGCGTTCGGCCTATATTGAGGTCGCGAACGGGTACGGTTCCCTATGACAGCAGCCGAATCTCGACAGCGCGAGAGCGGCCAAGAGGATGCCGATAGTCCGTCTTCGGAGCCAAGTCCCGAGCAGTCTTTCTTTCCCGATAGCGAGCTGGTTAGCGTCGCGCTCGAGGCGGGCCGCATCGGGATCTGGTCGTGGGATATCTCCACCAAGCGGGCGACCTGGTCGAGCAACATCGAGGCAGTCTGCGGGCTGCCGAAGGGCAGCTTGGATGTAACCAAGATGATCCTCGAGGATGATGTGCATCCCGACGATCGGCCCTCCGTCGTCGCCGCCATGCAGGAGGCCCTGCGCACCCATACGCCCCGCCGCGTGCAATACCGGCTTCGGCCGAGGGCCGGCACCGACGAGCGGTGGATCGAGACCCTTGCCACCGTCGCGCTTGACGGCGGAGTGCCGACAAAATTGCTCGGCATATGCCGGGACGTGACCGACCGAGCCCGGATGCATCGCGAGCTTCGGATTCGCGCCAGCCAGCAGGAAGCGGTGGCGCGCATCGGCGCCCAGGCCCTGACCGAGCTCGGGCTGCAACGGTTCTTCGATGAATCGGTCAAGACCATCGCGGCCACCCTCGACGTCGAGCTGGTGAAGATCCTCGAGCTGGTACCCGGCGACGCCGAGCTGCTGCTCAGGGCGGGTGCGGGATGGACCCCGGGACTGGTCGGCACCGCGCTGGTGTCGACCGACCGCAACTCGCAGGCCGGCTTCACGCTGGCAGCCGGCGGCCCGGTGATCGTGGAGAATCTCGCCTCCGAGACCCGATTCGACGGACAGCCGCTGCTGCATCAGCATGGTGTCGTCAGCGGGCTCACGATCCCGATCGCGGGACGCGACGGCCGCACCTACGGGGTGCTCGGCGTGCACACCACCCGGCGGCGCAATTTCAGCGAGAACGACGTCTCCTTCCTCGCCGCGGTCGCCAACATGATCGCCAGCGCGATCCAGCGCCGCCAATTGGATCAACGCCACGAGCTGATGATCCGCGAATTGCGTCATCGCTCTGGCAATCTGTTTGCCCAGCTCCTTGCGCTGTTTTCGCAGACCGCCAAGAACTCGAAGAACATCGCCGAGCTGGTGCCCAAATACGAGGCCAGGGTCCTGGCGCTGGCAAACGCCCACCGGCTGATCACCGAGAGCGGCTGGCGATCGGCGTCGCTGATGGAAATTCTCAATCCGCTGCTGGCGCCGTATCTCGATCGAATATCGCTGGACGGTCCTGACGTCTTCCTCGAGCCCGATCCGACCTTCGGGCTGAGCGCCGCAGTGCACGAGCTCGCGACCAATGCCAGCAAATACGGCAGTCTTTCGGCGCGCCCGGGCCGGGTCGAGGTGACCTGGTCGGTGCAAAGGACCGACAAAGGCTTGACCTTGCTGGTCGATTGGAAGGAGCGCAACGGCCCTCCTCACAAGCGCAACCGACGCCCCGGCTTCGGCTCCAAGCTCATCCACACGGTGATCGAACGCCAGCTCAACGGCAAGGTGGAGCAGTCCTTCGGACCGAAAGGAATGGAGGCCAAGCTGACGATTCCGCTGACCCACGAGCGATGGCCGGGCGCCGCGCTCCCGCCCGTGGATGCGCAGCAGCCGCGAGGCGAGGATTTCACGCAAGCGTAAGCTGCCGCTCCCCCGCAGGCTGGCTACGGGACCGCCTCGTAGTTGAACGCGAAATCAGGCGGCGGTGTCGGACCCCAGACATAGAAGGAATCCTCGCCCGGATGATCGGCCGCCTTCCAATCGTGATCGGCCGGAACATAGTCGATATCGGACGAGTACTCGGCGTAGCTTCCCCAAGGATCGCGCACATAGTGGAAGTAGTTTGATCCGAGCACGTGCCGGCCCAAGCCCCAGCCGGCGGTGAAACCCTTGTCCGCCATCTGCATGGCGCCGATGCCGATCTCGTTGATCGACGGCACGTCCCAGCTCAGGTGATGCAGCCCCGGCCCTTCCGACTTCACGAAGGCGATCATGTGATGATCGCTGCCGTGGATGCCGTGCATGAACGCGATCATGTCGCCCGAGCGGTCGGAGAGCCGCAGCCCCAGAACCTCGCCGTAGAACTTGATGGCCTGCGGGATATCGCGCGTGAAGACCAGGATATGGGCGAGCCGGCGCGGCCGCACCACCGGGACTCGGCTGCGGCTGGGGGCGCTCTGCACACCGGGGCCGGCCGAGACGTTGTCGAAGGATGATTTTGCGTTGGGCGAGGTCTTCTCCGCCACCCTGATCTCGATCGCGGTGCCGTCGGGATCGCGCAGCCAGATGCCGTTCGATTCGAGCCCGGGCGGTGGGTCGACCTGCTCGAGCCGCAAGCACTCGAGCCGCTCGCGAAAGCGCGGCAGGTCCTCCTCGAACGCGCCGAAGGAGATGAATTGCAGCCGCTTGCGCGGCCCCTCCACCACCGATCCCCAGCGATGCGGATGGCCGTGGGTATGGATGTCAAGGGCGTTTCGGGACGCCCGCACGTCGAGGCCGAAGGATTCGTAGAATTTCCGCCCGGCCTCAAGGTCGGGCACCGCGAAGCTGAACCGGTCGAGCGAATGGACGCCGAGCTCTCCCGGACGGCGTCGCACCGGTTGCGCAAGGGAAAGAATCTGCGTCATGTCGGGCCTCGTTGAGCGCGGCGGGACGGCTTGCAGCGTAGCGTATTATTTTGCGGGCGCGAGCCCGAACATCCGCTCGGCGTTGCGATGGCAGATGCGCTCCTGGTCGGCAATCGAAAGCCCGAGCGACTCGATGACCGCGATGGTCGAGCGGATGTAGCCGGGGCCCTTCTCCTTGTCGAACGGGCAGTCGGACGCAAACAGCACGTGGCCGGCGCCGAAAAAATCGAGGCCGCAGACGGTGGCGGCGCGCGCGCCCTCGACCGCGGTATCGCCGTAGAAGTCCTTGAAATAGTCGTAGGGACGCTTCTTCAGGCTCTTCAACAGCGATGCATAATCCTCGTCCGACGTGCGCGCGCCCAGCTGATCGAAGCTGTGCGCCACGCGGCCCTCGAGATATGGAATGACGCCGCCCAGATGATGTGCGATCACCTTGAGGTCCGGATAGCGATCCATGATGCCCGAGAACACCAACCGCGCCAGCGTCACGCCGGTCTCGTAGGGCCAGCCGAGCACGCTGCAGATCTCGTATTTGGAATGCTTCTCGGCCGGATAATCCGGCATGTCGCGGGTGCGGGAGGGATGCAGCAGGATCGGCTTGCCGGATTTGGCGATGACCTCGAAGACGGGCAAGAACTGAGGCTCGTCGAGCGCGTGACCGTTGACATTGGTGGCAAGCTGGATGGCGTTGGCGCCGTTCTTGAGCGCCCGCTCGGCCTCGACGACGGCGGCCTCCGGCGCGTTCATCGGCAGCAGGGCCGAATAGCCCACGAACCGGTCCCCGTGGCGGGCGACGATCTCGGCGAGGCCGTCATTGCCGAGGCGGGCCATCTGCGGCGACTGGTCGGGGCCCCAGAGCCGCTCCACCGGCGGCAATCCGAGCGAGAGGACCTGCGTATAATCGTCGAACAGCTCGACCACGCGGCGCCGCTCATCGAGATCGGAAAGTGCCGGAATCCCTCGTACCCGCTTGCCGAGGTCCTTGGCGCCGGCCGGCGTCTCCAGCAGGGCATCGTAGTATCGCTTCGGGAAGAAATGATTGTAGGCGTCGATATAACGCACCTATGGCTCTCCTTGCTATCGATGGGCGGGATCAAACAATCAAAGCATGATCATTCCGGCGGCATTTCGTAGGTCGTGACCGCGGTGGGTGATTTGACCTCGCCGCCGCAATGGGCGCAAGCCCAGCGCCGCACCAAATAGTTGAACACGTTGGTGTGCAGGTCGCTGCGATTGGCGCGCCCGCTCTTCTTCGCGAGATCCACGCCCTCGGCCAGCAGCTTCGGCCCGCCTGCGGCTTCGGCCAGGAGCTGCACCCGGCAGGCCCGCTCCAGCTTCAAGGCGAGCCAGACCGCCTCCTCGATGCAATGGCCCGCCGTTACGATGCCGTGGTTGCGCAGGATCAAAGCCGGACGCCCACCGAGGCAGCGGGCGACCGCCCGGCCGCGCTCCTGGCTGATGATGAGATCGGTGGTCTCCGAGAAGATCGGCACGCCGCCCTCGCCAAACACCGAACCGTCGTTGCCGACCGGCAGCAGCGGACGCCCGAGCGACGAGAAGGCGACCGCATGGGTGGCGTGGGTGTGGATCACCGAATGGATGTCCGCACGCGCGCGCAGCACCTCGGAATGAATGAACACCTCGTTGTGGCGCGGCATGGTGCCGCCGACCTTGCGGCCCTCGAGATCGACCGTGATGATATTCTCCGGCGACATCTCGTCGAGCCCGATGCCAGCCGGCTTCATCAGGAAGCGCTCCTGATCGCCCGGCAGCCGCACCGTGATGTGGCCCGCCACGTAGTCGCCCTGGTCCTCGCTCACCAGCACCCGGCCCGCATTGGTGAGCGTCTCTCTCAGCTGATCGGTCATGGAACCTTCCAATTGTATGGTGAAATCTCAATCTGCGCGCACAGCTAAGCGTGCCGCCCGGCAGCAAGCAAGGCCGCTCACGATTTGCCGCCGGCTCGATCAGGATTGCAGCGATGCGGGCGGCGGGCCGGCGCCGGAATGCCGTGCAGGGACCATTCGGTCAAGGCAATCTGCCCGTTGAGCTGGGCGAGTGTCCGCCGGGCGAGCTCTTCTTCCGAATCCGCCGTGGCGGCTCGCTTGCCCATCGGAACCGCTCCCGAGCTTGCCGCGATTCCCGGCCCGCTCAATGTGCCTCCAGGCGTCCCAACCCGAGCTTGGCCAGGAGCGGCTCGTCCGACACGCGCAGGATGGTCGCGTCGTCAACCGCCGCCACCGCATGCTGGTGCCAGCACGGGACCGCGATCACGTCGCCGGGCCCGAGCGTCTCGGCGACGCCGCCCTCGGCAGTGAAGCGGGCGTTGCCGCTGATCACCGCATAGATATTGTTGCTCGTGGTCTTGGCAAAGTCCACGCCGCCACCGGCGGGCTGGCGCATCAGGTGCAGCGCGATGGTCGGCATGATGCCCTGGGCGATCTCCACGAGCTTGGCGTCGCGGCCGCCGCCGAGCGCCGGCGCAGACGGGATACGAAACGGGGTGGCGCCGCTCTGCGTGATCGGCTCGAGGCCGCCAGGGGGATATTGCTCGAAGAACATCGCCTCGGAGAGCTGCACGAACGGGATGTCGAGGAAGTCGATCCAGAAGCTGGTCTGGTCGGTCTCGTTGACGTGGCCGTGCCAGCTCCACGAGGGCGTGAGCACCACGTCGCCGGGCAGCATATCGACCCGGGCGCCATTCACCACCGTATAGGTGCCCGCTTTCGCCTCCAGCACCAACCGCAGCGCGGCCGGCGTGTGACGATGGGTGCGCGCCGTCTCGCCCCCTTTCACGCATTGATACGCGGCCACCAGATTGCGGGTGGTGGCGTAGAGGTTGCCCTCGATCGGATTGACCATGATCAGGTTGCGCCGTTCCGCCTGCTCGACCGGCACGAACTCGCCGGCCTGGTCGAGTGCCGCCCGGGCCGGCCCATAGCGCCAGACCGCCGGCTTGAATTTCGGCTTCGGCACCGGCCACATCGAGGGCTCGGGCCGCGCCCAGCCCGGCGAAAATTTCAGCCGGCCGAGCTCGGAATAATAGGGAGCCAGCGTGTCGTGCTTCATGACTTGGTTCTCCCGGGTCCCGGCCGTGCCTGCCTGTGCGCGCCGCCGGCGCGGCAGGTTTGGGACGAGGCCGTTCTAGCGTGCTTCACGAGGCCGCCTCAAGCCGCGAGCGGCCTTCGCGGGTGATCGGTTGCGCGCCCCGCACCGCGTCGATGACGGCGGCCGGCTGCAGCGGCTCCACGTCGGCCCTCCAGGCCACATGGCCATCGGGCCGCACCAGCACAAGCGCCCGCCCATAGACTTCGAGGACCTCGGGCTGGTCGAGCGCGACCGCCCGGATCGGAACGCCCGCCTCCCTCGCGGCCCGCAGCATCCCCTCCCCGCCCGGAGCATCGGGACCCAGACGCAGCAGCGTAAAGCCGCGCCCGAACAGATCGAGGGTCGAACGGCCGCCGGGCAAACCCACATGGGGGGCGCGGGCACCGGGCCGCGCGGTCTGGGTATAGGCGCT
>DASYFD010000222.1:0-3766 GCA_036498625.1 Xanthobacteraceae bacterium | reverse complement strand
CGCGCTGCAGCCCACGCAGGAAACGGACCACGATGTCGCGATGCGGCTCGGCCCATTTCTCGTCGACATTGACCGCGGTGAACTGCCAGTTGGGCACGAAATTGATGGCCGAGCCGAGATTGCTGAAGCCGGCCGCCTCCGCCTCATAGCTGTTGGGGATGGGCTGCAGGCCGACGTCGATCTTGCCTTCCTTGAGCAGCTTCCAGCGCGTCGGCGATCCCCCCACGACGCTGATCTTATAGTCGGCCGGGGTCAGGCCGGCCGCCTTGGCGATGTCCTGGACGATGTAGGTGGTGCCTTCCTTGGCGGAAAGAACGCCGAAATTGGCGCCCCTGAGCTGATCCAGCGTCTTGATCCAGGGCTGCGCGATGACGAAGTGCGGCAGCTTGCTCACGCCGCCGGCGATGATCCGCAACGAGCCGCCCCGGTATGCGTCCATCATGGCGGCTTCGGGCGAGCGCAGCACGAACTGCATCTCGTTGGTGCGCAGCATCTCGTCGGTGCGGCCCGCATTGTCGAAGAACGTGACATCGACGTCGAGGCCCTCGTCCTTGAGGAAGCCCTGATGCATCGCGACCCAGAGCGGAACGTAGAAGACGGTGCGGGTGATGGCGGCGAGCTTGACCTTGTCCGCAGCCGCCGCGGGCAGGGCAGAGCCGGCGACGGCAAGCAAAGCCACGCTCAGGATGCAGGCATGACGGCTGGCGAAGGGCATTTGCCTCACTCCTCGATGCTGACGCGACCCCCGGCCTGTCGCGGTAGCCCGGCACCATCTCAGGCGGGCCGATGGGCTTGCCGCGGTGCGGCCGGCGTCCTGCCTGCAATGTAGTCCGGTTTCGCGAGGGCTGCCAAGATTTTGGTAACCCTGTTTGGAAACGAGGCGTTATGCTTAACGGGTAAACCGCCCGGATCAGAATATGAGCGTCTCGGTCCGGCGGGAGCGCCCGGCATGAGGCGCCGGTGGCGCCGGAGCCGCACCCGGCAGGCATTGTGGGCGGCGCGGCGAGCGGGCACACTGTTGCAGCGATTTTCAAAGCCACCTTCGATCCCATGCTTCTTGGAGGACACGCACACATGTTGAGCCGCCGCACGCTGTTGTCCGGCACGATCGGTGCCGGTCTGGCGCTCTCCGCCGTCCACCCCGCACGGCTGGTCGCCCAATCGCCGGCCGCCGATCTCGAGCGCAACAAGGACGTGGTTCGCCGCCTCAAGGAATCGCAGGGCACCAAGGACGAGGCCGCGGTCCAGCGCGAGCTGACGGCGCCGGGCGCCAAGCGGCTGCGCGCCGGCATCGAGCATCTGGCGAAGAATGCGCAGGACCAGGACTTCCCCAATCCGGGCCCGAATTTGCGCACGGCCTTTCCGGATCGCACCGACGTGATCGAGAGCATGATCGCGGAGGGCGACCGGGTCGGCATGATCTTCCGGGTCAGCGGCACCCACCAAGGCAATTTCCTCGGCATCCCGCCGACCGGCAAGAAATTCGAGTTCCTGGAGATGGCGATGTTCCGGTTGGCCGACGGCAAGGTCACCGAGAGCTGGTTCATGGCCGACGAAGCCGGCCTGATGCACCAGCTGGGCGCAAAAATGCCGCCCCGCCGGGATGGCAAGACCATCGCGCCGCCGCTGAGCAATGCCGGCGAGGATCCCGATGTGGTGATCAAGCGCCTGCAGGCCGGTCCGCTCGCCACGATCGAGCATCGTAATCGGCTGCTGATTGCGCGCTCGAAGGGATCGACACCCTTGCCCAAGAGCGAGCAAGCACCCGATTTCAAGCAGGCCCGCGTCGGCTTCCAGCATCTGCGCGACTATGGTGACCGCAAAGGCGTTCCCAGCCAGAACATCACCGATGCGATGCCGGATCGCCACGACCGGATCGAAGATTTCATCGCCGAGGGCGAGAACGTCTGGATGCGCTTCCGGCTCGCCGCGGTGCACAGCAAGCCGCTCTATGGCCTGCCGCCGGCCGGCAAGCACGTGGACGTCACCGAGATCGGCGTCATGCGGGTGGTCGACGGCAAGTGGAAGCAGGCCTGGTACTTCGGCGACGAGCTGGGCCTCCTGCTGCAGCTCGGTTTCGTCGACGCGCTGCAGGCCTGAAGGACCGAAACCCGATGCCGAGCTCCGAAGGCGAGGCGAGGGCGCGCGACGGCACGCGCCTCGCCTATACGCTCTATGATCATCCGGCTCCCGGCCGGCATATCGTTCTCGTCCATTCGCTCGCCATGGACCGCTCATTCTGGCGTCCGGTCGCCGAGCGGTTGGCGGCGGAGGCTTGCGTGCTGATCCATGATTGCCGCGGGCACGGCCGTTCGGACAAGCCCGCAGGGCCGGTCACGGTGGAGCAGCATGCCGACGATCTTGCCGATCTCTTTGACGCGCTCGGCTGGCAGAGCGCGCTCGCGGCAGGCGCCTCCATGGGCGGCTGCATCGCGCTCGCCTTCGCGATCCGCCATCCGGCGCGCGTGTCGGCGCTCGGCCTGGTGGATACCACGGCCTGGTACGGCGCCGACGCACCCAAGAATTGGGAGCAGCGAGCAAATGCCGCGCTCGCAGCCGGCATGGCCTCGCTCACCGATTTCCAGGTCACACGCTGGTTCGGCGACCAGTTCCGCGCCGACAATCCGCAGACGGTCAAGGACTGCGTCGACGTCTTCCTGCGCAATGACGTGGCGGTCTATGCGCAGACTTGCCGGATGCTGGGCGCCTGCGACCTGCGCTCCGGGCTGCCGTCGATCGAGGTGCCGACCGCGATCGTGGTGGGCGAGGAGGACTACGCCACGCCCCCCGCCATGGCGCAGGCGATGCACGCCGCGATCGCCGGCTCCACCCTGACGGTGCTTCCCGGGGCGCGCCACCTCACGCCGCTGGAGCGGCCCGATCAGGTCGCGGCCGAGCTCGACAAGCTCTCGCGGCGCACGCGTGCCGTGACGTAAATCTCGTCAGCGGCCGCAATGATCTACGGCTCGGATAATTGCACGATTCTGCGCATCCGTTCGACCACTTCGGGCGGCGATCGATAGAGACGCCGGATGATGTCCTGCGCCTCTTCGCCCATGGTCGGATCGATCGCCAGGCGCTGCTTTTCCGCATCGGCTCGCAGCTCGGGATCCTCGATCGCCTGCCGGAAGGCCGAGCGCAGCAGGGCGAGGCGGTCGGGCGCCAGTCCCGGCGGCGCCACCACGGGCCGCCCCAGCGATACGCGGTCCATCACCAGCTCGACGATCTGGCGGTCTCGCGGCGCGCTCACCAAATCCATGATCGTCGGCGTGTCCTGGTGCTGCGGGTCGCGGCTCGGGGCCATCTGGACCAGCAGCCGCATCTGGCCCTTGCCGATCTGGTCGCGCACATAAGCCCGGCCGGGGCCCGACCACCCGCTCATGAACAAGCCGTCCAGCTCGCCTTTCTCCACCGCCTGAAATTCTTCCGGCTGTCCCTTGTAGCCGTTGATTATCTTGATCCTGGTGCCGACGAGATCGTTCACCAGCCGCGCATACATCGCCGGATCGGTCTCCGGCCCGGTGGCGCCGAAGAACATGGGCGTGGTTTTCGCATCCTCGATGCTCTTCACCTTGGAGCGCGCCGACATCACCCCCATCCCGGTCTCGCGCATGATGCTGCCCACGTAGGAAAGCCGCACCGCATCGAACCGCGCCTGCGACCTGTCCCCATAGAGCAGCGGCGCCGTCGGCATGCCGCGATCGACGAGCCCGAGCACGGTCCCGTCGCGCGGCGCCGTGTTGTAGAGATAGTTGGTGGCCCGGAT
>DASYFD010000221.1:0-3612 GCA_036498625.1 Xanthobacteraceae bacterium | reverse complement strand
CCGGACTGGCTGGCGGATCCGGAGCATTGGCAGGAGGTCGCGCGCGCGGTCGAGGATCGGCTGTCGGACGCGCTGCATGAGCGGCTGACCGAGCGTTTCGTGGATCGCCGCACCAGCGTGCTGATGCGGCGCCTGCGCGAGAATTCCGCGCTCGATACCGACATCAGCAAGACCGGCGAGGTGGTGGTCGAGGGCCATGTGATCGGTCGCCTCGATGGATTCATGTTCACGCCGGCGGCCTCGGCGGCCGGCTCCGAGGCAAAGGCCCTGGCCGGCGCCGCCCAGAAGGCGCTGGCGGGCGAGATCGACGCGCGCGCGGCGCGGCTCGCGCAGGCGGGCGACGAGCAGATCGTGCTCGCCGCCGATGGGGCGATCCGCTGGCTCGGCCAAGCGGTCGGCAAGCTCGTCGCCGGCGAGGAGGTGCTCAAGCCGCGCCTGCGCCTCATTGCCGACGAGCAGCTCACCGGCGCACCGCGCGAGATCGCGCAGAACCGTCTCGACCTCTGGCTGAAGGCTCATGTCGAGAAGCTGCTCGGACCCTTGGTGCAACTCGCCGCCAGCGAGGAGATCACCGGCATCGCCCGCGGCGTCGCCTTCCAGCTGGTCGAGGCCATGGGCGTGCTCGATCGCCGCCGGGTCGCCGAGGACGTCAAAGGGCTCGATCAGCCGGCGCGCGCAACCTTGCGCAAGTTCGGCGTGCGCTTCGGCGCCTACAACATCTATATCCCGCCGCTGCTGAAGCCGGCGCCGCGCGTGCTCGCGCTCCAGCTCTGGGCCCTCAAGCAAGGCGACCGCGCCACCGCCGGGCTCGAGTCGGTTGAGCGCCTGGCGGGCAGTGGACGCACATCGATCGCGGCCGACAAGGAGATCGACAACGCCCTCTATACGGTCGCCGGATACCGGGTGTGCGGCGAGCGCGCCGTGCGCGTCGACATGCTGGAGCGGCTGGCCGACATCATCCGGCCGGCCCTGGCCTGGCGGGACGGCGCGCCCGGGGTCAAGCCGGCGGCCGCCTTCGACGGATCGGGCACCTTTACCGTTGTGGTCGGGATGACATCGCTGGTCGGCTGCGCCGGCGAGGACTTTGCGGCCATCCTGCGGTCGCTGGGCTATCGGATGGAAAAGCGGCCCAGACCGCCGGAGCCGGCGGCCTTGGCAGCGTCCGCGCCCGAGGCGCCTGCGAGCGAATCGCCCGAATCGGCGCCGGCTGAAGCCGCGACCGTATCGGGGGAGTCGGTCGAGCCGATCGCCCAGATGGGAGACACGGCTTCCGGCTCGATGACCGATTTGGCGCCCTCGCCGGATGGCGAAGCGATGCCGGTCCCGATCGAGACCGAACCGGCGGCAGCCGAACCGGCCACGGCCGCAGCGACGATTGCTTCCGCGAGCGAATCAGAAAGCGAAGCTGTGGCCGAGGCCACCCCCAAGCCCGCCGGATCGGTCGAGCCGATCGTCACGATGGGAGATGCGACTTCGGGCTCGATTGCCGATCTGGTGCCGCCATTGCCGGGTGAAGTGTCGCTGACGCCGCCCGCTGAAACCGAATCGCCAACGCCGGAGGCGCCAGCGCCCCAGCCGGAGACGCCGGCTGCCGCTCCAACGGAGCCGATGGCATCGGCGGCTGCTCCCGCGGCCGAGGTCGTGGCCGACGACTCGCAATTCGTCGAGGTGTGGCGCCTGGGCCGCCTGGAGGGTCCAAGGCGGCCCCGGCGGCCTTCGCGCGAGCGCGCGCCGTCGCATGCGCGTTCCGAAAACCCGGACCGGACAGGTTCCCAATTGCCGGCTGCCGGCGATCTGGCGGCTTCAGCGGCTGTGGGCGAAGCCGTGACCGGCGCCGGCGAGACAGCGGACGCGCAGCCGCGGCAAGACCGCCGGCCGCGCCGGCATCGGCAAGGGCGTTCCGACCAAAATCGCCCCGATCAGGCGAGCGCCGAGCAAACGCGGCCGGAGCAGAATCGCCCGCATCAAAGGCGTCCCGATCAAAACCGTACCGATCGTGGCGACCGTCCCGAGCGCCACGGGCGACCGGACCGGCCTGGCCGCGGCGGCGGCGATCGTCCCGAGCGTGATCCCGAGTTGCGGGCCAAGTACCTCAAAGGCCGCGGCGAGGGCAGGGAACGTCGCGACAAGGCGCCGGATCCGAATTCGCCCTTTGCCAAGCTCGCAGCGCTCAAGGAGCAGCTCGAGGCCGACGCCAAGGAGCGGCGCTAGCTCAAGGCCTTACATTGGATCGGCAGCGCATCGACAAGTGGCTTTGGCATGCCCGGGTGGTGCGCACACGCTCGGCGGCGGCGGCGCTCGCGGGTTCCGGCCATGTGCGGGTGAACGGCCAGCGCATCGACGCCGCCGGCCGCGCGGTGCGAGTGGGCGATGTGGTGACGGTGGCGCTCGACCGGTCGGTGCGGGTTCTCAAGGTTGCGGCATTTGCGGAGCGTCGGGGCGGAGCTGAAAGCGCGCGCGTCCTGGTGGAAGATTTGACGCCGCCGGCCGAGCCCACGTCCGCACCGGCTGCGGCCGTGCGGCAGTCCGGAGGCGGCCGCCCGACCAAGCGCGAGCGGCGGGCGATCGCGCATTTCCGGGGCGAGGACGAGTTTTGAGCCGCCGCCTGCCTTGCTTGGGCGGAGGCCTTGCGCTACTCAGCGGCCCGCATCCGGAGAGCAGTGGTAATGACTTACGTCGTGGTCGAAAGTTGCATCAAGTGCAAGTACATGGATTGCGTGGAAGTGTGCCCGGTCGACTGCTTCTACGAGGGCGCCAACATGCTCGTCATTCATCCCGACGAGTGCATCGATTGCGGCGTCTGCGAGCCTGAATGCCCGGTCGAGGCAATCAAGCCGGACACCGAGCCCGGGCTCGAGAAATATCTGAGCCTCAATGCGGAATTCGCCAAGACCTGGCCCAACATTACGGCCAAGAAAGACCCCCCGGCCGACGCCAAGGCCTGGGACGACGTGCCCGACAAGTTCGAGCATTTTTCGCCCGATCCCGGTACCGGCGACTAGCCGCGTCGGTCCGCCGGCCCCAATTCAAGTTTCGGCCGCGCTCCCGGGACTGTTAACCAGGGACGGGAATTTGATCGCGCCCGCATGCCAGAAATACGCTTTTGCTCTGCCGTAAAGCTTTGATTTTTGCGAGAAATGTGCTATATATGCTGAAAATGAGCACCAACCCCCATATCTGAAGGCTCCCCGGTCGGGAGCATATTTTTTTGGGGGTTTCCGAGGAACCGTCAGACAGGGGCGTGAGATCCACGCGGGTATCGTGGCAGGAAAAACGCGTCATAGGACCGAGAAGGCTTCCGCGACCAAGAAGGCTTCCGCGGCTAAGAAGGCTTCCGGGACGAAGAAGAGTTCCGCCGCGACCAGGCGGACCAAGAAGGCCGGCCCCGGCCGGAGGATATCACACCCTCCACGCAGCAACGCGCCGCGCGGAGCCCCAGTGGCCAAATCGTTCGGTCGAGGCAAGCCGGACGGTGAAGGAGCAACTCCAAGTATGACAAACAAGAAGACGACCCAACGTCAAGGCTTCAAGACCAGCGAGTTCATCGTCTATCCGGCCCATGGGGTCGGCCAGATCGTGGCCATCGAGGAGCAGGAAGTGGCGGGCGCCAAG
>DASYFD010000220.1:0-1940 GCA_036498625.1 Xanthobacteraceae bacterium | reverse complement strand
GCGCCGACATGGGTCTGCTCGCGCGGCAGCAGCAGCTTGAAGATCTTGTCGTGGACCGGGCCCGACTCGTGCAGCTCGGCGGTGCCGTAGAAGCGCAGGAAGCCGGAGGCGAGCTTGCCGGCGCGCTGCGCGGTGAAGTTGGCGTACATGATGCAGACGCGCTTGTCGTGGGCGAGGTTGGCGAGCGCCTGCTTCTTGCTTCGCTCCCAGTAGGCGAGATGGTCATCGTCGAACACGACCATGCTGCCCTTGACCGAGATGTTGGGGCCGTCCGGCCCGTCGGTGGCGACCAGACAGGGCGCGCCGTCGTCCCAGGCGGATCGGATCAAGTCGCGGATTTTCTGGCTGATCGGCATGTCTCGTCCGCCTTGTGCATCGGTGTGGGGCGCGGACAATAGGGCCACTGCACCTGGCTCTTCAAGGCGGGAGGAGACGATGAACTACTTCTCTCAAGACGATCGTCCGCAACACCGCGCGGGACCAGGTCGTATCGCAGTTCTGACGAATCTGGCCGCAAAACAGAAGCGGCCGGCAGCGCCGGCCGCTTCGATCGCATCTCGACGAGACGCCGCTTGCGCGACGCTCAGCGGCCCTGCAGCTGGAAGTCGCCGTTGTACGAGGTCGCAGTGCCGGCTTCGTACGGACCGGCGAGCACCGGGCTCGCGATGATCGACAGGGCGGCGACGGCGGCGAGGATGAGCTTGGTCATGGGAGTTGTTCCTTTGGGTTTGGGTGTGGGGTGGTGCAAGCGTTGGAGACTCCGCTCGATGCGGCGTCTCAGCGGCCCTGCAGCTGGAAGTCGCCGTTGTACGAGTTCGAGCTGCCCGCATCATACGGACCGGCGAGCACCGGGCTCGCGATGATCGACAGGGCGGCGACGGCGGCGAGGACGAGCTTGGTCATGGCAGTTGCTCCTTCGAGGGTTGGTTCGGCACTCGGGGTTCGGTGCCCGGGTTCGGTGCAAGTGTGTTCTCACTTGTGAGGCTGGTGTATTCGATCGTCGCGAAAACGAAGGTGAACGCGATCACATCGCGAAATCTTTTTTGCCCGGCGCGCGCGAGCGCTCGGGTGCGAACTGGTTCACACCGCGCGCCGCGGCCGGGTATCGAAAGATGGCATAGAGTGGGCGGCCTGCTCGCGCTCAATCGCGCAGGCCGCACGCGTTGAACGAATCCGTCACGGCAGCATCGGAGGACGATCAATGCTCGTCACCACCACCAACGAGATCGAAGGCCATCGGATCACGCAATACCTCGGCCTCGTACGCGGCATTACGGTGCGCTTACGCAGCGTCATCGGCAATATCGGCGCCGGCATCCAGTCGCTGTTCGGCGGCAACATCTCGATCTACACCGAGCTCGCCGAGAAGGTGCGCGAGGAGGCCTGGTGCCGTGAACCCGAAGTTCGCATGATCGCGCGGCGGGCACGGTTGCGAACTTCGGGTTCAAAAGCGGCACCAGAGTCATGGCGTTCCTAGTGTCCTTTTCGATTCCGAAGTTCGCTCAGAAATCGCGGCAAATGGTTGCGAACTTCGGAATCGGGACACTAGGCGCTGATGGTCCAGCACGCAGCCCAGCTGGGTGCCAACGCGATCGTCGCCATGCGCTACGACGCCAACGAGATCACCAACGGGATCACCGAGGTCCTGGCCTACGGCACCGCGGTCGTGGTCCAGCAGAGCTGAGGCGGGGAGGGGACGTCGGCTCACCACCGGGGTGGCGCCCGGCGCAAATCCACGGCCCACCCTTGCATATCCGGCCGCGTTCATGCATTGAGGGGGTGCGCTGGCCGTTAGGCTGCCGCACCCGCTTCCGGAGGAGTGTAGCTCAATGGCTAGAGCACCGGTCTCCAAAACCGGGGGTTGGGGGTTCGAGTCCCTCCACTCCTGCCAGGCTTGAGATCGCCTTCAAGCCCGGCGAGGGGCTTTTCCGGAATTCACG
>DASYFD010000219.1:0-8403 GCA_036498625.1 Xanthobacteraceae bacterium | reverse complement strand
GACGATCATCTGTTATTCCCCGTTCTGGGATATGATCGGGCGCGTCGTCATTTTTCAATGGCATGCCGATTGGATCGTCTGGACCAAGCATTACCCGATCCTGCAACTGGTCTGGCTGGCGATGATCGTGTGCTGCTTTGTGGTCTATGCGTGGGCAACTGTCGAGCTGGGACCGAAATTCTCCAACTTGACCTATCGCGGCACGGTGGATTCCGGACCCTACTGCTTGATGAAGCACCCGGCCTATGTTTCAAAAATCGTATCGTATTGGCTGATCACCGTCCCATTCGTTCCGCTCTACGGCTGGGGGTTTGCATTTCAGCAATGTCTTGCGCTGTCGCTGCCGTGCGTAATCTATTATCTTCGGGCCAAGTATGAAGAAAAACACTTGTTGTGTTATCCGGAATACAAGGCTTACGCAGCAAGCCCGATCAAGCGGCATCCGGAAACCCGCATTTTGGGATCGTAGCGGGCGCGGCTGGTCGTTTGCTTCAGCCAAAGTTGAAGGGATCGGTCCGTTCGTAGGGGCGACCCATAGCCCGTCGAAGACGGGCGTGAACGCCCTGGTGGTGGTCGCCCGTCGGGCCAATCCCGCAGCAAGAGGGCGGGCACAAGGCCCGCCCCTACGCACAGCGTCTTCCCTTCAATTTTGAGACGCAACCGACTAGCGCGGTACGGCGCCCAATGCCGCGAGCTTCTCCCGGCAAAGGCCGGTAACGTCCGGGGGCCATGGATCCCGCAGGGCCCACAACACGGTCGGCACCGGGATGTTCGCGCAGCTTTGGTAATACTTGATCGCCTCGGTATTGTCGCCCCGGGCCTCAAGGGTGCTCCCAATTCGTTGATAGCTGTTGGCCAAGCTCTTGTTCCAGATGCTGTTCGAGGCGTCCCTTTTCGTCAGAACCAGGGAATTGGCCAGCATCTTTTGATATTCCTCAAGCGCTTCGGCATAGCGCTTCTTGCCGAGCAGCGCATCACCGACCTTTTCCATCGCGTTTGTTACGTCGAACAAGGCGGTGCCGTTACCCGGATCCTTCTCCAGGGTGTCGCCGGCCATCTGCAAATAGGTGTTGAACTCCTTCAAAGCGTCGTCGAATTGCGTCCGGCGCAGGTAAACCTCGCCGATGCGCTGATGGGCGACCTCCATATCCTGATTCCAGATGAAGTTGGATTGATCGGCGGTGGCCAATTTCGCGGCCAGCGGGGAAAATGTCTGATACTCCTTCATCGCGTTGTCCAAATCGTCTTGCGCGAAGTAGGCGTCGCCAATTCTTTCGTGGGCGATCGCAACGGCTTCGGCAAACTCCTTGTTGTCCGATTCCCTCCTCGCGCCTTCCAGGGCAAGCGTGAGGTAGGTCTGGAATTGCGTGCCGGCGTCCGCCCCCTTGTGCTGCGCCAAAAAGACGTCGCCCATGCGTTGCCGCGCGAACATCTGATCGCGCAGCCATCCGTTCTCCTCCGGTTGCTTCGCCGCCAATTGGTTGGCGAGGTCGAGCCAGTCCTGGTATTGCACCAGGGCCTCATCGATCTTGGCCTGATTGCGCAGGCAGTCACCCGTAAACCGGTAGATTTCGATCAGATCCTGCTCGTAGTCCTTGTTGTCCGGATATTTGGCGACGAGACTCTTCGCGGTCATCATCGCGGCCTGCAGGTATTTCAGGGCGTTCACCAGATCGCCTTTCCAGAACAGGGATTGGCCGATCTGCTCCTGCGCTCTTTCGCCCAGCTGCATCCATTCCGGGTCGGCGGGGTTGAGCGCGAGAAAATGCTCCGTGATCTTGAGCTCCTCCTGGCCTTTCTGCTCCGCCAGTGACGCCTGGCTGAGCACGATGTAGGCCCTGCTGACCGCGCGCAGCAGCTTGGCCTTGGCGGCCGCCGCCTGGCTGGTATCGCTGTGGAGATTGTCGACGGTCGTTTGTGCGCGCGAGATCAATGCGTTCAGCAGACCCGTCGAGATCCGGCCGGCCTGGTAATTGTCCACCAGGGTGTCGACATTGGACGCTGCCTGATCGATGGCCAGGTTGAAATTTGCCTTGGCCTGCTTCTCCGCTGCGGCCGCATAAAACCAGAAGTCCACGGCGACGCCCCCCAGCACGGCCAGCACCACCGCCGCGACCACCGCAAAGCGCAGGAACCTTCTGGTGGCTTCGGCTTGCTGCGTGGCGCGCTCAGTCTCCGCCCTGGCCTGCGCGAGCTCGGCCTGTCGGAGCCGCTCGCGCTGCTCCGCGAGCTCGCGTTCCCGCCGCTCGGCTTCCTCGATCGAGGCGCGGATGAACGAGGCTTCGTCAGCCGAAAAACGATGCGGGTGGGCGATCAGCCAATTCTTCGCGCGCTCCAGCAGGATGCCGGAAAGCAGGCCTTTGGTGCGCAAAGCTTCGGGCAGCTTGGCATGGTCCTCGCCCGATCTCTCGATGCGTGATTTGCCGACCAGAAACTCGCGCTCTTCCTCGAGCCATTGCGCCAGCAGCGGCCACACCCGAAACAGGGATTCATGCGCGACCTCGACCACCCCCTTGTCGATGACGAGGAGGCGGGAATTGGCCAGCGAACGCAACATTTTGTGTGCCTGCGCCGGCAGCAATTCGAGCCGGGCCGACTGCCGCACGAAGCCGCCCTCGTCATTGACCCGTACCAGGGCCGGGACGAATGCCTCGCGCAAGGCATCGAGCACCTCCTTGGTCGGCCTTTCCCTGGCTATCGCCTCGTTGGCGGCGTCCCGGACCGCGACTTCGAGCGGCGACAGCCTGCCGTCGCGCATCAGCTCGTAATGCGCCTGCGTCAGGATGCCGCCGGCGCTATGGCGGTCGTAGAGACGGCGCAGGACGAAGGCGACGAGCGGCAAAGCATCCTGGGTCTTCGCATCGCGCATGAGCGCGGAAACAAGGCCTTCCTCGATGCTAAGCCCGACGATTTCCGCAGGTCCTTTCACGATCAAACCGAGCCGCTCGATCGGCATCGGCTTGAGCGAGAACTCCTCGAACTGAACCGACAGATTCTCGGCGGTCTGCAAGTCCGGCAGATGATCGGAGCGCAATGTCAATATGCCCAGCGCCGGGTTGTCGCCGGCGAGCACCGCCGACAGCAGGCTGAAGAAAGTGCCCTGGGCATCCTTGCCCTGACCGATGAAAGATTCTTCGGCCTGGTCGACGGCGATGACCAGCGTCGCCTGCGGTGCCTTGGCCGCAGCGCGCAGGCGATCGATCAAGGCTCTGCCCGTTTCGGCTCCATCGATGGCGGCGAGATCGGCCCGGGTCAGCGACGGATCGATTCCGTGCAGCGCGCTCAGGAAGTTCCGGATCGGGTCGGATCCCGGCCGGAACGGCGGGACTACCAGGAAATTGGTCCGATCCCGGGCGACGCGCTGCAGGATCCCGGCCTTGAGCAGCGAGGACTTGCCCGAGCCCGAGCCGCCGAGGATGGCGATCAGCTTCGCGCCGCCATGGACGCGTCGGGCGTTGATCCGCTCGATCGCGCGCAGCACATCGTCGTCGCGGCCGAAGAAGATCGCGGCGTCTGCCGCTTCAAATGACAGGAGGCCCGGATAAGGCGGCCGCCCCACTTCCCAATGAAAGCCGCCCTGGGCGTTGAGTGCCACGCGGGTCAATTCGCGCGACAGCCGTTCGAGCCCATCCTTCCGGTCTTTGGTCAAGTCGACGTGCTGGATGTCGGACGAGACCACACTGGTTTCGCCGCTTGGCGATTCGACCAGGGCGAAAAGCGCCTTGCCGAGCGCGCGCGTCTGCGTGAATTCGGCAAAACACCATTTCGAGTCGAACCAGTTCTTGGTCAGGATGAGGATGACCGCTTGGGCGTGCGCGATCTCGCGGTAGAGCGTGCGCTCCCAATCCGCGCCGGGCGCAATGCCGGTGTGCTTGTCAAAATCGAGAAATGTCTGCTCGAATCCAATCGAGAGGAGCCAGGCCTTGAGGTCTTCCGCCTGTTGCTGGTCCCGGCTCGAATGCGAAATGAAGATCCGCGCCACGCGCTTTCCTCGGCTCTCATAGGCCTTGACCCAATCATGCGGGCGCCGCGAGGCTTTGGCAATGGCTGCCGGTTCTCCTGTGGTCGGGCAACCCTAAAACAAACATCCGAGCAAGATGATTTTTAGGCAGCCTGATGCCGGTATTCGAGAGAAATCGGACCAACCAAACGGGGCAACCCGAGGTCATGAGCAAGTGGGATCGGAGGGCTATCATCCGATGGGTCGTTGACATGCAAGCGGGTCGAGGACCGAGCAGCTGAAGCCAAGCAGCGAAGCCCCATTGCTGCGAACGCGGCCTTCGCGCCGCGGTCCGGGCCGGTTTCCGGCCTTGGCGGGCGGGCCGGGACGAGGGTGGCGCCCGAATTCGGCGCCCTCGGTCTTTGGAGTGAAAGCGGCGCCCCCGATTCGCCGCAGCGGCCCCGATCGCGACATTGGGTTGGCACCGGTGGAGGGGACGTTGTGAGCGAGGCACGGCGATGAATGAAAAAATCGGCTTTTGCCGGGCGAGGGGCCGGTCTATGATCTGGCGCAGCAGGCCGGCATGGCGGGACGTTCCCGCCGACGCGCATCGGCGATGGCGCCGAAATTCAGCGCCCGCTCCGCAAGCTGGCCGCCGCTTGATCAGCAGATCGTTGGCGACGATCACAGGAACAAAAAGGTCGGAACTAGATGGGGTTCAAAGATCCGGGTTACCTCGAGCGCAAGAGCGCGGCCACGGACGCCAGGAAGGCGGCGCTGGAGAAGTTCCGGGCGAACTCGGCGGCAAACGATCCGGCCGCGGCGGAGCGGCAGGCGTCCCGGCAAGCCGCCAGCATGGCGCGCGACGCCCGCGCCGCCGAGCGCAAGGCCGCCAAGGCGGCACGCGAGATCGAGGCCGCCAAGGAAGCGGCGCGCGCCCAGGAGTTGGCAGAAGAGGCCGTGCGCGAAGCTGCCGCGCGGGCGAAACGCGAGTCGGCCGAGAAAGCGGACCGCGAGCATGCCGAGGAAACAGAGCGCAAGGCTGCCCGGGACGCCCGCTACGCCGCCCGCAAGGCGCGCAAGAAATAGGCGAGGCTGCTCGCAGCGCCTGCGGTCTTTGCCGCCGCGCAGCCGAGACCGCGAGGCATTCATGAGCGCTGGCCCGCACAATCTATTCGAGTTGCCCGCGGACCTGCCGGCACCGGTCGATGACGGCGGCGCACGCCATCTGGCCGGCTTGGCATGGCCCGACCTGGCGCTGCCGGCCACCGACGGCTCGTCCGTGAACTTGGCGCAGGCGCGCGGCCGGGCGATCGTCTACGCCTATCCGCGTACCGGCCGCCCCGGCCAGGCGCTGCCCACGGGCTGGGACGCGATCCCGGGCGCGCGCGGCTGCACGCCGCAAAGTTGCGGCTTCCGCGACCATTTCGCCGAGCTCAAAGGCCTCGGCGTCGCTCACCTTTATGGGCTCTCGACCCAGGACGGCGACTACCAGCGCGAGGTCGCGCAGCGTCTGCATCTGCCGTTTGCCCTGTTGTCCGATGCGCGGCTCGAGCTCCAGCGGGCGCTCGATCTTCCGACCTTCACGTTGGAGGGAATGACGCTGTTGAAGCGGCTCACCCTGGCGCTCGACGACGGCGTCATCACCAAGGTGTTCTATCCGGTGTTTCCGCCGGACCGCAGCGCCGCGGACGTGATCGCCTGGCTTCGAGGCACTGGCTGAGCGGCGTGCACTGCGCGGCGCCGCACGCGCCGCTCCCATCAGTCGACGATCGCCTGATAGACCAGGGCGTTGATCATCTGCCGGTACTTCCAGCGAATCGGTCCGGGCGAGTGTGCCATCCACACCACGGCCAGCTCCTCGTGCGGGTCTGCCCACCAATTGGTGCCGCTCGCGCCCGGCCACGAGAAATCCCCGACCGAGCCCATCATGCGCACGATGCCCGGCGTGGTGCGCACCGCCAGCCCCAGGCCAAAACCGTAATCGGCGCGGGTCGGGTCCCCGTTCTGGATCAGGTTCTTGACGTCGGGCGCCAGCTGGTTCGACAGCATGTACTCCACCGTCTTCGGCCCCAGGATACGCGTATCTCCGGACTTGCCCTTGTTCATCAGCATGAGCGCGAACCGCAGGTAGTCGCTCGCCGTCGAGGCGGCACAGCCGCCGCCGCATTCGAACTTGGTTTTTTGCGTAAAAGCCGTCATCGATTGCGGATTTCCGCTGACCGGATCCTTGGGCAGCGCCGCCGCGTAGCGGCCGGCCTTGTCGGGCGGAATGAGGAAGCCGGTATCCGTCATGCCGAGCGGCTTCCAGACGTTTTGCTGCAGATATGAGCCCAGCGACTGCTCCGTCAGCTGCTCGATGACCAGCCCGAGCAGGTCGAGACCGAAGCCGTAGTCCCAGACCGTGCCCGGCTGGTAGAGGAGCGGGCGCGAGGCCAGATGGTCGACGAATTCTGCCCCCGTCATGGCGGCCGCGGCCTGGCCGCTGCCTTCCGGATAAAGCTTGTGCACGGCAGTCGTGCCGCGGCCCCCGTAGATCAGCCCCGAGGTGTGCCGGAACAGATCCTGGATGGTGATCTTGCGCACCGCCGGCACGGTCTCGATGATGTTTTCCTTTTTGGCGTCCATCACGGCCACCCGCATGTCCGCGAATTTCGGGAAATACTTCGCGAGCGGCTCGTCCATCAAAAGCTTGCCCTGCTCGTAGAGCTGCAAGGCGCCGACCGCCACCATCGGCTTGGTCATCGAGGCGATGTTGAAAATGGCGTCGGTCGTCATCGGCGCGCCAGCGGCCTTGTCGCGAGCCCCGAGGGTCTCGAAATAGACGAGCTTGCCGCGCCGCGCGATGGCGAGCACCGCGCCGGGCAGCTGCTCGCGCGCGATCTCGGCATTGACAGCATTGCTGATGAGCGCCAGGCGCTCGGAGGACATGCCGACCTCCTCGGGCTTTGCCCGCGGCGGCAGATCGGCCGCTTGCGCCATCGACGACATGGTCATGATTCCTGCGGCCGTCCCTGCGGCCACGAGAGCGGAAAATCCTTGCGCAATTCCCATCGGAAGCCCTCCCTGCGACCTGTGACCCAGGCTAGCATGACCGATCTTGAGATGCAGCCCGTGACGATCGGACCCGAACCGCCATGGGCCCCGCGTCGAATGGTTCCGTTGCCGCAAGCCGCAGAACCGATTAGCGGGTAGGATGAGCTGCAAGCATGGCGGACCAGAGGAAATCATGCAGATCGGCAAGTTGACGATCCTGGCGCTTCTGCTCGCCGCCGCCGCGCCCTCGACCGTGTCGGCGCAGGACGCGGCGCCGTTCTATCGCGGCAAGACCATCCGCATCGTCATCAGCACCGGGGTGGCCGGCGGTTACGCCGAGTACGCGCGCTTGCTGGCGGATCACATGGGCGCCCATATCGCCGGCCGGCCGAATTTCATCGTCCAGAGCATGCCGGGCGCCGGCGGCCTGCTTGCCGCCAACTATCTCTATGCGCAGGCGCCGCAGGACGGCACCACCTTCGGCATCGTCCATTCGAGCGTTCCGCTTACCCCTTTGTGGGGCAACAAGGGGGTGCGCTTCGACACTCTCAAGTTCAACTGGCTCGGCAGCCTGGATCGGACCGACGGCATGTGCATCGCCTGGCACACGTCGCGGATCAAGACCTGGGCCGACATGCTGGCGCACGAATTCACCGTCGGCAGCTCGGGCGCGGGCTCGCAGATGGACACCTATCCGGCCATCCTGAACCGGTTGTTCGGAACCAAGCTCAAGGTGATCGCCGGCTACAAGGACGGCACCGACGTCTATCTGGCCATGGAGCGCGGCGAGATCGACGGCCGCTGCGGCGGGCAGCTCACCGTGATCAAGTCGACGCGCCCGCAATGGCTGACCGAGCACAAGATCTCGGTGCCGATCCTGATCGCCGAGAAACGCAGCGCCGAGTTTCCCGATACCCCGACCATCATGGAGTTCGTCAAGGACGAGGCCACGAGGGCGCAGCTCGACCTCATGATGGTGGCGCAGAGCCTGGACCGGCCCGTGATGCTGCCGCCGGGCGTGCCGGCCGCCCGGGTCGAGGAGCTGCGGCAGGCTTTCGACGCCACCATGACGGACGACGCCTTCCGGCTCGACGTCGAGAGGAAGAACCTCCACGTCGATCCGGTTCGCGGCGAGGATATGGCGGGCGCGCTCGCCCGGGCCTTTGCGCTGCCGGCCGATGTGATCGCGGGCGCGCGCGATATGATGGGGAGCCGCTGAAACCGGCCGGCGGCCATGCGGGATGAGCCGTGGCCACCGGTGGCCCGGCGGCGGTACCCTGGCCTGGCGGCCGGCGCGGCCGGCGGCGGTGACGGATCCGACCCGGGCCGACGTTTCGCAACCGGCGGGCTTGCATTGCGCGCGTCGATCATGCATTTACAGGCTTGCGGCGGACCCGAGGGTTTGATCCTGGGAGCCGCCGCAATCG
>DASYFD010000218.1:0-12548 GCA_036498625.1 Xanthobacteraceae bacterium | reverse complement strand
CTGAGCCCCGCCGACATCCAGCGCTATGCCAATGAACCGGATCCATGGCCCAAGGTGCGCGCGATTCTTGGCGCCGCTTGAGCGCTCCCACGACACCGGCACGAAGCGTCCGTGTCCGCGGCCTTCCTCAGCGCGGCGCCTCGGCGTGCGGATGCCCGCCGAGGCGCTTTATGCGGATGCACGCGCTGTCATGCGGCATCAGCCGGATCGCAGCTCAGTCGTAAAATTCCGGCGAGTGCTTCAGCCCGTCGGTCTGCACCTTGTCGTGATTGATCCAGAGCTTGGCCTGCTCCTTGGACAGGAAGTCGGCGATGCGCTGCATCGAGGCGATGGTCTGGTCCTTGTCGGTATTGCCGCCCGGCACGCGCCGGTTGTCGAAGTTGTCCTGGAAGTGGACGGCGTCGCCGGTCAGCAGCACCTCGCCGGTCTTCGGCAGCTTGACCAGCAGCGACTGATGGCCGGGCGTGTGCCCGGGAGTCGAGATGATCCGGATGCTGCCGTCGCCGAACACGTCATGGTCGCCATTGAGCTTGGTCACCGGATGCTCCGGCTTGAAACGCGGCGCGCCGTTCGCGCCCGGCCAATCGTACTCGGCCTTCTGCACCAGCAGCATGGCTTGCGGGAACATCTCGACATTGCCGGCATGGTCCGGATGGGTATGCGAGATGCCCATGAACTTGATGTCGGAGGGCTTGACGCCGAGCTGATCGAGCTGGGACGCCATGGTCTTCGGCTTCTTCCAGGCCGGCCCGGTGCCTTCACCCTTCTGGCCATCCGGCATGGCGGCGATGGCTTCGGCGACGCCGGTGTCCCACAGGAACCAGCCCTGGGTGTGGTGGATCAGGTAGCAATTGTCCGAGACGGCGAGCGGCTTGCCGACATTGACGCCCGGCGACCAGCGCGATTGGTCGGGCCCGACGCCATCGCCGCAATTGAGAATATAGAGCTTGTCGACGCCCGATTTGGTCTGGGCCAGACTTGGCTGCGCACACGAGATGACCGCCACGGACGCGGCGGCGACGATACCAGCAAGCTTCATGAAAACCTCCCTACGGGCGATTGATCTTGAGCGGATGCCCCGTGACATCGACGAATTCGCATTATAGCCATTCGGCAGGGCCCCGAGAAGTCGAGTACCGACCTGCCTGGGGCGTCTTGGCGGCAGGCCCGAAACCGGGCATTCTGTTACCGGGAGGCCCGCAAGGCGGCTTGCGAATCCGGCTTTGAGAGTTCCATTCCACGAGCGCCTGCCCAACAAGGCGCGCAAGACCTGGGGAAGATACCATGAGGAGCTTGTTTGCAATCGTGATGCTGACCTGCCTGCCGACGTCGCTGGCGCTCAGCGCCGAACGTCCCGATTGGGCCTACCCCCCGGCGCAGCAGGGCGCCGTGCCAACCGAGCCGGATGACGGCAAGCCGTTGCAGGCGGCGGGCAGCAGCAAGTTCTACACCCGCAAGGAGATCAACTCGCAGATGGATTCGCCGGACTGGTACCCGGAAGACCATCCGCCGATGCCCTCGATCGTGGCGCATGGCGACGGCAAGACGGTGCGGGCCTGTATCGGTTGTCATCTGCCGCATGGCCTGGGCCACCCCGAGAACTCGCGCCTGTCCGGCACCACCGCCGCCTATCTGACGCGTCAGCTCGCCGATTTCAAAAGCGGCGTGCGCGGCGGCGCCGGCGCCGGCGCCATGACCAAGTTCGCCAAGGACATGACCGACGAGCAGGTGCGTGACGCCACCGAATATTTCTCCAAGCTCACGCCGAAGCGCTGGACCAAGGTGGTCGAGACCGACACCGTGCTGAAGTCCTATTTCAACGGCACGCGTCGGCTGCAATATGACGGCGACGAGAAGGAGCCGATCGGCAACCGCATCATCGAATTGCCGGCCGACAAGGTGCAGGTCGAGCTGCGCAGCCCGCGCGCGACCTTCGTCTCCTACGTTCCGGTCGGCAGCGTCGCCAAGGGCGAGGCGCTGGTGACGACCGGCGGTGGCGGCAAGACGCTGCCATGCGCGATCTGCCACGGGGCAGGGCTCAAGGGCCTGGGCGACGTGCCCAACATCGCGGGCCGCTCGCCGGGCAATATCGCGCGCCAGATCTACTACTTCCAGACCGGCGACCGCGGCGGTCCGTCGGCCGCGCTGATGAAGGGCGTGGTCGACAAGTTGACCGCCGACGATGTGATCGCGATCTCCGCTTATGTGGCATCGCTGGACCCGCAGTGATGCATGACTTTCGCCTACCCTCCGTGACGGAGGGTAGGCGAACCGTGTCGCCACCGGTGTCGTGGTTGAGCTTCGGCCCGCAGGCTGCCACCATATGTAGCGAACACGGACCGCTCAGCCGCTGCAGCGGCTTTGCGCGCCTGCACGGCCCCCGAAAGACCGCAAAATGGGCACATCAGGGCCGGCCAGGCGATTGCCCCGGCGGCCGCGCAGATGTCATAAATAGGCCCTATCTTCAACGGCTTCGCGAAATTACCATATTCTGGAGCGACGACAGTTCGTTCAAGCGACCGGCGGCCATTGTCAAACGGGGATTTTCAAATGCAAAGGCATCTTGCAGCGCTCACCATCATGGCCCTGACCGGCCTGTGCCTTGGCGCCCAGCCGGTGAATGCGCAAGAGCCGAGCGCCGTCGGGCTGTGGCAGAATATCGATCCCGAGACCGGCAAGCCGGACGGCTGGTTCTTCATTTCCGAGCGCAGTGGCGCCTATGAGGGCGCCATCGTGAAAATGTTCCTGAAGCCGAACGATCCGCCCAATCCGACCTGCGCCAAGTGTGAGGGCGACCAGAAGGATGCGCCGTGGCTCGGTCTGACGATCATCAAGAACATGCAGCGCAAGGGCTTGGAGTATGAGCACGGAACCATTCTTGATCCGCGCTACGGCACGGAATGGAAGGCCTTGATGCGGCTGAGCCCCGATGGTCAGGACCTGACGGTGCGCGGCTTCCTCGCCATCCCGACCTTCGGCAAGGACCAATATTGGAAGCGCCTGCCCGAAGCTTGCATGAGCCAGCTCGATCCCGTGCTTGCCACGCGCGTCAAATCGCTGCCCCTGCCGAAGCCGGGCGCAGCGTTGCCGAAGGGGGCGAAGCCGGCCGCTGCCTGCTGACGCGTTCTGTATTTTCGGAAGCCACCCCTACAAGGCAACAATTCTTTCGACCTCATCCTGAGGAGCGCGCTCTTGCGCGCGTCTCGAAGGATGGCCGCGAGTCCGTACCCTGCATCCATCCTTCGAGACGCCGTGCGGCGCACGGCTCCTCAGGATGAGGCTGGAGTATTCACACGCGCGAACACAGGCTATGTCCGGCCATGACAATGCGCACACCCAATCCGAGCTCGATCTTCCGCAACCGCTCATTCGTTCTCTTCTGGCTCTCGCGGGTGTGCGCCAGCATCGCGGTGCAGATGCAGTCGCTCGCGGTCGGGTGGCAGATCTACAATCTGACCGACAGCGCCTACGATCTCGGGCTGGTCGGCCTCATGCAGTTTCTTCCGCTGGTTTCCCTGATGCTGGTCGCAGGCCAGGTGGCGGATCGCTACGACCGGCGCACGATCGTGCAGGTGAGCCTGGCGATTACTGGGCTGTCGGTAGCGGTGCTGGCGATCGGCACCGCCGCCGGCTGGATCAACCGGGACGTGATCCTGGTGACGATCCTGGTGTTCGGCTCGGCGCGGGCGTTCCAAACGCCGACCACCGCGGCCTTGCTGCCGTCGGTGGTTCCGACCGAAGTCCTGGCGCGGGCGGTCGCCGCCTCCTCGTCCACCAATCAAATCGCCATCATCGCGGGGCCGGCGATCGGCGGGGTGGTGTATGCCATCAGCCCGCCGCTGGTCTATGCGCTGAGCGCCGCGCTGTTTCTGCTCGCGAGCCTGCTGATCTGGCCGATCAGGATCGTGCGGCAGCCGCCCCGGCGCGCGCCCGTCACCTTCGAGCTGGTGTTCGCCGGCATCGTCTACATCTGGCGCAATCCGATCATTCGCGGTGCCATCTCGCTCGACCTGTTCGCGGTCCTGCTCGGCGGCGCCACCGCGCTGTTGCCGATATTCGCCCGCGACATTTTCGGCACCGGCCCGATGGGACTCGGCCTCCTGCAGATGTCGCCCGCAGTCGGCGCGCTCGCGATATCGATCCCGCTGTCGCGCTGGCCGATGCGCGGACGGGTCGGGCCCACGCTGTTTGCGGCGGTGGCCTGCTTCGGTTGCGCCACCATCGTGTTCGGCCTGTCGCGGTCGTTTGTCCTGACAATGGTGGCGCTCGCCGCCTATGGGGCCGCCGACATGGTGAGCGTGGTGATCCGCGACACCCTGATCCAGGTCGGAACCCCGGACCTGATGCGGGGGCGGGTGAGCGCTGTGCATTCGCTGTTCATCGGCACCTCCAACCAGCTCGGCCAATTCAGGGCCGGCCTGACCGCCGGCTGGTTCGGTGCCGTTCCGGCGGTAGTCATCGGCGGCGGCGCGACCCTGATGGTGGTGCTCGCCGGCCTGAAGCTGTTTCCCGAGCTTGCCGGCATCAAGAGTGTCGAGGGCATCTCGCCACCGGCGCCACCACCCGGATAGGACCGCAGGTGCCCTCGGGTGTGATAGAATCGCGGCGAGGAACTTTCAGAACCCGCCTTCGTTCCCAAGAGCCGGAGCAAAGGGTTTACGTCGGATACTGAAACACGATGAAACTTTTTGAATGCCAGAACTGCCGGCAGCCGCTTTATTTCGAGAACACGCGTTGCGAAAGCTGCGGGCTTCAGCTCGGATATCTGCCGGGGCGGGACGCGGTCACGGCCCTGCAAGCCAAGGACGACGGTTTGCTGGCGCTGGCGGAGCCTAAGGGAAAGTACCGCTACTGCGCCAATGTCGGGCCCGGCGTCTGCAACTGGCTGCTGCCGTTCGATCATCCCGAGCAGTTTTGCGCGGCCTGCCGCCACAACCGGACGATTCCGGATCTGTCGGTGCCCCTTAATCTCGCCCGCTGGCGCAAGATCGAGGTCGCCAAGCATCGGCTGTTCTACACGGTGCTCAAGCTGCGCTTGCCGCTGGCGACCAGAACTGAAGATCCGGAGGGCCTGGCATTCGATTTCATCGCCGAACGCGCCGGGGCGGGCGGTCATACGGCGGTCATGACCGGTCACGACAGCGGCCTCATCACCATCAATCTGGCGGAAGCCGACGACCCGGAACGTGAGCGGCAACGCTTCGAGATGGGTGAAGCCTATCGCACGCTGCTGGGTCATTTCCGGCATGAGATCGCGCATTACTTCTGGGGGCGCCTGGTGGCGCGCTCGTCGTTCCTGCAGGAGTTCCGCAACATCTTCGGCGACGAGCGAAAAAACTACGTGACCGCCCTGCAGCAGCATTATGCGCAGGGCGCGCCCTCGGATTGGCCGGAGCATTTCGTGACCCCCTATGCGAGCGTGCACCCTTGGGAGGATTTCGCGGAGACCTGGGCGCACTACTTTCACATGGTCGATACCTTGGAGACCGCGGGCGGGTTCGGCATCACGCTGCGGCCGAAGGTCGCCAAGGGCAGCGAGCTGGCCGCCAAGATCGATTTCGATCCGCATCAGGCCGCCTTGGATCGCATCATCGAGGCCTGGCTTCCGCTCACCTTCGCGGTCAACTCGGTCAATCGCAGCATGGGGTTGCCGGACCTCTATCCGTTCGTGCTGGCCCCCCCGGTCATCGTCAAGCTCGCCTTCCTGCATCGCCTGATCGAGAGTCGCAGCCGGCCGCAGGCCCGCTCCACCGGGACGAGCACCATTCGGGCGATCGTGGCGAGCCTCAAGCGCCCGGTCGGCTCGACGGAAAGCAGCTGAAATCGTAATGAAAATGGCCCCGAGTTGGGTTCGGCGCCCAGGGTCGGCCACTGCCGGTGCCGGGAGTGCCTATTTTTGTCGCGGCCCGGAAATTGCATATTTAGTGTTCGTTCGGCCTTGGAGACAGCACCCTAATGTCAGTTCGCACCGGCCTCCACCACGTCACGCGCTATCAGTATGACCGCCCCGTCAATCTCGGGCCGCAAGTCATTAGGTTGTGCCCGGCGCCGCACAGCCGCACCCGTGTGTCGAGCTATTCCCTGAAGGTGACGCCTTCGCAGCATTTCGTGAACTGGCAGTACGATCCCAACGGGAACCGCATAGCGCGCTTCGTCTTCCCGGAGAAAACGACAGAATTCTCCATCACGGTCGATCTCGTCGCCGATATGGAAGTGGTAAATCCATTTGATTTCTTCATCGAGCCTTGCGCCGAGACGTTCCCGTTTGTGTATCCGACCGAATTGCGTCCGGAACTTGCGGCCAGTCTCGAGCCGGAGCCGGCCCGCAAGCATCTCAAGGCCTTCCTCGCCGGCATCTCGCTCAAGCCGCGCCAGACCATCGATTTTCTGGTCGAGCTCAACCAGCATCTGCAGCAGAAGATCAAGTACGTGATCCGCATGGAGCATGGTGTGCAGAGCGTCGAGGAGACGCTCGAGCGCTCGCAAGGCTCCTGCCGGGATACGGCCTGGTTGTTGGTGCAGGTCCTGCGCAACCTCGGCCTGGCGGCGCGCTTCGTGTCCGGTTATCTCATTCAGCTCAAGCCCGACATCAAGCCGCTCGATGGACCC
Organism: Xanthobacteraceae bacterium; assembly: GCA_036498625.1. GTDB lineage: Bacteria > Pseudomonadota > Alphaproteobacteria > Rhizobiales > Xanthobacteraceae > VAZQ01. The sequence goes on along the minus strand of DASYFD010000218.1, from coordinate 5,939 downwards.
GCCGGCACCGAGCGGGACTTCACCGACCTGCATGCCTGGACCGAGGTCTATCTGCCCGGTGCCGGCTGGGTCGGCTTCGATCCGACCTCCGGTCTCTTGTGCGGCGAAGGCCATCTGCCGCTGGCGTCGAGCCCGCATTACACAGCAGCCGCCCCGATCAGCGGCCTGGTGGGACCCGCCGAGGTCACCTTCTCTTTCGACATGAACCTGACGCGGATCGCCGAGCAGCCGCGCGTCACCTTGCCATTCTCCGATGAATCCTGGACCGCATTGGATGCGCTCGGCGAGCGTGTCGATGCGGACCTCGCGGCGCATGACGTACGGCTCACCATGGGGGGCGAGCCGACCTTCGTCTCGATCGACGACTATCAATCGGCCGAATGGAACATCGATGCGCTCGGGCCCACCAAGCGGTTGCGCGCGGACGAGCTCATGCGCCGGCTGCGCGAACGGTTCGCACCCGGCGGGCTCCTGCATTACGGCGAAGGCAAATGGTATCCGGGCGAGCCGCTGCCGCGCTGGGCCTTCTCGTTGTTCTGGCGCCGGGACAAGGTGCCGCTATGGCGCCATTTCGAGTTGCTGGCGACCGAAGCCAGCACGCGCCCGCCGTCGGACGACGAGGCGCGGCGCTTCACCGAAGGTGTGGCCAAGCGTCTCGGCCTCAAGACCGAGTTCGTGCAGCCCGCCTTCGAGGATCCGGCCGATCGCCTGCTCAAGGAGGGCCAGCTGCCGGCCAACATCGATCCGGGCAATCCCAAGATCGATGATCCAAACGAGCGTGCCCGCATCATGCGGGCGTTCGAGCGCCAGCTGGGAAAGCCCGCCGGCTACGTCCTGCCGGTGCAGCGCTGGGGCGCGCAGGCGAAGCCGGGCTGGGTCAGCGAGCTTTGGGAGCTGCGCCGCGGCCGCCTGTTCCTGGCGCCGGGCGATTCGCCCATCGGGTTGCGCCTGCCGTTGAGCTCGCTGCCTCATCTGGCGCCGACCGACTATCCGCATCTGGTGCCCGCTGATCCGTTCGCGCCGCGCGAACCCTTGGCGGAAGCGCCGGCGCGAGCGGCGGCTGACAGCCGCGATCCTCACCTCAAGCCGCCGCCGCTGGCCGGGGAGGGAAAGGGTGTGGCTGCGGTCGCGCCCGATCGTCCGGTGCCGCAAGGCAAGCCGCCGCCGGTCGCCGGCATTCCGGTGCGCACCGCCTTGGCGGTCGAGCCGCGCGACGGCAAGCTCTGCGTGTTCATGCCGCCGGTCGAGCGGCTCGAGGATTATCTCGATCTCCTTGCCGCCATCGAGGCGACGGCCGCGGAGCTCGGCATTCCGATGCGCCTGGAAGGCTATCCGCCGCCGCACGACCCGCGCATCAATGTCATCAAAGTCACGCCGGATCCGGGCGTGATCGAGGTCAATATTCACCCGGCTGCATCCTGGCGCGAAGCCGTCGAGACCACGACCGCGGTCTATGAGGAGACGCGGCTCACGCGACTCGGCACCGACAAGTTCATGATCGATGGCCGTCATACCGGAACGGGCGGCGGCAATCATGTGGTGCTCGGTGGCATGTCACCGGCCGACAGCCCGTTCTTGCGGCGGCCCGATCTGCTCAAGAGCCTGGTGCTCTATTGGCAACGCCGCCCCAGCCTTTCCTATTTCTTCTCCGGCCTTTTCATCGGTCCGACCAGCCAGGCACCGCGCTTGGACGAGGCGCGGCAGGACATCCTGTACGAGCTCGAGATCGCGCTCGCGTTGGTGCCGCCGCCGGGGACGGGCGAGGCACCACGGCCCTGGCTCGTCGACCGCCTGTTTCGCAATCTTCTGGTCGACGTGAGCGGCAACACGCATCGGGCGGAGCTGTGCATCGACAAGCTGTTCTCGCCCGACGGGCCGACCGGCCGACTCGGCCTGGTCGAGTTCCGCTCATTCGAAATGCCGCCCGACGCCCGCATGAGCCTCGCCCAGCAATTGCTGTTGCGGGCGCTGGTCGCATGGCTATGGCGCAATCCTCTTGCCGGCAAGCCGGTGCGCTGGGGCACCGCGCTGCACGACCGCTTCATGCTCGAGCATTTCGTCTGGCAGGATTTCACCGAGGTGCTCGACGACCTCGGTCGCGGCGGCTACCGGCTGGATCCCACCTGGTTCGCGGCTCAGCGCGAGTTCCGCTTCCCGCGTTACGGCAGCGTCGATTACGGCGGGGTGCAGCTGGAGCTTCGGCATGCGCTCGAGCCGTGGCACGTGCTGGGCGAGGAGAATGCAGGCGGCGGGACCGCGCGCTTCGTGGACTCTTCGGTCGAGCGCCTGCAGGTCAAGGTCGAAGGAATGACCGAGGGCCGCCACATCGTCACCTGCAACGGCCGCCGTCTGCCGCTGGTCTCTTCCGGACGTTTCGGCGAATACGTGGCGGGCGTGCGCTTCAAGGCCTGGAAGCTGCCGTCATCGCTGCATCCTTCCATCGACGCCCACGCGCCGCTGACTTTCGACATCATCGACAGCTGGAGCGACCGCTCGCTCGGCGGCTGCGTCTATCATGTGGCGCATCCGGGCGGCCGCAGCTACGACACTTTTCCTGTGAATTCCTACGAGGCGGAGGCTCGCCGGCGCGCCCGATTTCAGGATCATGGCCACACGCCGGGCCGAATCGCCAGTCTGCCCCCGCTCGAACGCTCGATCGAGTATCCGCTCACGCTCGATCTCAGAACCGCGACCTGAAGGCTCGTTTGCCCCACATGGCAGCCCGCTCCGACACCGTGGTGGACACGACCAGCGCCGGCGCGCCCGGCAATGGCTTGCAGCGCCTGCTGTCGGGCTATCGGCCGCTCGCCGGCATCTTCGACGAGATGATGGCTGAGGACGGAAAGGTGCGGCTCCACTGGGGGCCGTTCCTGACCATGCTGGCTTCGCTGGGCACCGAGGAGATCAATCGGCGCTTCGACGTCGCGGATCGCTACCTGCAGGATTCCGGCGTGTTCTACCGCGTCTATGGGGACCCGGCCGGCGCCGAGCGGCCGTGGCCGTTGAGCCATACGCCGCTCATCATCAATCCGACCGAATGGGCCGAGCTCAAGAGCGGGCTCATCCAGCGCGCCAAGCTGCTCGAGCTGGTGCTGGCGGACGCCTATGGGCCAGCCACGCTCGTGCGCGACGGCCTGGTTCCGGCGGTGCTGATCGCGGGCAACCCGGAATTCCTGCGGCCGCTTGCCGGCGTGGCGCCGCCCGGCGGCGCGCACCTGCGGTTCTATGCGGTCGACGTCGGACGCGGCGCCGATGGCCGCTGGTGGGTGCTGGGCGACCGCACCCAGGCGCCGTCCGGCGCCGGATTCGTGCTGGAGAGCCGGCTCGCCCTGCAGCGTGCCATTCCGGAAGTCTATCGCGCCGTCAAGGTCGAGCGGTTGGCGGCGTTTTTCCAAGCGTTCCAGTCCGCGCTCTCGAGCTTCAACCGGCAGGACGATTCACGCGTCTGCTTGCTCACGCCCGGGCCGATGAACGAATCCTATTTCGAGCACGCCTACCTTGCTCGCTATCTCGGCCTGCTGCTGGTCGAAGGCGAGGACCTGACCGCGCGCGACGACGGCGTGTTCATCCGCACGGTCTCGGGCTTGAAGCGGGCCGAGGTTCTGTTGCGCCGCCTCGATGCCGATTTCTGCGATCCGCTGGAGCTCAATGCGCGCTCGCGTCTGGGAGTAGCCGGCTTGCTGCAGACCGTGCGCGACGGCAAGGTGGTCATCGCAAATTCGTTGGGCGCTGGATTGGTCGAAGCACGCTCGATGCTGGCCTTTCTGCCGGCGCTGGCGCCGGTTCTGCTGGGCGCCGAGCTTGCCATTCCCAACATCGCTACCTGGTGGCTCGGACATGCGCGCGCGCGCGACGAGATGCTGGGCAAGCTGGACAAGATGGTGATCGCCTCGGCCTTCACCGATAACCTGCCGGGCCGCAGCATCGGCGCAGCCGCGCTCGGCGCGACCCTCGACGCCGATCAGCGCCGGCACATCAAGCAGGCCATCACCGATCGCGGCATCGACTTCGTGCTGCAGGAAGCCGTGACGCTGTCCACCATGCCGGTCTGGAACGAGGGCGGCTTCGAGCCGCGCCCGTTCATTCTGCGGCTGTATCTCGCCCGCGTCGGTGATGACTGGACGGTCATGCCGGGCGGCTTTGTGCGGATCGCCGACGGCACCGATGCGCGCGCGGTCAGCCTGCAGAAAGGCGGACGCACGGCGGATGCCTGCGTGCTGTCGGAACGTCCGGTGGCCGAGACTACGCTGCTCCCGGCGCCGGAGCGGATCGCGATCCAGCGCGCCAGCGGGGTGCTGCCGAGCCGGGCCGCCTACAACCTGTTCTGGGTCGGCCGCTATGTGGAGCGGGCCGAGGCCACGCTGCGGCTGGTGCGGGCGCTGATCAATCGCATCACCGAGCCCGGTGAGACGGCGGCCGCGATCACGGCGCGGGTCAGCGCCATCCTGGAAGCCTGGAGCGCCGGCCCCAAGGACATACCCGAAGTCAAGTCCAGCCTGATCGCGGAAGCCGCGCTCACCCGCCGCGACTGCGAAGGCTCGCTGCCGCAGCTGGTCGCCGGCGCCCGCGGGGCCGCTTCGGTGATCCGCGACCGCCTGTCGCCCGATGCCTGGCGGGCCCTCAACGATCTGGTGGCGGCCATCGACGCGCCGCTCCCGGCCGGCTCGTCCGAGAACGTCATGCTCGACCGCGTCGAGCGGGCGTTGCGCATCATCGCGTCGTTCTCCGGCCTGGCGCAGGAAAACATGACGCGGCTCGCCGGCTGGCGGTTTCTCGAGCTCGGGCGCCGCATCGAGCGCGCCATCCTGACCTGCCGGTTCGTCCGCGAGCTTGCCGAGCCGCCGGCGCCGGACGGCGCGCTCGACGTGCTGCTCGAGCTTTGCGACAGCCAGATGACCTATCGGCAGCGCTACGTCATGCTCGCGGCCCGGGCCCCGGTGATCGATCTGGTCGTGCTCGATCCCAACAATCCCCGCTCGGTGATCTACCAGCTCGACCGCATCGAGGCGCATCTCGCCGCGCTGCCCAAGCATGTGGCCGATGGCCGGCTGTCGCCGCCACAACAGATCGCGGCTTCGATCGCAACCGGTCTGCGGACCGCCGACGCCGCCAAGATCGAGCCCGGCCTCATCCTCGGCAGCGAGATCGGGCTGATGAAGCTGTCCGAGACGATCGATTCCTCGCACCTGGCGCATGACGAGCGGTCGGAGGCGGTATGGGAGGCGCTCGCATGATCTACGATATCCGCCAGACCACGACCTATGAGTATGCGTCGAAGGTCGCCTATGCGCATCACGTGCTGCACCTGATGCCGATCAACCGGCCGCGTCAGCGCGTCCATGCGGCTGCGCTGGAGATTTCCCCGGTGCCGGTCGAGCGGCGCGAGGCCTTCGACTTCTTCGGCAACCACGTGACCTGGATCGGGCTCGAGGAGACCCATGACCGCCTCACCATCAAGGTCGCGGCCCGCGTCGCGGTCGAGGCGCCGGCCGAGCCCGTGCCGCGCGCAACGCCGCCCTGGGAGGAGGTCCGCGCCGACGTGATGATGACGAGCGACCTCGGCGCGGCCTCGCCGGCGCACTTTCTGTTTCCCAGCCGGCAGGTCGCGCTCGATCCCGAGATCGCCGAATATGTTCGAAAAAGTTTCGGCGCCGGGCGCCCGGTGTTCGAGGGGGCGAGCGACCTCATGCGGCGCATCAAGGCCGATTTCGTCTACGAGGTCGGCGCGACCAACGTCGCCACCACGCCGACGGCGGCCTACGCGCTGCGGCGCGGCGTGTGCCAGGATTTCGCCCACGTCATGATCTCCGGCCTGCGCGGCATCGGGCTGCCGGCCGCCTATGTGAGCGGCTATCTGCGAACGGTGCCGAAGGAGGGCCAGGCGCGGCTCGAGGGCGCCGACGCGATGCATGCCTGGGTCATGGTCTGGTGCGGCACCG
>DASYFD010000217.1:0-15200 GCA_036498625.1 Xanthobacteraceae bacterium | reverse complement strand
ATGGCGATGGTCATGGTGCCGTTGCCCTGATAGCCCGACACGATCTTGAACCGGGTACCCAGGAACTCGTTGAGCATGCGCGGGAACGTATAGGTGATGGCGCCCTTGTTGGAGGCCGCCACCACGATCTCCTTCCGGCGTGCCTCCTCGATGCTCTGCACGCCGGCCGCGTGCCAGACCGCGAGCGTCACCGGGCTGGTGGTGATCGAGCCGAGCCAGGAGAACCTGTTGGCGTCGTATTGCACGCCTTCGGTGCCAACCGCCTGCGCCGCCACCAGCGTATTGGGGAACATCCCGATCGCGGTGCCGTCCTGCGGAGCGATGGCATAGAGATAATTGGCCATCTTGATGCCGCCGGCGCCGATCATATTCTGCGGCACCAACAGCGGATTGCCCGGGATATGCGCCCGCATGAAACGCGCGAGCAGGCGCGCCTCGAAGTCGTAGCCGCCGCCGACATTGACCCCGATCAGCACACTGATGGTCTTGCCGCGGTAGAAATCGGCCACCCCGTCGGCGCGCGCGCCTGAGGCGAAGAGCAGGGTGACAAGCATCGAGGCGATGCCGCAAGCGTAGGGTGGGCAAAGGCGCTCTTCGCGCCGTGCCCACGCGGATCGCCGTCGCCTTGGGATCGATTGCCGGAACATATTTGCCTCCGCGTGGGCAACGGCGAAGGGGCCGTTGCCTACCCTACTGCAGCAATCGATTTTAGAGTAACAATCTCGCAAGAGAAGGGCTCAACAACCAGAAGCACAAGGCGCCGGGGAGAATGGCATGGATTTCGAGTTGCCCGAGGACATCCGCTTGTTGCGGGAAACCGTGCGCAAATATGTTGATCGAGAGCTGATACCGATCGAGATGCACAGCATGGCGGGGCCCGAGCTCAAGCCGGAAATCAAGACCATGCTCGAGGCCAAGGCGCGCGAACTGGGGCTTTGGCAGCTCGATACGCCGGCCGAGTTCGGCGGCCAGGGTCTGAGCCTGCTGGCGCTGGCGGTGGTCTGGGAGGAGATTTCGCGCTCGATCGCGTTGCCCAATCGAGGGGACGGCGTGTTCGGGCCATCGCCGCGCCCGATCCTGCTGCGGCTGCCCGAAAAGATGAAGGAGCGCTACCTCCACCCGCTGCTGCGCGGCGAGAAGTCCGCCGCCTTCGCCCAGACCGAGCCTGACGCCGGCAGCGATCCCGGCCGCATGCGCACGCGCGCCGTGCGCCAAGGCGACCACTATGTCATCAACGGCTACAAGCGCTTCATCTCGCACGCCAAGGGCGCCGACTTTTTACAATTGGTGGCGGCGACCGATCCCGAGAAGGGCTCGCGCGGCGGCTTGAGCGTCTTCATCGTCGACATGGATACGCCTGGGCTCTCGATCGTGCGCGAGACCCGCCACATGATGGGCGACGTGACCTACGAGATCGCGCTCGACGACGTCAAGGTGCCGGCCGGGAATCTGGTCGGCAATGAAGGCGACGGGATGCGCGAGGCGCAATCCTGGATCTCGCGCAATCGCGTGCACCAGGCCTCGCATGGGCTCGGCGTGGCGCAGCGCTGCCTCGAGATGATCGGCTCCTACGCGCAGCAACGGGTAACCTTCGGCGAGCCGCTCGCCCGCCGCCAGGCCGTGCAATTCGCGGTCGCCGAGCTCTACACCAAGTACCAGACCGGCCAACTCCTCACCCATCGCACGGCCTGGAAGGTCGACAAGGGCATCGCCAGCCGGCACGACGCCTATATGGCCAAGATCCACTGCACCGAGCTCGGCTTCGAGGCCGCCGACCGCTGCATGCAGTTTCACGGCGCCAGCGGGCTGTCGACCGAGCTGCCGATCGAGGCGATGTGGCGGCGCTCGCGCAGCTACCTGATCACCGGCGGTCCGGCCGAGATCATGCGCGCCACGCTTGCCCGCGAAGTGTTCAAGATCTATCAGTGACCCATGGACCTCGATCTCAAGGGCAAGACCGTCCTGATCACCGGCGCCTCCAAGGGCATCGGCCAGGTCATTGCTGAAAGCCTGGCGGCGGAGGGCTGCAACCTGCACATCGCGGCGCGCGACGAGCCCGCGCTGCAGCAGCTCGCCTGGCGCCTCGCCAGCGACCACGCCGTCACGGTGACGGTCCACCGCAGCGATCTCGGGCGCACCGCCGACGTGCAAGCGCTGGGCGAAGCCTGCGCCGACGTCGACATCCTGGTCAACAACGCCGGCGACATCCCGCCCGGCACGCTCGAGGAGATCGACGGCGAAACCTGGCGCAAGGCGTGGGAAGTCAAGGTCTACGGCTATGTCGATCTCACCCGCATCATCTATCCGCGCATGTGCGCGCGCAAAAGCGGCGTCATCATCAACATAGTGGGCGCCGCGGCGCGCACCCCGAACCACCGCTACATCGCCGGCTGCATGGCCAACATTGCGCTCAACATGTTCACCCAGTGCCTCGGCGGCGAGAGCATGCGGCATAACGTGCGGGTCGTCGCCATCAACCCGGGGCCGACGGTGCCCGGCCGCCACCTCCCGCACGCGATGGCGCGGGCCAAACGTCTGCTCGGCGACGAGAACCGCTGGCCGGAGCTGCACGCGAAATTTCCGTCGGGCCGCGCCGGAAAAGCCTCGGAGATCGCCGAGGCCGTCATCTTTCTCGCCTCCGACCGCGCCGGCTTCATCAGCGGTGCCGCGATCGATGTCGATGGCGGCCATTCGGTCCACCGTCCAGGCGCATGAGCGAATGAGCATGAAGAGGACCTTGCTTGCGATCGCCCTGAGCTTGCCAATCGCACTGGCGGGTACCGCGCAGGCGAGCGACTTCTATGCCGGCAAGGTGATCAGCATCTATATCGGGACCGGGGAGGGGCCGGGCGCGCTATCGGCCTATCCGCGCGCCATCGCCCAGGTCATCGGCAAATACATTCCAGGCAATCCGGCGATCGTGGTGCGCAACATGCCGGGCGCCGGCGGCATCAAGGCGGCCAATTTCATCTATTCCATCGCGCCGCAGGACGGCACCGCCTGGGGGTTCATCACCCGCGGATTCGTGCGCGCACCTTTGCTTGCAACCCCGCAGGCGCAGTTCGATCCGACCCGGTATAACTGGATCGGCACCACCTCGCAGGAAACCAGCGTGGCTGCCGTGTGGGCGTCCGCCACGGCCGTCCGCAGCCTGCCCGAGGCGATGACGCAGGAGGTGGTGTTCGGCGGCACTTCGCTCGCCACCGACACCGGCCTGTTCCCGACCATCCTCAATCGCCTTGTCGGCACGAGGTTCAAGGTCATCGTCGGCTACAAGAGCAGCACCGACGTCGATCTGGCGATGGAGCGAGGCGAGGTGCAGGGCAAGATCTGGACATGGGGCTCGCTCAAGAGCGGCAACACCGCGGGCTGGGTCGCGGAGAAGAAGGTCGCTCTGCTGGCCCAATTCGGCTTGCAGAAAGCCAGGGATTTGCCCGACCTGCCGTTGGCGCTCGATTCCGCCAAATCGCCCGAGGACCGCCAGGTGATGGAATTGGTTTTCGCGCCCCTTACGCTCGGCTATCCCTCGTTCATGGGCCCGGGCGTTCCGCCCGAGCGGGTCGAGCTGATGCGCCGGGCGTTCGACAAGACCATGCAGGATCCCGAGTTCATCGATCTGATGAAGCAGCAGAACCTCGTGCTCGACCCGGCCAAGGGGGAAGATGTGCAAGCGATCGTGCAGCGGCTCTATCAGATGCCCCAGGCCGTGATCGAACGGGCGCGCATGTATATTCCGCCGTCTTGAGCTTGCCCGCGCCCGATGTTTTTCGCCGGCACGTCAGTTGACGCTGAGGAGAATCCCACGATGAGAAATCCACGATGAGCGCCAGCGATGCGACCGATGCCCCGCCGCAAACCGAGCCGGCGTTGCGCGCCATCGCGATGCCGGCCGATGCCAATCCGGCCGGGGATATTTTCGGCGGCTGGCTGTTGTCGCAAATGGATCTGGCCGGCAGCACGGTCGCGACCCGCCGCGCCAAGGGGCGGGTGGTCACGGTCGCGATCACCGCCATGACGTTCCACCGCCCGGTCTTCGTCGGCGACGAGGTGAGCTGCTACGTGGAGATCATCAAGATCGGCACCACCTCCATCACGGCGAAGATCCAGAGCTGGGCCCGCCGCGGCCGTGGCGAGGAAAGGATCGAGGTGACGGAGGGAGTCTTCACCTATGTGGCGGTAGATTCCGAGCGCAAGCCATGCCCGATACCGGCGGCGCCCTGAGAGCGTTGGGCATGTTCGGGGCCAGGCTCGGCTCCAAGGGCGATCCGGGCTCAGCGGCTCCTATCGGGCCAGCCCGGACCCGGGTGGCGGCCCCGATCCTGCGGCGGCCTTCGGTCCCAGCACCCAACCCAAGATCCTGCAATCACTGGTCGAATGGGTTCCCGAGCCCGCCGCCCGCCACAAGATCCTGCAGGACACGTCGACGCGATTATTTGGGTCGCCGCCTAGCTCGCAGCCTCGATGGAGCGCAAGCGTAATCCAGGAATCCCGCACCCGCATTGCGCTACGCTCCATGCGGGCTACACTCTGGCAACCTGGAGAATCACCCGTGCGTCACGGGATGTCCTTATTGTGATCGTAGTCTCGCGGGTTCTGGCGTTGCATTTCAATCTGATCATCAACAATTGATCAGCAAGTCCTTGTTCGCGATTGCGTTGATAGGGATGAACCTGATCATCGTCGCCTCGATCATGAACGCACTGGCACCGGTACCCCCATGACCGAATCCTCCCTTCGCCGCGACTGGCTTTCCCGACCGATCTTCCGGTGGGCCCGCAAGGTGCTGCCCAGCCTTTCGGCTACCGAGCGCGAGGCGATCGAGGCCGGCGATGTGTGGTGGGACGCCGACCTGTTCTCGGGCAATCCCGACTGGGCAAAGCTGCTCGCCGCGCCGCCGGCACAGCTCTCGGCGGAGGAGCAGGCGTTCCTGGCCGGTCCGGTCGAGGAGCTATGCGGGATGCTGGACGATTGGGCCATCGTCTGGGAGCTGCGCGATCTGCCGCCCGAGGTCTGGGCCTATCTCAAGGCCCACAAGTTCTTTGCGATGATCATTCCGAAGGCTTACGGGGGCCTCGGATTTTCCGCTTATGCGCATTCCGAGGTCATCCGCAAGCTATCGACCCGCTCGATCTCGGTCGCCGTGACCGCGATGGTTCCCAACTCGCTCGGCCCGGGCGAATTGTTGCATCAGTTCGGCACCAAGGCGCAGCAGGATTACTGGCTGCCGCGTCTCGCCGATGCGCGGGAAATCCCGTGCTTCGGCCTGACCAGCCAGGAAGCCGGATCGGACGCCGCCTCGATGGTGGATTCCGGCATCGTGTGCCGCGGCACCCACGAAGGCCGCGAGGTCATCGGCATCAAGCTCAATTGGCACAAGCGCTACATCACGCTCGGGCCGATCGCGACCGTGCTGGGGCTTGCCTTCAAGCTCTACGATCCCGATCACCTGATCGGTACGCGCGACGAGATCGGCATCACGGTCGCGCTGGTGCCCACCAACCTGCCAGGCGTGGAGATCGGCCGCCGCCATCTGCCGGCCTTCCATGTTTTCCAGAACGGTCCCAATTGGGGCCGCGACGTGTTCATACCGATGGACAATGTCATCGGCGGGATCGAGCAGGTCGGCAAGGGCTGGAAGATGCTGATGAGCGCGCTGGCGGCCGGGCGCGGCATCTCGCTCCCTTCGCTGTCGGCCGCGGGAGCCGTCTTTGCGGCCCATGTCACCGGCGCCTATGCGGGCATTCGCGAGCAGTTCCATGTTCCGATCGGGCGCTTCGAGGCGGTGCAGGAGCGGCTCGGCCGTATGGCGGCCACCGCCTATCTGCTCGACGCCGCGCGCCGGCTGACCTGCGCGGCCATCGATCGCGGCCACAAGCCCGCGGTCATCACCGCCATCATGAAGGCGCAGGCCACCGAGCGGATGCGGGTCTCGGCCAACGACGCCATGGATGTGCACGGCGGCAAGGGCATCATGGAAGGCCCGCTGAACTATCTCGGCAATCTCTACCGCGCGGTGCCGATCGGCATCACGGTCGAGGGCGCCAATATCGTGACCCGCAGCCTGATCCAGTTCGGGCAGGGCGCGATCCGCAGCCATCCCTTCATCCTCAAGGAAATGCTGGCGCTCGAGGAAAGCGATCCGGCGCGCGGCCTCGACGCGTTCGATCGCGCCTTCTGGGGCCACGTCGGCCACAGCTGCATGAACGCGCTGCGCGCCTGGGGCCGCGCCTGGACGCTCGGCTACGCCGCGCCGGCGCCGCCGGCTGGCGCCGCTACCGACTATTACCGGCAGCTCAGCCGCTACTCGGCAGCCTTCGCGCTTGCGGTGGACATGGCGCTGCTGACGCTGGGCGGCAACCTCAAGCGCCGCGAGATGATCTCGGCGCGCTTCGGCGATGTGCTCTCGGAGCTCTATCTGCTGTCGGCGGTCTTGAAGCGATGGAACGAGGAGGGCCGCCAGCCGGCCGACCTGCCGCTGGTGCAATGGTGCATGGCGCAGGGCTTTGCCACCATCGAGATGCGGCTCGACGAGATCATCGCCAATTTTCCCAACCGTCCGGTGGCCTGGCTGCTGCGGTTCCTGCTGCTGCCGTTCGGCACGCGCACGCTGGGTCCGTCGGATGCGCTCACCCAGGCCTGCGCCGCCATCCTGCTGGAACCCTCGGCGGCGCGCGACCGGCTGACCTGCGACATCTATCACGGCGCCGATGACGGCGGGCTCGCGCGCCTCGATCGCGCCTTTGCGCTGATCTCGGCGGTGCAGCCGCTGCGCGACCGGATGCGGCAGGCGCATGTGCGGGACATCGCCGATGCCCGGACGCGCGGCTTGATCAACGATGCCGAGGCCGACCAGCTCAAGGCCGTGCAACTGGCGATCGCGGCGGTGGTCGCGGTCGACGACTTCCCCGCCGAAGAGATTTCCCCGCGCCGCGCTGCTCGCGCGCAAGGAGACGTGTCATCCCCAACAGCGACTCCATTCCGGTCGAACGCCGCGGAGTAGAGGGCCGGCCGGTCTTCATCATCGACGGCAGCCGTACTCCCTTTCTCAAGGCGCGCGGCCGGCCCGGGCCATTCACGCCGGTCGATCTCGCTGTGCAATGCGGCCGCCCGCTGCTGCTGCGCCAGCCGTTTGCGGCCGATGCCTTCGATCAGGTCATCCTGGGCTGCGTCAACGTCATCGCCGACGAGATGAATCCGGCGCGCGTGGCGGCGCTTCGCCTGGGCATGGGCGAGGCCATGCCGGCGTTCACGGTGCAGATCAATTGCGGCTCGGGCATGCAGTCGATCGACACCGCCTACCGCTATATCCAGCAGGGTGTCTCCGACCTGGTGCTGGCGGGCGGCGCCGAGTCGCTCAGCCATTCGCCGCTGGTTTTTCGCCGCAGCGCGGTCGAATGGTATGCGGCGCTTGCCGGCGCCCGCAGCGTCTTGGCGCGGCTCAAGACCATCGCGGCGTTCCGCCCCTCCATGTTCAAGCCGATCATCGGGCTGGAGCGTGGCCTGACCGATCCGGTGGTCGAGCTCAACATGGGGCAGACCGCCGAGGTGCTGGCCCATGTCTTCAAAGTCTCGCGGCGCGATGCCGATCAATACGCGGTCGAGAGCCAGCTCAAGCTCGCGCGCGCGCAGGCCGCCGGCTGTTTCGCCGGCGAGCTCGAGCCGGCGTTCGGCCGCAACGGCAAGGTCTACGACTTCGACGACGGGGTGCGGCCGGATTCCTCCGTCGAATCGCTCGCCAAGCTCAAGCCTGCGTTCGAGCGGCCATGGGGCAAGGTGACGCCCGGCAACAGCTCGCAGATTTCCGATGGCGCGTCCTGGGTCATCCTCGCCTCCGAACAGGCCGTCAAGCAGCACGGCCTCACGCCGCGTGCGGTGATCGTCGACAGCCAATGGTCGGCGCTCGATCCTTCCATCATGGGATTGGGACCGGTGCTGTGCTCGACTGCGCTGCTCAAGCGGCGGGGCCTAAATCTTGCCGATGTGGATCTGTGGGAGCTCAACGAGGCCTTTGCGGCGCAGGTCCTGGCTTGCCTGGCGGCCTGGGTGGACGATGTGTTCTGCCGCGAGGTGCTGCATCTGCCCGGCGCGGCCGGCGCCATCGATCGGGCCAAGCTCAATGTGGACGGCGGCGCCATCGGGCTTGGGCATCCGGTCGGCGCCAGCGGCAATCGGATCGTTCTTCATCTGGTCAACGCGATGAAGCGGCTCGGGCTCAAACGCGGGATCGCCACCGAATGCATCGGCGGCGGGCAGGGCGGCGCCATGTTGATCGAGACGGTGTAGGAGTGGCCATGGCGCAGCGCGTTTGGAAAACTCTCGAGCCGCGCAACCTCGAGCTTGGGCCGCTGTCGCGGTCCGGCGCCGGCCAAGGCATCGGGACGTGGCGGCACTGGAAGCTGCAGCGCGACGAAAACGACGTGCTGTGGCTTGTTCTCGACAAGAGCGGCGCCAGCGCCAACACGCTCTCGCAGGAGGTGCTGGAAGAGCTCGACGACGCGCTCGGCAAGATCGAGAACGAGACCGCCAAGGGGCTGGTGCTGCGATCCGCCAAGCCGGCCGGCTTCATCGCCGGCGCCGACGTGAACGAGTTGCGCGAGGTCAAGACCGCCGCCGACATCGCGGCGCGCCTCACCCGCGCCCACGCCGTGACCGATCGCCTGGACAATCTCAAGCTTCCGACCATTGCGGTGATCCACGGTTACTGTCTGGGCGGCGGGCTCGAGGTCGCGCTCGCTTGCGACTACCGGATCGCGATCGAGGACGCGAGCCTCGGCTTTCCGGAAGTGCTGCTCGGCCTGCATCCCGGCCTCGGCGGGGCGGTGCGGGCGCCCCGCCTTATCAATCCGATCGAGGCCATGACCATGATGCTCACCGGCCGGGCGGTGCGCGCCGGCCGGGCCAAGTCGCTCGGCCTGGTCGACGCGGTGACTCAGGAGCGTCATGTCGCCGCCGCCGTCAGATCGGCCGTCGCCGGCGAGCTGAAGACGTCACGATCCAAATTCCTGGTGTCGGTGTTCCGGCTCGGACCCGCCCGTGCGCTTGCCGCCAAGCGTATGCGCGCGCAGGCGCGGGTGAAGGCGAAGCCGGAGCAATATCCCGCCCCCTATGCGCTGATCGACGGGTGGGAAAAGCATGGCGGCGACGCTGCAGCCATGCAAAGGGCCGAGATCGATTCGTTCTCGCAGCTCGTTGTTGGCCCCACGGCGCAGAACCTGATCCGCGTATTCGGGCTGCGCGAGAAGCTCAAATCCCTCTCCGACGGCACCTGGAGCGGCCAGCGCATCCATGTCATCGGGGCCGGCGCCATGGGGGGCGACATCGCGGCCTGGTGCGCATGGCGCGGTTTCGACGTGACTTTGGCCGATATGAAGCAGGAGCCGCTCGCCGGCGCCATGGGACGGGCCGCGAAATTGTTCGACAAGATTTCCCACCGGCGCATAGATACGCGCAACGCGCTCGATCGCCTGATCCCCGATCTCAAGGGCGAGGGCGTCGCCACCGCGGATCTGGTGATCGAGGCGGTGCCGGAAGTGCTCGATCTCAAGCGCAAGGTCTATGCCGGCATCGAGCCCAGGATGCGGCCGAACGCCATCCTGGCCACCAACACGTCGAGCATTCCGCTGGAGCAGCTGCGCGAAGGACTGCAGCGGCCGGAGCGCCTGGTCGGCGTGCATTTCTTCAATCCGGTATCGCGCATGCAGCTGGTCGAGGTGGTCAGCCATGACAAGGTCACGGCCGAGGTTCTGCAAGCCGCGCGCGCCTTTCTCGGGCGCATCGACCGGCTGCCGGCCCCGGTCAAGAGCGCGCCCGGATTCCTGGTCAACCGCGCGCTCACGCCCTATCTGCTGGAAGCGATGGTGTTGTTCGACGAGGGCGTCAAGCGCGAGACCGTCGATGCGGCGGCGGAGGATTTCGGCATGCCGGTCGGGCCGATCGAGCTCGCCGACGAGGTCGGTCTCGATATCTGCATGCATGTGGCCGAGACCCTCAAGGCCGGCCTCGAGCGCAAGATGCCCGAGATACCCCAATGGCTGCGCGACAAGGTCGCCAAGGGCGAGCTCGGCCGCAAGACCGGCAAGGGCCTCTATGACTGGAAGGACGGCAAGCCCGTGAAGGTGACCGAGTTCGCGGCCCCCACCGGCGAGATGACCAACCGGCTGATCCTGCCGATGCTCGATGTCTGCGTCACCTGCCTGCGCGAAGGCGTGGTGGCGGATGAGGACACCATCGACGGCGCCATGATTTTCGCCACCGGTTTTGCGCCGTTCCGCGGCGGGCCGCTGCACTATGCGCGGTCGCACGGGGTGGCGGACATCTGCTCCACCCTGGTGCGGCTGTCGCAGCGCTACGGCGATCGGTTCTTCCCGGATGCGGGCTGGAACAAGCTCGCGTGAACGATCCGGCATGACGGTTTCGCAAACACGGCCGGCGCACTTTGATTCCGCCGATCGCCTCGCCGATGCGATCATCGCGCGGGTCGGCAAGAAAATCGTGCTGGCGATGCCGCTCGGGCTCGGCAAAGCCAATCACGTGGCCAACGCGCTGTTTGCGCGCGCGAATGCTGATCCTTCCATCAGCTTGCGGATTTTCACCGCGCTGACGCTGGAGAAACCGCACCCCGGCTCCGAGCTGGAGCGGCGCTTCATCGGTCCGATTTCGCAGCGCTGCTTCGGCGGCTATCCGGACCTCGCCTATGCGGTGGCGCAGCGCACGGGCCTGCCACGCAATGTCGAGGTCGACGAGTTCTTCTTCCAGGCCGGCACCCGGCTCAACCTGCCGGCCGCGCAGCAAAGCTATATCTCCGCCAACTACACCCACGCGCTCGGTGCCGTCCTGCAGCGCGGCGTCAATGTGGTCGGGCAACTGGTGGCCAAGCGGGTTCGTGACGGCGCCACCCGCTATAGTGTCAGCTGCAATCCGGACGTCATCCTCGACCTTTTGGCCAAGCGGCAGAGCAAGGCCGCCGACTTCATTTTCGTCGGCCAGGTCAACAGCGAGCTGCCGTTCATGCCGGGAGAGGGCGACCTCGGCGCCGATGTGTTCGATATGATGCTCGACAGTCCGCAGACCGATTTTCCGCTGTTCGCGCCCCCGCGCGAGCCGGTCGATCTCGCCGAATATGCGGCCGGGCTGCGGGTCGCCGGTATCGTGGCCGACGGCGGCACCCTGCAGCTCGGCATCGGGGCGCTGGGCGATGCGGTCGCGCAAGCCCTGATCCTGCGCCACAAGGAGAATGCCCGCTTTCGCGCGTTGCTCGATCGCCTCGGCGCGGGTGCGACCGCGCCTGCGGCCCTGATCGAGGAGACGCCGTTCGACGCCGGTCTCTACGGGGCGAGCGAGATGTTCGTGGAAGGCTTTCTCGAGCTGTTTCATGCCGGCATCCTGCGCCGGGAGGTCGAGGGCGCGTTGCTGCATGCGGCATTCTTCGTGGGCTCGCGTGCATTCTACCGGGCGCTGCGCGAGATGCCGCAGATCGAGCTCGAGAAATTCCGCATGACGGCGGTTTCTTATGTCAACGAGATCTACGGCGACGAGGCCGCCAAGCGGCGCGCCCGGGTCAAGGCCCGCTTTGTCAACGGCGCCATGATGGCGACCTTGCTCGGCGCCGTCATCTCCGATGGTCTCGAGAACGGCCAGGTCGTGAGCGGGGTGGGGGGCCAATATAACTTCATCGCGCAGGGCTTCGCCCTGGAGGATGCACGCTCCATCATCATCGTGCGGGCAACCCGCACCGCCAAGGGACGCACCAGCTCCAACATCCGCTGGCAATACGGGCACGAGACCATTCCGCGACATCTGCGCGACATGGTGGTGACAGAATACGGCATCGCGGATCTGCGCGGCAAGACCGATCGCGACGTGATCGCCGCCATGCTGGCGGTGGCGGATTCGCGCTTTCAGGACGAGCTGCTGCGGCAGGCCAAGGAGGTCGGCAAGATGGAGCAGGGCTTTGCGCTGCCGGCCGCCTGGCGCGACAACACGCCGGAGCGCATCGAGCGCGCCCTGGCGGGCGCGCGCGATGAGGGTCTGTTGGCGCCGTTTCCGTTCGAGACCGACTTCACCCCGATCGAGCAGCGGCTGATGCCGGCGTTGCAGACGCTCAAGGCGGCGTCGGGCTCGCCGTTTCGTCTGGCCGCAATCCTGGCGCGGGGATTTGGGCACAGCGCGTCCGCGCCCGATATCCAGGATTGCCTCGCCCGCATGGGGCTCGATCGCCCGTCGGGCCTTGCCGACCGTGTCTACGCCGCCCTGCTGCGCGGCGTCTTGCGCGCCTGATTACATGGCGTAATCGGACGCCAGCGTCTCGTCGGCCGCCGTGTGGGAGATGGCGTTGAACACCGGGGTGAGCACCGCGGCCACGATCAGGTTGAGCACCAGGGTCGAGAGCGCGATGTAGGACGGGAAGGTCCAGCCGCCGATGGCGAGCGGATACATGGCGGCGAAATTCACCGCTGCCGCCATCCCGGTTCCGAGCACGGTGCCGACTGCCCAGCCGATCAGCAGCGCCCAGGCATTGAACCAGCGCGTATAGAGCCCGATGATCACGGCCGGCAGCGTCTGGATGATCCAGATGCCGCCCAGCAGCTGCAGCTGGATGGCGTATTGGGTCGGGACGAACAAAATGAAGACCAGCGCGCCGAGCTTGACGATCAGCGACACCCATTTGGCCATCTGGGATTCCTGCCGGTCGGTAGCCTTGGCGTGAATGAACTCGCGATAGATGTTGCGGGTGAACAGGTTGGCGGCCGCGATCGACATGATGGCGGCCGGTACCAGGGCGCCGATGCCGATGGCGGCGAATGCGACGCCCACGAACCACGACGGGAAGGTGTGCAGCAGCAGGGCCGGGACCGCGAAATTGGCCTTGAAGGTCGCAAAGCCCGGCGCGTATTCGGGCAGCTTGTCGACCCCGACAGCGATCGCCATGAAGCCCAGCAGCGCCAGGAGCCCGAGCATGAACGAGTAGGCCGGCAGCAGCGCGGCATTGCGTCGCACGGCGTGGGCGCTGCTGGCGCTCAATATGCCGGTGAGCGAATGGGGGTAGAGGAAGAGCGCCAGCGCCGATCCGAGCGCGAGCGTCGCATAGGCCCCGTAGGCGCCGGTGGTGCTGCCTTGCGGCACCGCCAGAAGCAGCTTTTGCGCCGGCACCGCCGCAAAAATCTTGCCGAAGCCGCCGAGCTGGTACGGGATCACGATGACGGCCGCAAAGGCAGTGATGTAGATCAGCACGTCCTTGACGACCGCGATGGCGGCGGGTGCCCGCAAGCCGCTCGAATAGGTGAACGCGGCCAGGATGACGAAGGCGATGATCAAGGGAATGTCCCCGATCCAGCCCTCGCCGACAAAGCCCAGGCCGCCGATCACCACCTGCAGCCCGACCAGCTGCAGCGCGATATAGGGCATGGTCGCCACGATGCCGGTGAGCGTCACCGCCAGCGCGAGCCAGCGGTTGCCGAAGCGGCCGCGCACGAAATCGGCCGCGGTGACGTAGCCATGCTTGCGCGACACGCTCCACAGGCGCGGAAACACGATGAACAGGATCGGATAGATCATGATGGTGTAGGGGACCGCGAAGAAGGCGATGGCGCCGGTTCCGAAGGCCAGCGCCGGCACCGCGATGAAGGTGTAGGCCGTGTAAAGATCGCCGCCGATCAGGAACCAGGCGATGACGGTGCCGAAACGGCGGCCGCCGAGACCCCATTCATGCAGCTGATCCAGGTCGCCGCGCCGCCAGTGCGCTGCCGCAAAGCCGAGCCAGGCGATGAACCCGAACAGCGCCAGGAATACGATGAGCGCAACCCAATTGATGTCCTGCATGGCGTCCCCCCCGAGACTTGATCGATTTACGGCTGCGAGGTTTCGGTGATCCAATAGACCACGGCCGTCACCGCGGCGCAGACGAAAACCAGCGCCAGCTGAAACCAGTAGAAAAAGGGAAGGCCGATCCACACAGGCTCGGCGGAATTGTAGAACGGCACCCACAGGGCCGGCACGAACTGCGCCAGCAACAAAAGGTACCACCAGCTCCAGCCATGATCCGGCTTTGTGCCCATCGCCCTCGCCCCCCACGTATTGTTGTCATTTTCAGCCGATCATTCAGTCGGCCGCCCGATGAGTCAAGCATCCGATTGGGGCGCGACTTTTTGCCGACCCGAGCGGGCGAGGAATGCCGTGCCGCCGTCGAATCACGGCGTGACCGCCTCGCGCAGGCGCTCCAGCATCGGTGCGGGCGCCGCGTAGGTTTCCCGGATCAGGCGCTGCACCTGCTGCCCGCTGACGGGCCGCAGCGGAATGTTGCTTTTCTTCATGTCCGCCGCAAAGGCCGGATCCCCCATGGTGGCGTCGAAACCCGCTTGCAGGGCCGCCACCCGCTCCGCCGGCACCTCCTGCGGCAGCACGAACGGATAGGTGGTCTTGAACTTCACCCCGAAGAACCGCAGCATCTGGCGGATTTCATCGTCGCGCGTCACCTCGAGCGCGGTAGGCACATCCGGCAATTCGGGAAGCCGCTCGGTCCCGTATTGGAGCAGCAGCCGGATCCTGCCATCCGCAAGCCACTGCGGCCGGCCGCTGACGATGGCCGAATAAGCGGTGGCGCTGCCTTGCGCCTCGCCGCGCTCGACCGCAAGGAAGATGTCATTGGTGCCTTGATAGCCGCGCACCAGCTCCATCCTGGCACCGAGCAGCCGGTTGGTGAGCACCGTGACGGTGAAATTGTCGGCGCCCGGAGCGCTCGCCCCGACGATGCTTTTGGTGGTGGTCAGATCGCCGATGGTCTTGATGCCGGAGTCGGTGCGAAACCACAGAACCTGCGCGTCCTGCGTGGTCGATCCGACCCAGCTCATCCGGTCGATATCGAAATTGGCCGCGCCGCCATTGCGCGACAGGAGCCGCAAGGTGGGCTCCAGCACGACCCCGTTCAGCGGCACCCCCATCACGGTGCCGTCGCGCGGCGCGCGATTGTAGAGATAGTTCATCATGGTGAGGCTGCCGGCTCCCGCCATGTTCTCCACCACAAAGCCCGGATTGCCCGGGATATGGCGGCTCATGTGCGTGGCCAGGAGTCGCGCCACCAGGTCGTAGCCGGCGCCAGGCGTGGTGCCGACCAGGAGCCGAATGGATTTCCCACGAAAGAAATTCTCCGCCGCGGGCTGGCCGAGCGACCGCTGCGGCGCGCCCGCCGCCACCGCGACGCCGGC
>DASYFD010000216.1:0-7405 GCA_036498625.1 Xanthobacteraceae bacterium | reverse complement strand
CGATCTGCCCGCCATCACCAAGGTGGCCAAGGAATATCGCGCCTACTTCAAGAAGGTGCCGCTCGACGGCGGCGAGTTCACGATGGACCACACCGCCATCACCTATCTGATGGACAAGGAGGGCCGCTTCGTCTCGCCGTTCAACCTGAAGCGCACCCCGGAAGCGGCCGCCGCGGATCTGCGCCGCCAGCTGTGATGCGGGCCCATACGGCCGTTCGTCGCCCTTTCCTCACCCGCGCAATCGCCGCAGTCGCGTATGTACGGCAGGGCTGCGCTGCGCGTAGAATGGCCTTAGGACCGACAGGCGGCGGACGTGAAGGGTTCATCTCATGCGCAAGACTGGACGGCGCCAAGGCGGCAAGGCCACGGCCGCGGAACCGGTGCGCGAGAAGATCGTGGGGCCGAGCGACAAGATCAACATTCCGACCGATCTGTTGCGCACGTTCGTCGCCATCTATCAGCTCGGCAGCTTTACCAAGGCGGCGCATCTGTTCGAGCTCACCCAGCCTGCGGTCAGCGCCCATATGAAGAAATTGGAGTTCCTGATCGGCACCGACCTCATCGAACGCAATGTCGCGGGCGTGAACCTGACGGCGCGCGGCGAGGAGGTGCTCAAATATGCCCGCCGCATCCTGCTGATCAACGACCAGATCGTGAGCTCGGCCAGCCTGCAGCGCGCCCTGCCGGTGATCCGGTTGGGGCTTCCCAACATCTTCGCCGCCTTCAAGCTCAAGCGAATCCTGACCGAGGGTCCGGGCTCCGTGGGCGAGTCCCGCCTGCAGGTGTGCTGCGATCATTCTCCGGGCTTGTTGCGCAGCATCCGCAGCGGGTACCTCGATCTGGCATCCGTGATGAGCGACGAAGCGGAGGAGAGCAAACCGTTGCGGTCATGGTCGGAGGAACTGGTCTGGGTGCGGGCCCCCGACTTCGTTCTCGATGCCGGGCGTGCCGTGCCGCTGGTGAGCTCCCCCAATGTGCTGCTGCCCGACCGGATCGCCATGGACGCGCTGGAGCAGGCCAACCAGCCCTACGAGATCGTGTTCACGGCCTTCGATTCGATCGCGCGCCGCGCCGGTGCCATGGCGGGGCTGGGCTATCTGCCGCTGCCGCGCCCGCTGGTCCCGGCCGGGCTCACGATCGAGCGGCCCGGCATCCTGCCGGCGTTGCCGCCCGTTACCATCGACATCATCGCCCGCGAGGAACTCGACATTGCCAGCGTGACCCCGCTGATCGACCGCTTCGAGGAGATATTGAGGACGTGAGGGTGGCCGCCCTCGACGGCAACGAATCCAGGCATAACCGCCGCGACGACTCGTCTATAAGCGGCGCCATGAGCCAACCTGTCCGATGCCCGCAATGACTCCTTCCCGTCCGATCCTGCGCTCCTGGGTACCTGACGGCGCGCCCGCCCGCTGGCCGGCGGTTTTTGCCGGCGTGGTCCTGCTGCTCAGCGGGCTCGCGCTGGCGCTGCTCAGTGGCGGTAGCGCCATGGCGCAGGCGGTCGGGGCCGAGCCGCCGGTGCAGGTTCCGGGCTTCTGGGACCCGCGGCGCCGGCCCGAGCGGCCCGATCTCGGCCGGGTGGTGGTGATCCGGTTCCTGACCGAGATCGACTATCCGCCGTTCAATTTCGCCGGGCCGGACGGCAATCCGCAGGGCTTCAACGTCGATCTCGCCCGCATGATGTGCGAGGAGCTCAAGGTCGCCTGTACCATCCAGATGCGCCGCTTCGAGACCCTGCTGCCGGCCCTCAACGAGAACCGCGGCGACGGCGTCATCGCCTCGATCGCGGTCACGCCCGGGATGCGGGCCAAGGTCGATTTCACCGATCCCTACTACCGCACGCCCGGCCGCTTCGTGGCCCGCCGCGATTCCCCCATCGACAATCCGCTGCCGGAAAAGCTCGAAGGCAAGAAGGTGGCGGTGGTGGCCGGCACCGCGCACGAGGCCTATCTCAAGGCGCTGTTCACCGAGGCGGAGCTGCGCCCCTATCCGAGCGCCGAGGTGGCGCGGCAGGCGCTGCGCCAGGGCGATGTCGACCTCATGTTCGGCGATGCCGTGTCGCTCGCCTTCTGGCTCAATGGCACCGACTCGGCCAATTGCTGCGTCTTCCGGGGCGGCCCCTATATGGACAGCCGCTACTTCGGCGAAGGCGTCGGGATCGCGGTCAAGAAGGGCAACGACACCATCCGGCAGGCCCTCAACTGGGCGCTGTTCCGGGTGTGGGAGCAGGGCAAGTTCACCGACCTGTGGCTGCGCTATTTCCCGGTCAGCCCGTTTTGAGGCCCGCCGTCCGAGGCAGCCGGTTCACAGCCCTCCTGAAAATGCTCTAGTGTCCGCGCCGCGAAGGCATTTTCCGCCCGGAAGTGCGACATTGTAATCGATAGAGTGCCCGTCCATGTCCGTTGCCGATGCCCAACCCGATCTGCGCGAGCTTGCCGAGCGCTCGAACGCCTGGCCGTTCGAGGAGGCGCGCAAGATCGTGTCGCGGCTGCAACGGGCACCCAAGAATCCCGCCAGGGATGCGGTGATCTTCGAGACCGGCTACGGGCCCTCCGGGTTGCCCCATATCGGCACCTTCGGCGAGGTCGCCCGCACCACCATGGTGCGCCATGCCTTCCGGGTGCTCACCGACGACAAGATCAAGACCCGGCTGATCGCGTTCTCCGACGACATGGACGCGTTGCGCAAGGTGCCCGACAACGTCCCCAACAAGGACATGCTCACCGCTCATCTGGGCGAGCCGCTCAGCCGCGTGCCCGATCCGTTCTCCAACGACTATCCTTCGTTTGGCGCCGCCAACAATGCGCGGCTGCGGGCGTTCCTCGATCGCTTCGGCTTCGAGTACGAGTTCCTGTCCTCGACCGACCAGTATCTGTCGGGCCGTTTCGACGCGACGCTGTTGGAGATGCTGGCGGCCTACGACCGGGTGATGGCGATCATCCTTCCGACGCTCGGGCCCGAGCGCCGCGCCACCTATTCGCCGTTCCTGCCGATCTCGCCCCGCACCCACAAGGTGCTGCAGGTGCCGATGGTGGCCCGCGACGTCGCGGCCGGCACCGTGACCTATGTCGATCCCGACACCAACGAGCGCGTCGAGACGCCGGTGACCGGCGGCCGCGTCAAGTGCCAGTGGAAGGCCGACTGGGCAATGCGCTGGGTGGCGCTCGGCATCGACTACGAGATGGCCGGCAAGGATCTGATCGACTCGGTCAAGCTGTCGAGCGAAATCTGCCGGGCGCTCGGCCGCGCCCCGCCCGAGAGCTTCATCTACGAGCTGTTCCTCGACGAGCACGGCCAGAAGATCTCCAAGTCGAAGGGCAACGGCCTCACCATCGACGAATGGCTGCGCTATGCCAGCCCCGAAAGCCTGTCGCTGTTCATGTACCGCGACCCCAAGCCCGCCAAGCGCCTCCACTTCGACGTGATCCCGCGCCAGGTCGACGAGTACCAGCAATTGCTCGAGGCCTATCAGCGGCAGGACTTAAAGCAGCGCCTGTCGAACGCGGTCTGGCACGTGCATCTGGGCGATCCGCCGGTGTCGGAGATGCCGATCGCGTTCTCCATGCTGCTGACCTTGGTGTCGTCCTCGAACGCCGAGAACGCCGAGACCCTGTGGGGCTTCATCGGCCGCTATCGCCCCGGCGTCACGCCGCAAACCCATCCGCGGCTCGACGCCCTGGTGGGCTACGCCATCCATTACTATCGCGACTTCGTGCTGCCGGCGAAAACCTACCGCGAGCCGACGCCGCTCGAACGCGCCGCGCTCGCCGACCTGCGCGACGCCCTCGGCTCCCTGCCGGCCGACGCCACCGCCGAGCAGATCCAAGACGTGGTCTACGAGATCGGCCGGCGCGAGCCGTTTCTCGACCAGAGCGGCAAGGGCAAGAACAAGGAAGGCAAGCCGGGCGTGACGCTCGAATGGTTCAACATGCTCTACCAGGTGCTGCTCGGCCAGGAGAAAGGCCCGCGCTTCGGCTCGTTCGTCGCGATGTACGGGCTGCAGAATACGGTCGATATGATTGACGGCGCGCTGGCGCGGTCGGCGTGAGGCGTAGTTGTATGGTCTAACGATCGATCAATCTACTGGCTCGCCCACACCACCCGTTGCATCCACAGCACCTCATGCAGCGCCATCGTGCGCTCCGCCGCCTCTGCATCCAGCGAACGCAGCTCAATGAGCTTGGAGGTGCGCCGCTTGAGCTCGCTCACCGTCACCTGGCCATCCTTGGTCTTGACCACCACCCGGTCGCCGCGGCGGATCGAGGCGTTGGGCGAGACGATCAGCACGGTGCCGGCCCGATAGGTGGGCTCGAGCGCATTGCCGGAGATGTCGATCGCATAGACGTTCTCATCGTCGATGTCCGGGAATGCGAATTCGTCCCAGGCCTTGCCGACCGGAATCCCGGCATCGTCGAAGGCGCCGCTGCCGGCCGCCGGATTTGCCATCTGGGGAAAGCCGATGCGCGGCAGCGTTTGGGCGACGGCGCGGCCGCTCTCGCCGATGAGCTGCACGAAAATGTCGATGCCGGTATGGGTCGCGGTCAGCGCCTTGGCGACGGATTCGGTCGACGGCCAGCGCTCGCGGCCCTGCGGGGTGATGCGCTTGGACTTGTTGAACGAGGTCGGATCGAGGCCGGCGGCCTTGGCGAGGCCGGAGGCCGACAGGCCGGCGCGGGCGGCGAGCCGGTCGAGCGCGGTCCAAAGCTGGGCGTGGGTGAGCATAGGTTCCTTTGTGGCCGGTGGGGCGCGCGATTCCTTCGATAGGATTTATAACCCATCCGCTGCGGGGATGCAGCGGCTCCAAAGTCCCTTCCCCGCAAGCGGGGCGAGGGAAGCCGTGCCGCCGCGGGCCGGCTCCCCATGCCGAACGCATGCCAGCCCGGCTGTCGCGGGTGCGCTTGCCGATTGACGGGCCGCCCGTAATCGGGATTGCTCGGCGGCGAGTGGAGGCAGGGGCACGTGTGACCACCATCTACAAGATTTGCTCGGCGGAGCTGTGGAATGAAGCCCAGCGGGCCGGCCGGTTCCGCGGTGCGCCGCTCGATGAGCGCGACGGCTTCATCCATTTTTCGAGCGCGGCGCAGGTGGCCGAAACGGCGGCCAAGCACTTCGCCGGCGCCACCGGCCAGATGCTGGTGGCGGTCGAGGCCTCGATGCTGGGCCAAGCGCTCAAATGGGAGCGCTCGCGCGGCGATGATCTGTTTCCGCATCTTTATGGGGCGCTGTCGCTCGATGCCGTGCTGTGGGCGGTGCCGCTGACCTTGGGCGCCGACGGGCGGCACATTTTTCCGGAGCTTTTGCCGTGATCGGCCTGTTTGACCGCCTGGCCCGGCCACTGCTGGGCCTCATGGATGCCGAGAATGCCCATCGGCTGGCGGTGCAGGGGCTCCGGGTCATGCCGCGCGGGCCGGCGCCGGCAGACGACAAGCGGCTTTCGGTGCGGGTGTTCGGCCTCAATTTTCCCAATCCAATCGGCATGGCGGCCGGCTTCGACAAGCATGGCGAGGTGCCGGATGCGCTCTTGCGGCTCGGCTTCGGCTTCGTCGAGGTCGGCACCGTGACGCCGCAACCGCAAGCCGGCAATGCGCGACCGCGGCTGTTCCGGCTGCCGGCCGACCAGGGCGTCATCAACCGGCTCGGCTTCAACAGCGAAGGCGGGCAGGCGGTGCTGGCGCGGCTGGCGGCGCGCGCCGGCGCGGGCGGCTTGGTGGGGGTCAATGTGGGAGCCAACAAGGACAGCCCCGATCGCATCGCCGACTACGTGAGCCTGATCGAGATTTTTGCGCCGGTGGCGAGCTACTTCACGGTCAACATCTCGTCGCCCAACACGCCCGGGCTGCGCGACCTGCAGCAGGGCCAGCTGTTCGACGATCTGCTCGCCCGCGTGGTCGACGCCCGCGCGCGCGTGAGCCGGCAGGCGGGTCTGACCCCGCTCCTCGTCAAGATCGCACCAGATCTCACCTTGAGCGAGCTCGACGACGTGGTCGGCGCCGCCCGCCGCCGGCGCGTCGATGGCATGATCGTCGGCAACACCACGCTGGCGCGGCCGCCGGGCCTGCGCGATGCCAGGACCGCAAAGGAATCCGGCGGGCTCTCCGGCCGGCCGCTGTTTGCGCTCGCGACCCGCATGCTGGCGGAAACCTATGTGCGCGCCGAGGGCGCCTTTCCGCTGGTGGGGACCGGCGGCATCGATTCCGGCCCCACCGCTTTGGCCAAGATCAGAGCCGGGGCCTGCCTGGTGCAGCTCTATTCAAGCCTGGTGTTTCGCGGTCTCGGTCTGGTGGGCGAGATCAAGGCCGAGCTGGTGAAGGCGCTGGCGCGTGACCACCGGGGCCTCCCGGAGCTGGTCGGCTTGGACGCGGCCGCCATGACGGCCGAGCGGTGGCCGCGCTGATCACCGGCCGCGCGGCGTGCGTGCAAGCCGCAGCACGAGCCAGATCGGCACCACGATCACCGCGCCCAGCAAGAGATAGCGCCACAGAAAGCGTACCGCATCGAAACCCATGTCCCAGATGTGCTGCGCCAGCCGACGTATGCTGTCGAGGATGTTCCAGGGATCGAAGCCCAGCGCCTCCAGGATCACCCCGACCAGGATCGACAGCAGCACCAGCCGGAAGATCACCGATAGCGGCGGCCCGCCGAAAAAACGGGTGACGAGATCCTCGGACGGAGGCTGTTTGGGCGATTCTGCGGGCATGGTCATGGCTTCATCCTATATCATGTTGGTGGTTTGCATCATCAAACCGATTGCGGTCCCGGCACGTGCGCGCCGCGTCCGGCTTCGATCCGCGCCAGCATCTGCTCGAGGGTTTCCAGGCGGTCGGCCTCGCGAGGCGGCTTGTCCCAGCGCAGCCGGCTGATGCGTGGAAACCGCATGGCGAGGCCGGATTTGTGGCGGGTGGAGCGCTGCAGGCCTTCGAACGCGACCTCCAGCACCAGGCCCGCATCGGCTTCGTGCGTCACCTCGCGCACCGGGCCGAAGCGCTCGACGGTATTATCGCGCACCCACTTGTCGAGCTGGCGCAGCTCCTCGTCGCTGAAGCCGAAATAGGCCTTGCCGACCGGTACCAACTCGTCGCCTTCGGCACCGCTACGCCAGACGCCGAACGTATAGTCGGAATAGAAGGACGAGCGCTTGCCGTGGCCGCGCTGGGCATACATCAGCACGACGTCGGCGGTGAGCGCGTCCCGCTTCCACTTGAACCACGGGCCCTTGGGCCGGCCGGCGACATAGAGGCTGTCGCGCCGCTTCAGCATCAGCCCCTCGATCCCGGCATCGCGCGCCGCGAGGCGGAGCGCCGCCAGCTCGTTCCAGTCGCGGAAGTGGATCTCCGGCGAGAGATCGAGGCGATCGGGCCGATGGCGCTGGTACCACAGCAAAAGGCGCTGTCGCCGCTCCACGAGC
>DASYFD010000215.1:0-18072 GCA_036498625.1 Xanthobacteraceae bacterium | reverse complement strand
GCGTGCTCGCCCATCTGGACCAGGGCGGCGCGCACCCGCATGGCCGGGACGATCTTGCGGGCGATGGCGCCGGCCGCGACCCGCATGGCGGTCTCGCGCGCCGACTGGCGCCCGCCGCCCCGGTAGTCGCGCAGCCCGTATTTGACGTCATAAGTGAAGTCGGCATGACCCGGCCGGTACTTGTCGCGGACGTCGGAATAATCCTTCGAGCGCTGGTCGACATTGTCGATCAGGAGCCCGATCGGGGTTCCGGTGGTCACTTGCGCGCCGATCCGCTCGTCGGCAAACACGCCCGAGAGGATTCTGACTTGGTCCGGCTCCTGCCGCTGGGTAGTGAAGCGCGATTGTCCCGGCCGCCGCTTGTCCAGATAGGGCTGGATATCGGCTTCGGTCAGCGGGATGCCGGGCGGGCAACCATCCACCACGCAGCCGATCTCCGGCCCGTGGCTCTCGCCAAAGGTGGTGACGCGAAAAAGGTGCCCGAAAGTATTGAACGACATGGATTAGTTGCCCGGTGACGGGTGTGGTAGCCCGCGTGCCGCCCGGGGTCAAATGGCGTAGTCACGCGTAGCGGGTGATGCTGTTGGGCGCCAGCACATATACCACGCCTTGATCGATCTCCTGGTGCACGGCCTCTTCGGGCGCCGCTATGCCGAGCAGCGCGACCAGGGCGCGCCCCGTTCCGCCATGGGCGCAGACCACCGTGTCGCGCGCGAGCGTCGCGTACCAGGCCCCGACCCGCAACGCGACCTGGCGATAGTTCTCGCCGCCCGGCGGCTGGAACTCCCACTTGTCGGCTTCCCGCTTGGCGACGATGTCCGGATCCCGCAGCATCACCTCGGGGTAGGTGAGGCCTTCCCATTCGCCGAACGATATCTCGGTCAGCCGCGGCTCGATCCCGTAGCCGGTCGGCGCGATGCCGAGCGTGGCGCGCATGATCTCCATGCTGTCGCGCGCGCGGCAGAGCGGGCTCGACACATAGTCGTAGTGCGCGGCCGGGTGCCCCAGGCGGGCGAACAGATCGCGCAGTATCTCGCCGCAGTGAACCGCCTGCGTGCGGCCGGTTTGATTGAGCGGGGTATCGCGGTGGCCCTGCAGCCGGCCGGCGATGTTCCAGTCGGTCAGGCCGTGGCGGACGTAGTAAAGCAGCATGCGGGCAAGGACGTTATCGCATTTTCGGACGGGAAACCGGACTCTCCTGAAAATGCTCCAATGCGGGCACCATCATTCCTTGACCACGCTGATATCGGGAGCGTCGGGATGCTTCATGCCCACGATGTGATAGCCGGCATCGACGTGGTGGATCTCGCCGGTGACGCCGCGCGAGAGGTCGGAGAGCAGATACATGGCGGTGTCGCCGACCTCGTCGATGGTGACGTTGCGTCCCAAGGGCGAGTTGTATTCGTTCCAGCGCAGGATATAGCGGAAGTCGCCGATGCCGGCCGCCGCCAGCGTCTTGATCGGGCCGGCCGAGATCGCATTGACGCGGATCTGCGCCCGCCCGAGATCGGCCGCCAAATAACGCACCGAGGCTTCGAGCGCCGCCTTGGCGACTCCCATCACGTTGTAATGGGGCATCCACTTCTCGGCGCCGTAATAGGTGAGCGTCAGCAGCGAGCCGCCCGCGGGCATCAGTTTCTCGGCGCGCTGCGCCACGGCGGTGAACGAATAGCAACTGATCAGCATCGTGTGGGAGAAGTTGTCGGCGGTGGTGTCGACGTAGCGCCCATCGAGCTGATTCTTGTCGGAGAAGGCGATGGCGTGCACCAGGAAGTCGAGCGTGCCCCACTTCTCCTTGATGGTTGCGAAGGTGGCGTCGAGGGTGGCCGGGTCGGTGACGTCGCAATGCCCGACCAGGAGCCCGCCGACCTCGCTCGCCAGCGGCTCGACCCGCTTCTTGAGCGCATCGCCCTGATAGGTGAAAGCGATCTCGGCGCCGTGCGCCCGGCACGCCTTGGCGATGCCCCAGGCGATCGAGCGATTATTGGCGACCCCCATGATCAGGCCGCGCTTGCCGCGCATGAGGCCCGAGGCTTCCGGCATGCTTTCCTCGCTCTGCCGGCCGCATCCGGCCTACCCCTAATGACATAGGGGCAGGCGACCTTCAAGCAGCGCCGGCCGGCCGGCGGCAGGAGCGGAGATCACGCCATATCCTTGCGCGGATCATAAGGTTTGGCTTCGCGCCACTTGCGCATCAGCTCCTCGAGATCAAGGTCGTGGCCCTCGGGCAGCACGATGCGGACGCTGGCCATGAGATCGCCCTTGCGCTCCTTGCCGGGGAATCCCCTGCCCTTGAGGCGGAAGGTGCGGCCCGAATTGGTGCCGGCCGGGATGGCCAGTTCGACCGGTCCGTCGAGGGTCGGAACCCGCACCTTGGCGCCCAACACCGACTCATAGAGCGTCACCGGCAGATCGAGCCGCAGATCCGCGCCGTCGCGCTGGAACAGCGGATGCGGCGTCACCGAAACGGTGATCAGGAGATCGCCGTTGCGGCCACCGGCGCCGGGCAACCCCTGTCCCTTAAGCCTAATCTGCTGGCCCTCGTCGAGGCCGGCCGGGATCTTGACCTCGACCTCCTTGCCGGTGGGCAGCTGGACCCGCTTCTTCACGCCCTTGGCGGCCTCTGCCAGGGTGATGGAAAGCGATGCCGCGATATCGCGGCCAGCGGCAGCGCCGAAATCCTCCGGCTCGAAATGCATGCTGCCCCCGGCGCGCCCACGACCGGCGGCGCCGCGCGCCCCGAACACATCCTTCAGGATATCCTCGAAGCCACCGAAGCCGCGCGCGCCGGCCCGTCCACCGGCGGCATGCGCCCCTTCCGAGCCCCAGGTGAAGGTCTCGAACCCGCCGCCCTGGCCGAAGCCGCCGGCGCCCGGCTGTCGGCCCATGCCCTCGAAGCCTTGGAAGCGCGGCTTGCCCTCGGCGTCGATCTCGCCGCCATCGAACGCCTTGCGCTTGTCCTTGTCGCCAACGATCTCGTAGGCCGCGTTGAGCTCGGCAAAGCGCGACGCCGACTTGGGATCGTTCTTGTTGGCGTCGGGATGGAGCTTTTTCGCAAGCTTCCGGAAGGCGCCCTTGATCTCCGCGGCGCTTGCGCTCCGCGTCACCCCGAGAACCTCATAGGGGTCACGCATCGTCAGAACCTCCGCAACCTCGCCGTCTCATGTCTGATATCGCTCCTCAACCCACGCCCCCAATGTGGGGGGGGCTTGCCCCAAAGGCAACGCCAACAGGCGGAAATCCAAAGGGATTCCGGGTCGCGCCGAGGGGTGGCCCCAAGGGCTGCCCTACCGGCACCTGATCGTAGGGGCGCCCCTCGTGGGTGCCCGCAACCAAACACCATCCGGGACGGCGACCGCTCTACAACACCGCCAATGGCGGCATGACGTGGCGCGCGAACAGCTCGATCGACCGCATCGCTTCGCCAAGCGACAGATCGCCGAACACGAGCTGACCGACCAGATAATTGCTGCCGGTAAGCTCGATCTGCTGGCGCAGGAAGGCCGTTACCGTGTCGGGCGCACCCGCGACGCCCTGGCCCACGGCGGCGAGCTCATCGAAGGTCGGCGGCCGCGGATGCGCATTGATGCGGTTATGCTTACGGCGCAGATGGGTGAAGCTCGCGTGCCACCGCGGATAGGCGCGCCGCGCCATGGCCAGCGCCGCCGCATCGGTCTCGCCCACCACGATGAAACGCCCGAGCCCCATGAGCGGCAGCGGCGCCGCGCCGCGCGCGTCGCGCCAAGCCGCCCGGAAGCTGTCGAACGCGATGCAGGTCTCGCCCGGCGGGTCGAGGCTGACCACCTGCAAGCCCTTGCGCGCCGCCCGCGCGGCGCTGTCGGGCGCATGGACTCCGTACCAGATCGGCGGATGTGGCTTCTGCAACGGCTCGAGCTCCATCGGCACGTCATCGAAGTGAAAAAACTCGCCGTGAAAGGTCAGGCTGCGCTGCGTCAATCCCTGGATGACGAGTTCGAGCGCCTCGGCATAGATTTTCTGCGACTGGTCCGGATTCTGTCCGTAGTAGATCAGCTCGCTCGGCGAGGAGCCGCGGCCGAAGCCGATCTCCAGCCGCCCGCCGCTCAACTGATCGAGCATGCAGATTTCCTCGATCATGCGCAGCGGATGGTAGAGCGGCAGCGCATAGACCAGCGGGCCGAAGCGCAGCCGCCTGGTGCGTTGCGCCACCGCCGCCAGGAACACGCTCGGGCTCGGCGCCATGCCGAGCGGCGTCGCATGGTGCTCGGCGACGTGATAGGCGTAAAAACCGAGCCGGTCATAGGCCTCGATGATCTGCAGCCGTGACCGGTAGTAGTCGGCGAGCGTCTGGCCGTCGCGGTCGAGATGATCGAAGACGCCGAACTCCATTCCGGCTCACTCGTCGGTGACGTCGATCCAGACACCGCCCGGATCCGCCATCTGGAACTTGCCGCCGGCCTGCGCCGCCAGGAAGGCCTTGCGGGCGTCCGCCTCCTTGCTGCCGCCCAGGCGCATGGGCGCCACATAGGGATTCATCCCGGAGGTGACCTCGACGTGCTGCTTGAACGCCTCGATATTCTCCACCTTGAAGCCGATATGGTCGGGGCCGGGACGCTTGATCGACATGTTCTCGAAGATCGGGATTGACCAGGGCAGGATCGAAAGCGTCACTCTTCCGTCGGTCAGGTGATAGCCCCCCGCCGCCGAGTTCACGTTCTTGTTGCTGGGCTTGAGCTCGAACACGAACTGATAGAAATCGGCGCACTTCTCCGCGTTCATGGTCCTGATCGCAAACTTGTTGAGATAGCGCTCCTGGCTGCGGGCCTCGGCGGCCTGCTCCGCGTAAACGCCCACCAGCTTGCCGCTTTCGTCCTTCTGGGCGAGATCGAAAATGTTGCCGTCCGGATCATGGGCGCTGAAATTGGCGAAAGGGCGCGTGGAGGGGCGCTTGACGATGCTGGCCTGGGGAAACTTGCTGCGCGCGCGCTCGAGCACGACATCGATGTCGTCCACCACCAGGCCGAAGTGATCGAGCCCGCCCACATAGCCGTCGCGCAACGGATTGATGTTCAAGCCGACATAGCCGTCGCCCACCGTCACCGCGTTCAACGGCCGGCTCGTCTTGCCGGAGCGCTTGAGACCGAAATAGGCCTCATAGAAGTTGGCCAGCATCGGATAGATCGGGCTGACCATGGCCATGTGATTGATCTTGGCGAACATTGCTCTTTCCTCCGCGACCGGCTTGCCGGCGCTGGCAAGGATTGCATGGCCGGCGGTTTCCTGCCAGGGCAGCCCTAAGTCTTGCAGAAACCGGCTTGCAGATGATGAAACCCCCGTCCCGGCCTTCCCACACTTGCGCAGGAGGGCCGAAATCGGGGGCTAGAGTGTCGTCTCTACAATGTCTTTGCGGCCAGCCGCGCGCAGTTGGCCGCCCGGGCCTCTAGGGCTGGCGCGACGCCGCATAAGCGGCGAGCGCGATGATGTCGTCGTTGTCGAGCTTGGCGACCACTTGCTGCATCAACGTGATCCAGGCGCCGGTTCGATTGCCGCTCTTGATGTCCATGAGCTGGCGCGAGAGGTACGTCGGATCGCGGCTTGCGAGCGACGGCACCTCGCCCAGGCCCTTGAGGCCTTCGCCATGGCAGATGGCGCAAGGCACGGTCTTGCCGCCGCCTCCGGTCGTGGCCAGCGCCTCACCCTTGGCGATGCTGCCGGGCGGCACATAAGCGAGGAATCCGCTATGCGGGTTGCGGGCCTTGGCGTCCTCCTCATTCTGCGGCACCACGATGATGCGGCTGCCGATCGGCTCCTTCTCACTACCGGCCGAGACGAAGCGCATCGCGCCTTCACCCACGTAGCTCTTTGGTACCTCGGCCTGCTCGACAACCTTCAAATAGTCGGCGGCCGGCTTGCGGGCGGCAAAATAATCCCCCGCTTCCTTCATCTCGTCAGGCGTCATCGCCTTGGCGATGGTCGCCATGACAGGGCTGCGGTTGTTCTTGCGGCGGCCGGCGGCAAACTCGCGCAGCGAGCGCTGGATATAGGCGGAGCTCAGTCCCGAGACGCT
This sequence comes from Xanthobacteraceae bacterium, assembly GCA_036498625.1. Taxonomy (GTDB): domain Bacteria; phylum Pseudomonadota; class Alphaproteobacteria; order Rhizobiales; family Xanthobacteraceae; genus VAZQ01. The sequence goes on along the minus strand of DASYFD010000215.1, from coordinate 12,026 downwards.
GGCGGATTCCGGATGGCCGTCCCCGGTGGTCAGATGACAAAGCGAGCAAGCGCGCACATCGGGCTTCTTTCCGGTGGCAACCACGGTCGGCATCGGAGCGTGCTCGCTCGGGAACCAGTCGGCCGGGCCGAAGGCGTCGTTTGCTGAAACTTCATTGTAGGTCTTGTCGCTGCCCTGAACCTTGAGGATCTTGTTCGCATCCCGCGGCGGCGCTCCCGCGGGTGCTACCGGATAGGCCCAGTCCGGACCCGCATTCTGCGCGAGCGCGATCGACGGTAGACAAGCGAGCGCCAAAAGCCAGAGCAGTTTTCTCATCGTCACCTCCCAAAAATCTTTAAAAGACGAAGCCATGAAGAAGCCTGCACAATATTGCTCTTCAATCGGGGGGACAAGCCCATCGCAGGGCGGGCGGCACCCCAAAATGGGCCGCCGCGCCCGCCCCTGCGGCGAAGCATTACTTGACGCTTGTCGGCCAGCACGGCTAGCTGGACGGTCACAGATCATCGTCTGCATTCGCAACTGTTCAACCGCCGGAGCAAGCGATGCGTGCTTTTCGATCCGCCAGCGGGCTCGCGCTCCCGCTGCTCCTCGCGGCCGCGCTCGCGCCCGCACCAGCCGCCGCGCAAGTCGACTTCTACAAAGGCAAAACCATCGATCTGGTGATCAGCACCGGCGTCGGCGGCGGTCTCGACGCCAATGCCCGGGTGGTGGCGCGGCACTTGGCCGATCACATTCCCGGCAATCCGACCATCGTTCCGCGCAACATGCCGGGCGCCGGCCACATCCGGGCCGCCAATTTCGTCTTCAGCCAAGCCCCCAAGGACGGCACCGTGATCGCCACCTTCATTCCGGTGTTCGTGCTGGCGCAAGTCCTCGACCGCAGCAAAGGCATCCAATTCGACCCCGCCAATTTCAACTGGCTCGCCTCGACCTCGTCGAGCAATACCACGGTCTACACTTGGCACACCGCCAACGTGAGGTCGGTCGCGGACGCGACCAAGCGCGACGTGCTGATGGGCGGAACCGGGGTGGGCTCCTACACCATCATCTATCCCAGCATCATGAACAGCGTGCTCGGCACCAGATTCAAGCTGGTCACCGGCTATCAAAGCACCGCCGAGATCGGGCTGGCGATGGAGCGCGGCGAGGTCGAAGGACGCGCGGGCAACAATTTCAACAGCCTGAAGGCGGAGAGCGCCGAGTGGCTCAAGAGCGGGAAGATCGTGCTGATCAGCCAGATCGGGCTCGAGCGCGATGCGGAATATCCCGACCTGCCGCTGTTGACCGACATGGCCAAATCGGACGAGGACCGGCAGGTCTTGAAGCTGTTCTCGACCGACGTCGTGATCGGCCGGCCGTTCGTGACCTCGCCCGGCGTGCCGGCGGAGCGCGTGGCGCTGCTGCGCAAGGCGTTCGACGAGATGATGAAGGATCCGGCCTACCTCGAGGACTCCAGCAAGGCAGCCCTCGACGTGACGCCGGTCGCGGGCGCCAAGATCCAGGCCATGGTCGCGGATCTGGTGCATACGCCGGCCGACATCGTGAACAGAGCAAAGCTCGCCATGGAACCGAAGAACGTCGTTGAAAGGCCGAAATGAACAAGCTGCAGCTGTCGATCGCCACCGAGGACTACGACCACTTTCGCGACTTCCGTCTCGGCGCCGTGCAGGCGGAGGGCATCGAGCACATCTGGCTGATGCCGGAGCTGCACGAGATTTTCGCGCGCTTCACCTTCAATCGCGAATGGGACGTGAGCGAGCTGTCGTTCGCGAAATTCATGGCCCAGGTGACGCGCCCCACCCCCGACATCGTGGCGCTGCCGATCGTGTGCTCGCGCCATTTCCGGTTCTCGGCCTTCTACGTCAACCGCAAGAGCAAGATCGCCACGCCGGCCGACCTCAAGGGCAAAAAAGTCGGCTCGCCCGAATGGGCCCACACGGCCGCGGTCTATATGCGCGGCTGGCTGGCCGACGAGGCCGGCGTCAAGTTGCAGGACATCGACTGGTACCAGGCCGGCACCAACGAGCCGGGGCGCACCGAGAAGGTCGAGCTCAGCCTGCCCAAGGGCGTCAAGCTCACCCGCGTCGACGACAAGTCGCTCAGCAACATGTTGGCCGCGGGCGAGATCGATTGCGCGCTGGTGGCGCGTCCGCCCGATTGCTTCATGCGCAAGCATCCGGATGTGGTGCGGCTGTTCCCGGACTTCCAGGAGATGGAGGAGAAATACTACACGCGCACCAAGGTATGGCCGATCATGCACGTGATCGCGATAAAACGGCAGATCCTCGACCAGCATCCCTGGGTCGCCGGCAGCCTCTACAATGCCTTCCTGGCGTCCAAGAACAACGCCATCACGCGCCTGACCGAGCAAAGCGTGTCACGCTACCCGCTGCCGTGGCTGGTGGCCTATGCGCGTCGCATGCGCGACATGTTCGACGGCGACCCGTTCCCGTTCGGCATCGAGGCGAACCGGCCGACCCTGGAGCAGTTCCTGCGCTACACCCACGAGCAAGGCATCGCGCATCGGCATGCCAAGGTCGAGGAGATTTTCCCGGCCGGGATGATGGTGCCGGTCCACACCTGACGAGGCGTTGTCAGGTGCGCTGCTGCCAGGGCTTGAGGGTGCGAACCTCCCATTTGCCCTTGTTGGCGCGGCAGGCCTCGCCCTGCATCCACGATGAGCTGCCTTCGCGCTCGAAGCTGGCGAGGAACTCGTGGCAAGTCAGTCCGCCGTCCTCGCTGCGCGCCGCCGCAATCGGCGTCACCGTCCCGCGCGCCCCGGTCTTGGGATTCTCCCAGGACACGCTGATATCCTTGCCGCCTTTGCTCATGACCTCGGAGACCGCCGCCCGTGCGATGACGAGATCACCTTCCGGCGGCAGCTCGGCGACCGGTTTGATGGCAGGTGCTGCCGGCTGTTGCAGCGTGCCGGTGAGGCCTCCGTCTTCTTTTTTCCCGAACAGGTTGTCGAGCTGGTAGGAAAAGCTGCAGCCGGCCAGCGTCAGCGCCAGCCCAGAAGTGACAATCGCCGCCGGCAGCCGGCGCCATAGGCGCGCCGCCGCGCTTCCTCTATAACGACGCATAGAAGAGCGCGGCACGGACAGGCGACTTGGCACTCCTGCGACCACGTGGAACTCCGAAATGTCCGAATCGGCTTCGATACAACACCCGAACGGGTTAACGAGCGGTGATTTCACCGAGGCCGACGAGCCCTTGCGGCTGTTCACCGCTTGGTTCTCGGACGCTACCCGGTCCGAGCCCTCCGACCCCAGTGCCATGACACTTGCGACCGTCGATTCCGACGGTTTGCCGAATGCCCGGATGGTCCTGCTGAAGGGCTTCGACGAGCTGGGATTTGTATTCTACACGAATCTGGACAGCCAAAAAGGGCAAGAATTGGGTGGCGCACCGAAGGGTGCTCTGGTCTTTCATTGGAAGAGCTTGAGCCGGCAGGTCCGGCTGCGCGGGCCGGTGGAACAGGTCGAGGATCACGTCGCGGATGCCTATTTCGCCACCCGGCCTCGCCTCGCCCAGATCGGCGCCTGGGCCAGCAAACAATCGGCTTCACTCGAAAGCCGGTTGGCCTTCGAGAAGGCGGTCGCCTTTTATATGGCCAAATTCGCGGTGGGGACGATCCCGCGGCCACCGAACTGGTCCGGCTACCGGTTGCTGCCCCTCATCATCGAATTCTGGCAGGATCGACCCTATCGGCTGCACGACCGCATCGAGTTCCGCCGCGGCGGAGCCCGAGAGCCGTGGAGCAAGACGCGGCTCTACCCTTGAGGCAGCAAGTCGGATCCCTGAACCGCTGGCCCTGAACCACCATATCGAGGCTCGATGACACCGATGGCGACGCCCCACGACAACCACCCACGCCGCGCCCTGCTGCTGACCGGCGCCAGCCGCGGCATCGGCCACGCCACAGTGAAGCGCTTCTCGGCAGCCGGCTGGCGCGTCATCACCTGCTCGCGCCATCCGTTTCCCGAGAATTGTCCCTGGGAGGCGGGTCCCGAAGACCACATCCAGGTCGACCTCGCCGATCCGCAAGACACCCTCGCGGCGGTCGCCACCATCAAGGAGCGACTGGAGCACGGCGAACTGCATGCGCTGGTCAACAACGCCGCGATCTCGCCGAAGGCGGAAGGCGGCAGGCGGCTGTCCTCGATCGAAACCACGATCGATGTATGGGATCACGTCTTCCGGGTGAATTTCTTCGCCCCCATCACGCTCGCGCGCGGCCTGGTCGAGGAGCTCAAGGCCGCCAAGGGCTCGGTCGTCAATGTGACCTCGATCGCGGGCTCCCGCGTGCATCCGTTCGCAGGCACAGCCTATTCCACCTCGAAGGCGGCGCTGGCGGCGCTCACACGCGAGATGGCGGCCGATTTCGGCCCCCTCGGCATCCGGGTCAACGCCATCGCACCGGGCGAGATCGACACCCCGATCCTGTCTCCCGGCACCGAAAAAATCGTCGAGCAGATCCCGCTGCACCGCCTGGGCACGCCCGACGAGGTCGCCAAGATCATCTATGTGTTGTGCACCGACACGTCCTCATACGTGAACGGGGCCGAAATCCACATCAATGGCGGCCAGCACGTGTGAGCTGCGCGGCCGCAGATCGGTGTGGATGCCAGGGCCCGAAATCGGGCGGTGGGGCCCCGGGGACCCTCAGGCGGCGAATTCGGGGACCATATCCTTGAGCCATCGATCCGGCTGGCCGTCGGTCGAAACGTCCGTCGGGGGGGTCACATCGCCTTGGTAGCGCATGGCCGCCGCCACTGCCGATATGCCGATCTTGCCGTAGCGAACCTCGAGATTCTGGGCCTCGCGCCGGATGGATGGGGTGGATAGGGCCATTTTGGTCGATTTCATCTCGGTCTCCGTCGAAATTGTTCTGCGTTTCTCTGTTTTCTCGGGTCTTTGGGGACGGTCTGGGATGGGCGGGCAGTACGGCGGAAGTGCGCATTAAATCGTGTGCTATCGTGACAATTCCGTCGCAATCCCGCGCTCATATGCGGCTGTCCCTTATCGCCCTTGGTCCAATAGGGAACGTCTGGTAAACCGATCGTTAATGTGACCGGCTCAAAGTATAGGCTCAAACCCGGCACGGCCCATTCCTTGTGCAAGCTCAATGGGTTCTTGGCGGCAACCGGAGCCTTCTGCGACATTCTTGCAACAGGTTCGAAGGACTATGCGCCAAGGGCTATCGAAGATGTGGAACTGTCACGCTTTTTTCAGTTAATTGTTGGATGGGTGAATCGAGTATCGGGTATCGGGGCGTGCCAAAGGCGTAAGAACAAGGGGTAGCTATGGCCGTACGTGGAATCGTTTTTCTGTTGCTGGGGCTGACGCTCGGCGGCTGCATGCAGGCGACTTTGGAGCCCGCATCGGAGGCCAGCTTCAGCGCGCGCGACAAGAAGCTTCTCACCAATACGCCGTACGAGAAGGCCGCCATTCCGATAGCCTTCCAGCGGTCGATCGTCGACTACCACCGCAAGGAGGCTCCGGGCACGATCGTGGTCGATACCGATGCCCGCTACCTCTACTACGTCATGCCCGAGGGCAAGGCGATCCGCTACGGCGTGACTGTGGGCGAGGACGCACAGTCCTGGGCCGGCATCGCCAAGATCGGCAATATGACGGAATGGCCGGCTTGGGTCCCCACCGACGGCGAGCATCAGCGGCTCGGACCGCTTCCGGCCCGTGTGGAGGGCGGCCCGGCCAATCCGATGGGCGCGCGCGCCATGTACCTGTTCCAGGGCAGCAAGGACACGCTCTTCCGCATCCATGGCACCAACCAGCCGGAATATATCGGCGAGGCCATCTCTTCGGGCTGCATCCGCATGACCAACGAGGACGTGATCGATCTCTACAAGCGGGTCAAGATCGGAACTCCCGTGGTCGTGCTCAATTCCCATTTGCGCATGGCATCGGGCTGATCTGTCCGACATTCCGTTTGCAAGCGGCGCCGCTCGACCGAGCCGGCGCCGTTTGCTTTTGTGGCTCGATCAGGCCTCCGCCAGGCGTTCCTGCCGCACCCAATCCAAGGTGCGGTCGAGGGCGCGGCCGAGGCGATCGAACAGCTCGTCGATCTCGGCCGGCGTGATTACCAGCGGCGGACAGATCGACAGCGCATCGCCGACCAGGAAGCGCACCATCAATCCTTCGTCCTCGGCAAACCGCACCGCGCGCGGTGCAACGCCGGACTTCGGATCGAAGGACCGCTTGGTGGCCTTGTCGGCGACCAGCTCGACCGCCCCGATGAGGCCGAGCCCGCGCGCTTCCCCCACCAGAGGATGCTGCCCGAGCGCCTGGAGCCGTGCCTGGAACTGCGGGGCCTTGCGGGCGGCTGCTTCGACCAGGCGCTCGCGCGCATAGATTTCCAACGCCTTGAGCGCGACCGCCGCCGCGACCGGATGGCCCGAATATGTGAAGCCGTGCCCGAAGGTGCCGATCTTGCGGCTCTCGATCAGCAGCGCCTGATACATCGGTTCGGGCACAGTCAAGGCTGCCATCGGGATGTAGCCGGAGGTCAGCGCTTTGGCGACCGAAATCCCGTCCGGACGAAAGCCGAGCGACTGGCTGCCGAACTGGGTTCCCAGCCGCCCGAAGCCGCAAATCACCTCGTCGGCGATCATGTAGATGTCGTAGCGGCGGCAGACCTGCATGATCTTCTCGAAATAGGACCGCGGCGGCACCAGCACACCGCCCGCCCCCATCACCGGCTCGGCAATGAAGGCCGCCACCGTGTCGGGCCCTTCCCGCTCGATCATTTGGGCGAGCTCAGCGGCGAGGCGGGTGGCAAATTCCTCCTCTGTCTCGCCCGCCTGGGCGAAGCGATAATGATGCGGGCAGCCGGTATGCAGGACGCCGGCGATCGGCAGATCGAAATCGCGCTGGTTGGCGGGCAGCCCGGTCAGCGAAGCCGACGCGATCGTCACCCCGTGATATGCCTTGATCCGGCTGATGATCTTCTTCTTCTGCGGCCGGCCGAGCGCATTGTTCATGTACCAGACCAGCTTGACCTGGGTGTCGTTCGCCTCCGAGCCGGAATTGCAGAAGAACACCTTGGAGGTCGGCACCGGCGCGAGTTCCTTGAGCTTCTCGGCGAGCTCGATCGCCGGATCGTGGCTCTTGCCGCTGAACAGATGCGCGAAGGGGAGCTTGCGCATCTGCGCCGCCGCCGCCTCTGCGAGCTCCTCGTTGCCGTAGCCGAGCGCCGTGCACCATAGCCCGGACATGCCCTCGATGTAGGCCTTGCCGGCGCTGTCATAGACGAAGATGCCCTTGCCGCGCTCGAGCACCAGCGGGCCGGTCTCCCGCATGGTGGCGAGATTGGTATAGGGATGGATGAGGGTTTCGACATCGCGGACGGCGAGATTGCTGAGGGGCGTCATGGAACCGCACTTTCCGATCGCTGGAGCGGATTCATTTTGGCTGCTTCACCGCCGGTCCGTCAAAACTTCCTTTCGCCGGCATTCAGCGGGCATCGAGCGGCCGCGCGCGCGGCAGCGGGACCGTATCGGCAAGAACCGCGGGCGGCGCCTCGGCCGGCTCGCGCACGTCCCACGCGCAGATCCGATAGCCGTTGCGGCGCTCGGCGAGATCGACGTGCACATGATCCTCATGATAGCCGTCGGAGCCCGGACCCAGAACGGTCATGAAGCGCGCGCAGACGCTTTGCCGCAGGCCTTCGCGAAAGTCCCGGGGGATTTGCGGGTCGGTGAGGCCCACCACCTTGCCGTCGGCGAGCTTCAGTAAATGGATATCGAGCGCGTTGCCCTTGCCGTGCTCGGAAAGCTTGGCGCCGACGATCCGGTTGCGGCCGCGACAATCGAAGGAGGCCAGATTGGCGAGGGTCTTGAGCGGCGATCCGAGATCGAGCGCACGCGGCGCCGCCTCTTCGCGCACCCAGCTCACAATTGCCTCCGCCATGGTGCAGCGAAGGATGGCCGGCGGCGTGATCGCGACCCGGCTGTGGTCGGCCAGGACTACCGCCTCGAGCCGCACCGGGTCGGGGACGCTGCACTCGCCCGGCCCCGCGATCGGCGGCAATGAAGGCGCGGTCGCGAGCTCCGCGGTGAGACGGAGCCGGCAGGCAGTGGGTGCCGCCGCCTCGGTGGTATCCGGTTCTTCGATCGCAGCCGCGGCAGGCGGCCCTGGGCGCGGGCGCGGCAACGGCATGCCCTGCGCAGCCGCAAGCTCGACGGCAGCGACAAGCAGGATCAAGGCGTACAAGACCGTGGCGGAGATGAGCTTCACGCGCGGGGGTTCCACAACGACTGAGACGTGGTGCAGGCTGCCAATATGACCCAATTCGATGTCGTCGTCTGCGGGCTCGGCGTGACCGGCAGCGCCGCGCTCTATCAGCTTGCCCGCCGGGGCGTGCGGGTGCTCGGCCTCGAGCAATTCCGGCCCAACCATGAGCGCGGCTCCTCGCACGGGGAAACCCGCATCATCCGGCTCGGCTATTTCGAGCATCCCTCCTATGTGCCGCTGGTGCGGAGCGCCTACGCGAAGTGGCGCGAGATCGAGGCGGCGGCCGGGCGGCAGTTGCTACACGTCACCGGCATAGCGGAGATCGGACCGCCCGACGGCGTGCTGGTGACCGGAACCCTGGCTTCCTCTCGACAGCATGGTTTGCACCACGAAGTCCTGGCCGCGCCGGAACTGATGCGACGCTTTCCGGCCTTTCGGGTGCCCCCCGATTATGTCGGGGTGGTGCAGCCGGATGGCGGTTTCCTGCAAGCCGAGCCATCGATCGAGGCGATGGTGTCGCTCGCCCAGGCCCAAGGCGCCGAGCTTCGCGGCGGCGAAGTCATTCACGCGATCGAGCCGGTCACGCGCGGGGTGCGGATCACAACCGACCACGGCGTGGTCGAGGCCGGGGCCGCGATCGTGGCGCTGGGTCCATGGGTCAAGGCGCTGCTCCCGGCTCTACCGGCGCCGATCCGGGTCACCCGGCAAGTGATGGCCTGGTTCGAGCCGCTCGATCCGGCGCCGCTTTCCGGCGGCCGCCTGCCGGTTTTCCTGCTCGAGAGCCCCCATGGCATCCATTACGGCTTTCCGCCCGTGCTTTCGCCCTTGATCAAGGTCGCCAAGCATCACCACCGCGACCAGAGCGTCGACGTCGATGCCTATGATCGAACAATCTCGGCGGAAGACGAGATGCTCATCCGAGCCGCCGTCGCCGAGCATCTGCCGGCCGCGAACGGCCGACTGATCAAGGCGCAGACCTGCCTCTACACCGTGACGCCCGACGGCGATTTCATCATCGACCGGCTGCCGGGCGCGCCGCAGATCGTGATTGCCTCGCCCTGCTCCGGGCACGGCTTCAAGTTTGCGCCCGCCATCGGCGATATCCTGGCCGATCTCGCCATCACCGGCGCGACCGCGCACGACATCTCACGCTTTAAGCTGGCGCGCTTCGGCGGAAACCGGTGATCCCATCACTTCTCGGTCTGCTTGAAATATCGCAGGTCCGGCGCCTTCTGGCCTTTCTTCACCGGCATCAGATAGCCGTCGCCGCTCACGAAATAGCTATCCTTGCCCACCACCACATGGTGGTTGTTCTCGTTGCAATTGTCCTCGTACCAGCCGACGTTGCGGTCGCGGCGATAGCGCTTGTCCACCGTCCAGGGATGCGTGAACGCGTTGTCGATGATGGTGATGATGTTGTGCATGACGTCGCTGTCGCTCTTGTCGAGGGACAGCCGCTCCTTGACGATGGTCGCATTGTCCTCGTGCAGCGGTATGCCAGTGAATTCGACGGTGCGCGGGCCCTTGAAGTTACGGGTCTCGACCTCGAGCGTATCGAAGCGGCCGATTCCCGCGGTGTCGAGCCATTTGCCGATCGAGTAGCCCATGAAGCTCGGCTCTTCATCCTTGGGGAAATCGCGCCCGTCCGTGTAGATGCGGCGCGGCATGAAGGCCTCGAAATTGACGTAGGTGATCGCGGGCAGGATCACGAACTCGATCGGAAAGATCACGCCCATCACCCGCGGCATGCCATTGGTTATGCAGGTGTACCTGGTATCCGCGCCCTGCCCCCCGTTGGCCTGATCGGCAATGCTCTCCTCCAGCATTTTCTGGTATTCGGGCTTGAGCGGCGCCTGCTGTGCAAGACCCGCCGGCTTGGTCTGATCCCACTGCGTCGCGAGCCCGCGCGGCCGCTTCCATTGGCCGGCCCAATCGGGATATTTCGTCTCATCGAATGCCCGCACCTCGGTGATCGCCATCGCCAGTGCTGCCACGAGCGCAATGGCGCAGATCGAGCTTCGGTAAAGCATGGCTGTTCTCCTCTTGATCCCGGCCTCGCTTACAGGCCGAATACCGCCACGATGGCGGACGGCTGATAGCGCGCGGCGCCGCGGAGATTGGCCGCACCGCCCGCGACCACCGCGACGTATTGCTTGCCGCCGACGCTGTAGGTCATGGGCGGCGCGGTAATCGGCGTGCCGAGGCTGAAGCTCCATACCTCTTTGAGCGTTTCAGCGTCGTAGGCGACCAGGCGGCCGTCGCGATGCCCGGTGAACAAGAGGTCGCCGTCGGTGCTCAGCATCCCGGATTCGATCGGGGTCGGGAACTGAGCCTTGCCGACGATTTTCCCGGTGCGGGCATCGAGCGCCCACAGCGCGCCATGGGCGGCGGAGCGGCCCACCTCCTGGCAGCACATCCGCTTGCCGACCCAATCCTTGCTTTCGTCCATCGGGGTCTTGATCGAATAGCCTGCGGTGCAGCCCTCGCCGCCCGCCACATAGGCGACCATGCGCTTGGCATCGAAGGTCGGCGGAAAAAATGTCGGCGAGGCGCTCCACCAGGGGCAGGCCTCCTGGCCAGACTTGCCGCGCAGTGCCCCGATCCCGGCATAGAGCTGCACGTCGCGGCTTGGATCATAGTCGACCGGCTTGCCGGTCTTCTGATCGATGCCTTTGGTCCAGCTCACTTTCTCCTGGTACTGGTCGGCGCGCAGGAACTGGCCGCTGGTGCGGTCGAGCGTGTAGTAGAATCCGTTGCGCGAGAAGTTCGCCACCACCTTGCGGGTCTCGCCGCCGATGGTGGTCTCGTAGAGCATTTTCGGGCTCGGCGTGTCGAAGTCCCAATGCTCGTTCGGTGTTTCCTGAAACGCCCACACGATCCTGCCGGTATCGGCGTCGAATGCGATGGTGCTGGCGGTGTAGAGATTGTCGCCCGGACGGAATTCCGGATCGAAGGTCGGGAAGGCGTCGCCGGTCCCGTAGTAGAGCAAGTTAGTCGCCGGATCGAACGAGGCGGTCTGCCATACGCTGGCGCCGCCGATGCGCCAGGCATTGTGGGTGTCCTTCCAGGTTTCGGAGCCGGGCTCGCCCGGGGCCGGGATGGTGAAGGTGCGCCATGCCAGCTGGCCGGTGTTGACGTCCCAGGCGCCGACCCAGCTTCGGGTCCCGGTCGAGCCGCCGGTGCTTTCGCCTTGCACGACCAACTCCTTGCCGCCGCGGGTCTTGACCGTCAGCGGGGCGCCCGAGAACCCCTGCACCTTCGAGGGAGTTCCGGTTGTCGGATCGGTGGGCGCGGCGCCTTGCACTTCCCAGGCCACCGCGCCGGAATCGCGATCGAGCGCGATGACGCGCGCGTCGTAGGTCGCGACGAAGATCTTGTTGCCATACATCGCGAGCCCGCGGGTGGTGCGCGCCTTGGTGATCTTCGGATCGTAGCGCCACAGCGGTATCGCCTCGATGCCGCTGCGCACGTCGAACTTCATCACCCGGCTCCAGGTGTCGATCACATACATGAATCCGTCGTCGACCAGCGGGGTCGATTCTTCCTTGCCCGGAAGGGTGCCGCCGTTCGATCGCCCGCCGATCGAGAACATGAATTTGGGCTCGAGGCGCTTTACCGTGTCGCGATTGATCTCGCGCAGGCCGGAGTGGCGCGAGTTGTCGTAGTCGCGGTGGACCATCAGCCAGTCCTGCGGCTGGCTCGCGGCATTCATCAATCGCTCCTGGGTGACGTCCGCAGCCGATGCCGGCAGCGCGATGGCCGCAACGGCG
>DASYFD010000214.1:0-17584 GCA_036498625.1 Xanthobacteraceae bacterium | reverse complement strand
AGCTCCGAGCCGCCGTGATTGAACATGTCCTCGAACGACTGCAGCCGGGCGGCCAGCATCTCGCGCACCGCGTCGCCGCGGCCGCCGATCACCTCGACGATCGATTCGGCGCTTTCGCGGAAGGTGTCGCTCACCTTGTTGCCGCGCTCCACGATCGCATCGGTGATGCGCGCGCCGGTCTGCTCGAGCTTCGACACGACGTCGCCGCCGCGCAGGCTCAGATCGAGCACCAGCGAATCGCCGGTGTTCTTGAGCGTGGTGTTGACTTCCTCCACGCGGTTGCCGATCGCGTCGGCGAGGTTGTTGCCGGTCTCGACCACGAGGTCGGTGAGCTGCTGGGTGCGTCCGGTCATCATGTCGAGGATGCCGACCGACTTCTGCGAGAAGCCCTCGGTCACGCGGTCGAGCCGCACCGACATCATGTGCTGGAGATTGGCCGCGATCTCGGTGAACTCGTCGCCGATATGGTCGGTCTTGAAATTCAGCGTCGCGGTCAGCCGGTCGCTGGCGGCCCCGATCGCGTCGGTAGTGTTGGCGCTGACGGTCTCGAGCCGCTCGAGCAGGTCGCCGCCGCGCTCGCCGAGCGCTTCGATCATGCTGTCGCCGGCGTGCCCGAGCGCGCGCGAGATGTGCTCGCCCTTCTCGGCGAGCGTATGGGTGATGCGCCGCGACGCCTCGTTGACCTGGTCGGCGACCAGCTGGCTGATCTGCGAGATGTCGTGGCTCAGATCGAGATGGACGCTGTTGATGGCGTCGCGGACCTGCTCGGCCTGGCCCACCAGGGTGTCGCGCTGGCCGCCCAGATCCTGGAGCAGGGCCCGGATACGCACCTCGTTGTCGTTATAGGCATGCTCGAGGGCGGACACCTCGTTGGCGACCAGCGTCTCGAGCTCGGCGGCACGCGCGAGCGCGCGCTCGACGCCGTCGCCCATGGCGGCGACCTCGCGCCGGATCGCCTGGCCGACGGTCACGATGGCCTCGCGGGCCACGGTCTCGGGCTCGGCCAGCCGCATGGCCACCTCGGCCATGGATTGGGCGATCAGGCGCAATTCCTGCGACCGCCAGGCCATATGGGCGAGGACATAGAAGAATACAATCGGAGCGAGAAAAATGCAGCCGAGCACGGCCAGCACGGGTGCGGTCAATCCGCTCGGACCCAGCGCCTCCTGAATATCCGGAAGATAGACCTTGCCCAGGACCGCACCGACCAGCACCCAGACCACCATGAACACGGTGGCGAGCAGGTAGGACGTGCGCGCCGGCCGGCGCTGCAGGGTCCGGAGAATCTGCCCGATCGACTCACGGTCGTCGTTGGCCGGACGCCGCAACGGGTCGGCATCGTCGGAGCGCCGCTCGTCATCCTCGAAATGCTCGGTCTTGGCCGCCTTGCTCGATCGCAGGCCCGGCCAGGAGCGCTCGGACATCCCATCGTCTGCCGCCATGGCGGCAATCGGGGGGGCAATCATGGTCCCGGAGGGCTCGGCATCCCGCACATTGAGCGCATCCTGGATGGCCGACAGCGCCGCTTCGGTCGGGTCCTTCATCTTCGGGGTGTTCGCCATGTGGGTCGTCGCCTCGTCAGTTACGCTGGACTTTTAGTCCGCAGCCCTTTCGGAGACCGGGCCACGTCGCGAGCGCGTCAGCTTGAGTTCCCTGGGGTCGTCGTCGGGCAAATTGGCCCGAACGCGCCGCACAAATATTCCCCTGCCGCTTGGATATCCTATCGGCTTGGCAGACCGAAGAAAACCGCTTGTTAAGTTCTCTTTAATCATCGTTAACGTTGCCGTAGCCATGATTAAGGCAAGTGGAGCCGGCACGACGATCAGAATTCCGCATCCGAAACGTCGATTTATTCCGCTCCAATGCGGCTGCCATACGGCCAATCGGGGCTTAGCGCCGCCGCCGCGGTCGAATTTCTCGAGCCTGTGGGAAACCTCGTTTTCGACCGGTTCGCCGCGGTTGCCAGGTGCGGCCCTGAGGCCTCGGGGTTCATGGCGCACGGGCCGGGCACACACAAACCCATAACCAGAAACCACTCATCTGCCAGGGTCGGGCAGGCGTCAGCACCCCGGCCGGTAGGACTCTGTTAACCGCTCGACCGCGTGGCCGGTGATGAAGGGTTGGCGCCGGGCCGGTCTTTACCCGGCGTTGGTCGCTCTCCTGGCAAGGTGGCACCTTCAAGGGGCCAAAGAGCCCTCGGGAGGCGAACATGGGGCCAATGGCGGACACCGCCGGTCCGACCGACACGCTGCCGCCGGCGTCGGTTGAAACCATCGATCTCGAGCACCTGGCGCGCATGACGCTGGGGGAGCGCAGCCTCGAGGCCGAGGTGCTGATGCTGTTCGACCGGCAGGCCGATGTCCTGTTGGCGCACATGCGCGATTCCTCGCCTGAGGCCGTGGCCGCCTTCGCGCACACGCTCAAGGGCTCGGCCCGCGGCATCGGAGCCTGGCGGGTCGCGGCGGCTGCCGATGCCGTGGAGATGCATGCCATCGGCGCCAATGCGGGCGGGGTCGCGGGCGCCGTGAGGAGACTGTCCGCCGCCGTGGAAGAGGCGAAAGCGGTCATCGCCGATCGGCTCCAATCCCACGCCGCTCGCTGACTTGGATGACTTGAGGTCGTGGCTCGGCAGGTCGCGCTCCCGGCCCCCTCGCGATTTGCGGTGACGCCCTGAAAGCGGCTGGCGCGTTCGCCCGCCAGCAGTTATAGGACCCGCCGCAGCGCCGTCCGAAGAAGCGACCCCCGGAGCCCATGACCAACATCACTTATATCGGTGCCGATGGCACCAGCCGCACCGTTGACGCCGAAATCGGATCGACCGTCATGGAGACGGCGATCAAGCATGGGGTTCCGGGCATCGAGGCGGAATGCGGCGGCGCCTGCGCCTGCGCGACCTGTCACGTCTATGTGGACGAGGCTTGGAGGACGATCGTGGGCGAACCCTCGCCCATGGAGGAGGATATGCTCGATTTCGGCTACGACGTGAAACCAAACTCGCGTCTGTCCTGCCAGATCAAGGTGACGGCCGAGATCGACGGGTTGGTGGTCCGCGTCCCGGAGCGCCAGGCTTAACCATCCGCGGCACGCATCCCAGCTGCTCCCGCCGTGGGGCTTTTCCCGCTGTGGCGCCACCGCTACATAGGCGCCGCACCATCGAAGCATCTTCAGGAAAGCGCAAAACCGGTTTTCCGTCGGAGAATGCGACAACGCAAAAAAGCTAGAGCGGTCGTTGTTTCCGGTCTATGGGAACCCGCTCTCACCGCGGCGAAGCCGCGCAGACGCAAGGCGGAAGACTAGATGAGCGAACCTATCAAGACCGACGTGCTGATCATCGGCGCCGGCCCGTGCGGGCTCTTTGCCGTATTCGAGCTCGGGCTTCTGAACATGAAGGCGCACCTCGTCGACATCCTCGACAAGATCGGCGGCCAGTGCGCGGAGCTCTATCCCGAAAAGCCGATCTACGACATTCCGGGCGTGCCGTTCACCACCGCGCAGGGGCTGGTCGACTCGCTGATGACGCAGATCAAGCCGTTCGACCCCGCCTTTCATCTGCAGGAGATGATCGAGAGCATCGAGAAGATCGGCGATCCCTTGTTTCGCGTCACCACCGACCAGGGCAAGGTGTTCGAGGCCAAGGTGGTGATGATCGCGGCCGGCGGCGGCTCGTTCCAGCCCAAGCGCCCGCCGATACCCGGCATCGAAGCCTATGAAGAGAAGTCGGTGTTCTACTCGGTGCGCAAGATGGAGGCGTTCCGCGACAAGCGCATCCTGATCGTCGGCGGCGGCGATTCCGCGCTGGACTGGACGCTCAATCTTGCGCCGATCGCGAGCCACCTCACGCTTCTGCACCGGCGCGACCAGTTTCGCGCCTCCCCGGACAGCGTCAACAAGATGATGGCGCTGGCCGGCGAGGGCAAGATCGATTTCGTGCTCGGGCAGGTCTCGAGCCTGGAAGGGGAGGGTGGCCGCATCGCCAAGGCGGTGGTGAAGCGCAACGACGGTTCCGATTTTCACATTGCGTGCGATGCCCTGCTGCCGTTCTTCGGGCTGACCATGAAGCTCGGACCGGTCGCCAATTGGGGCACCGAGCTGAAGGACGGCGAGCTGATCCCGGTCGATACCGCGGCGTTCGAGAGCAGCGTGCCCGGCATCTTCGCCATCGGCGACATCAATTGGTATCCCGGCAAGGTCAAGCTCATCCTGTCCGGCTTTCACGAGGCCACGCTGGCGGCCCAGAAGGCCTTCCACTACGTGTTTCCGGACAAGCGCCTGGTGTTCCAGTACACGACCTCGTCGTCGAGCCTGCAGAAGAAGCTCGGGGTCAGGTAACGGCGACGGTCTAACGGGCGCCCCTAGCGCACGCGCGGTGGCGCGTTGACGTTGACCGGCGGCAGCGGCTCCGATCGTACCGGCTGATCCAAGGGCTGCAGGCCCAGCACCGACCGCATGGCGGGCAAGGTGGCATCCGCCATGGCGGCATGGCCTTCCGCCGTCGGATGAATGGCGCCGCCGTAGACCGCCGACATGATGCCCCAGGTCGCGTCGTGGATGTTGCTCGGCTGCAGCAGCGAGGATTGGCCCTGCGGATAGGTGAGCGCGGTGAAGTAGCTGTCGTTCGCGGTCCTGATCCAGCGCGCGCGCGGCGCATAGGCGCGGTACTCGCTCGCCGGCCTTCCGCACGCCAGCGGATCGATGGCGGCGTCGCGCGCATTGGTGCGGAAACTGTCGCCTTTGGGCGAGAAGCAGGCCCGATCGAATTCCGGATCGTCGCCTGAGCGGGCGCACAGGCCATGGTTGGCGAATGACGCCTGGTGGGCTTCCACGAAGGTCATGCTCTCGCTCGCCGCATCCTGGCACGCCGCGCCCTCGCACAGCGCCAGCGCCTTGATCTTCGGCAGGAACTGCGCGCCGAGGTAATCCGAAACCTGGTGCAGGCGGGCGGGGTTGGCGGAAAACGCCGGATGAACGTCGAAGCCGTCGCGCCCGCCGGTGCAGATCGTATTGCCGGAGGTGAGCACCGGGTTGCCGTAGGTGACGAACACCACGCGCGAGAAATCGCCGCCGACCAGCGGCTTGAGCGCGGCCCGCAGCTTGGCGAAGTTGCCCGGCAGCTCGTTGTCGAGGATCTTCTGCGAATCCTCGATCGTCGCGATGGAGCCGCCGCGACCGAGCAGGATGCGGTCGGTGGTCGACTCGATGATGACATTGGCGACCAGCCCGGAAAACAGGATGTCGTTGGCGCCGATGGTGAGCAGAACCACATCGAGATTGCGGTCGGCTTGGCGGCGATGCGCCTTGGCCAGGAGCTCCTTGAGCTCGTCGATCTGTGCCGGCGAGCTGCCCGGGCAGGACACGTTGGTGCCCGGGCTCGGACATTCGCTGATGCGCTGGCTGGACAGGAAGCCGGCGTCGATCCTGGCGCCGGTGCAGCCGAGCGGCAGGAACGTGACCGCGATATGGCTGTTCTCGACCGCGAGGCCGAGCGCGCTGCGCAATTGATAGCCGTAGAGCGAGCGGTGGCAGGGGCCGCTCTCCCAGCGGGCGCTCTGGCGGGCCCAGGCCTGGCTCAGGGATTCGTCGCCGCCGTTGAAGCTGCAGGACTTGTTGCCGGTGAACCCGTCGCGCCCCGGCCGATAATATTCGCTCCGCACCGTGCCGAGAAAACGCTGGAAGCAGAACCCTTCCTGCGAGAGCCGGACCGGCCGGTCCGGATTGCCTTCGCCGGCCGCAATCGAGTCGCCCAGCCCCGCGATCAGCACGTCGCGCACCTGGATGTCGGCCACCACGCGCTGGGCGGTGCCGTCCGGCAGCAGGATGTCGACGCTGGCGATCGTGACGCGGCCATAGGCGACGCGCACCCGCACCTCTTCCTCGCAACGCGCCATGGTCTCCCGCGCGGCGCCGCTGCCGTCGTCGAGGCTCCAGGCGCAGCCGGTATTCGCCGGTATGGCGCCGGCGAGCGCGATGCCGATGCGATGGTCGCGCGGCGCCAGATAATCTTCCTGGGTGCCGTCGCGCTCGCAGGTCTCCAGGAGCTTGCCGGCGCGGTCGACGCACAGCCGCTCCACCGTGTCGCGGGCCCAGCCGCGGCCGTCGCTTTCGCGGGCGAGGCGATCCTCGGCCGCCAAGAGGCCGTCGCCGCGATCGGCGGCGACATGACGCTGGAAATCGGCCTCGCTGCGAAACAGCCGGAACCGGTTCTTCACCTCCCACTCGATGCGCGGCCCGCCGCTGTTCCGCGGCTGGGCGAGCGCGGCCGGCGCGCTCCACAATGCGAGCATCAGGGCAGTGAGGCTGAGAAGGAAATATTTTTGCATGGCGGCCCACAGGTGATGAATGCACCGATGGATAGCACTTTGCTTGCGGCGGAAATATGGGCCGCGCCGCGGTTTGTCGGGTGATGGAGACGCAGGGGCCCGTGCGGCCGCCTTGCTGCCGCAGGCGTCAATTGGCCGGCCGCGAGGCCGGTCATGCGGTGCTGATGACGGCCTCCTCGTAGCGGCCCGAACCCATGCCGCTATCGGCAAAGATGCCGTGATCGGCGATCCATTTGAAGGTCTCCTCATAGACCTCCCTTGTGTAGGGCTCGAACACCAGGCGCTCGCCCGGCCCCCAGCGGCGCGTGTCCATGGCGGCGTGATAGCGCAACGGGAATTCGTTCCGGTAGTAGTGCGTATAGCGATCCGGACGCAGGTCGATGTCGCGTTGCGCGCGGCGCAGCGCGCGGAAGAATTTGCGCAGATCCTCCGGCTGCGGGCTGCCGGTGATCATGGTGGCGATCATGAAGGTGGTGTCGATGATCTTGCGGAAGCCGAGCTGCTCGGCGAAGTAATAGGGCCCGCTGAACAAGGCCGAGGCCGGCGCCTGGTGCTCGATCAGCAGCTCCATGCGCCGGAACAGCATGCCGTCGGCAAAGGACAGGTTGATCTGGTCGGGCGGCAGATAGGGCTCGAGCGCCTGGATGGTCGAGTAGTGGCTGCCGGACTGGTAACCGACCGAGATCGGCACGCCGGCGAGATCTTCGGGCTTCCTGATCGGTGAGGAGGCCGGCACGAAGATGCCCGACGGCGCCACCGAATAGACGTCGGCATAGAGATGCCCGTTGCCCTTGGATGCCGCCACCCCCACCGTCCAATGGCAGGCGCAGCTGACATCGGCCTGGCGGCCGCGCTCGAACGACTGGTAGGCGCCGACCTTGTCGCCCTTGTCATGGTGGGCGCCGTCGGTCGACTGGATCAATTCCCGGAAGATGTAGTCGAGCCCCTCGTCCTTGAAGTAGCCCTTTTCCTCGGCCACCCATTCCTGCAGCCGGAAATGCGGCTCGACGATGAATTTTTGGCTGGCCATGGCAGGGTTCCTCCGGCTTGTGCTTCGGCCGGAGCCTACCCCAGAGCGGTCGTGATTTGTAGCAGCTCTCGCCAGCCGGAATGCGATTTTGATTCGAGCTCGCCGGCATCGGCTCTAAAGTTCCCGAGACGCAAAGGCGGGTGCCGCGACCATGTTCGTGACTTTCTTCCAGGAATTGCGAGCGGCCGGCGTGCCGGTGACGCTGCGCGAATATCTCACCTTGATGGAGGCGATGGCGCAGGATCTGGCCGCGCGCCAGGTCGAGAGCTTCTATTATCTGGCGCGTGCCACGCTGGTGAAGGACGAGCGCAACCTCGACAAGTTCGATCGTGTTTTCGGCCACGTCTTTCGCGGCCTCGCCCTGATGGAGGACGCGCTGGCGGCCGAAATCCCAGCGGAATGGCTCAAGGGGCTGGCCGAGAAATTTCTTACCGACGAGGAAAAGAAGCTGATCGAGGCCATGGGCGGCCTCGACAAGCTGCTCGGGACGCTGCGCGCGCGCATCGCGGAGCAGAAGGGCCGCCATCAGGGCGGCAACAAGTGGATCGGCACCGGCGGCACGTCGCCCTACGGGGCCAACGGGTACAATCCCGAGGGCGTCCGCATCGGCCAGGACCGCAACCGCAATTTCCGCGCCGTCAAGGTCTGGGACAAGCGTGAGTTCCGGGATCTCGACGACGCGGTCGAGCTCGGCACCCGCAACATCAAGATCGCGTTGCGGCGCCTGCGCAAATTTGCCCGCACCGGCGCCGCCGAGGAGCTCGATCTCGACGGCACCATCCGGGGCACCGCGCGCAAGGGCTATCTCGACATCCAGCTGCGGCCGGAGCGGCACAATGCCGTGAAGGTGCTGCTGTTCTTCGACGTCGGCGGCTCCATGGATTGGCATATCCAGGCCACCGAAGAGCTGTTCTCGGCGGCCCGCACCGAGTTCAAGCACATGGAGCATTTCTATTTCCACAACTGCCTTTACGAGAAAGTGTGGAAGCAGAATCGCAGGCGCTTCGACGACACCACCCCGACCCAGGAGGTGCTGCGCACCTATCCGCACGACTACAAGGTGATCTTCGTCGGCGACGCCGCCATGAGTCCCTACGAGATCAGCGCGCCCGGCGGCGCAGTCGAGCATTTCAACGAGGAAGCAGGCGCCGCCTGGATGGCGCGCGTCACCGGCAGCTACAAGGCGGCGGTCTGGCTCAATCCGGTGCCGGAGCGGGACTGGGACCGCACCCAATCGATCGGCATGATGCGCCAGCTCATGGGCGGGCGGATGTTCCCGCTGACGCTCGAAGGACTGGACCGCGCGATGCGGGAATTGGTGCGATGATCACTCCGGCTTGATGCCGGCGAACTTCACCACCTTGCCCCATTTCTCGGTTTCCTGCACCACGAACCTGCCCAGGTCGGCCGGCGTGCCGCCTTGAATCGTGCCGCCGAGATCGATGAGCCGCGCCTGCAAGGCGGGGTCGGCGAGCGCGGCATTGATCGCCTGGTTGAGCTTGTCGATGATCTCGGCCGGCGTGCCCTTGGGCGCGCCGACGCCGTACCACGCGCTCGCGTCATAGCCCGGGACGAAATCGGCGAGCGGCGGCACCTGTGGCAGCAGCTCCGAGCGCGCCGCGGTGGTGACCGCCAGCGGCCGCAGCTTGCCGGTCCGGATATAGCCGATCGATCCCGGCATGTTGTCGAAGATGACCTGCACGCGTCCGCCGAACAGGTCGGTCATCGCCGCCGGCGTGCCCCGATAGGGCACATGCACCATGTCGACGCCGGTCATCATCTTGAACAATTCGCCGGAGATATGGACGGCGGTGCCGTTGCCGGCCGACGCCATGTTGATTCGGCCCGGATTGGCCTTGGCATAGGCGATGAACTCGGGAACCGTCGTGGCCGGCACCGCCAGATTGACCTCCATGACCAGCGGCACGCTCATGATGCGGGCCACCGGCGCGATGTCGCGGATGAAATTGAATTTCAGGTTGTCGTAGAGCGTGGCGTTGACGGCATTGTTCGGCCCGGTCATGAGCAGCGTGTAGCCGTCGGGTGGCGCATTCGCGACCGCCTCGACCGCGATATTGCCGCCGGCGCCGGGCCGGTTGTCGATGACGACCGGCTGGCCGAACCGCTCCGACAGCCATTGGCCGACGATGCGGGCAACGATGTCCTGCGAGCTGCCGCCCGGAAATCCGCACAGGAGGCGCACCGGACGCGCCGGCCAGGCTTGCGCGAAGGCCGAAGCCGGGAGCGCCGCGGCGAGGGCGGCTGATTGCAGGAATTGCCGGCGCGCAAGCTTCATGCTGTTTCCCCGCGCGCAAGGCTCCGCCGGCCGCAAATGCAAGTCAACTCGATTGTCGGCCGCACGCTGATTATCGGCTGATGCCGATCAGCGCCGCAATTGGCCCATTTACCGCACAGGCCCGGGCGCGCGCGCGGCAACGCCAGGGTGACCTGGGGCATCATGGCGAAGGCGGACTTTTTTGCTGTGACGCGGATCACAGGCTCTTTGGGAGAAACGAGGGATAAGGAGGGCAGATGTAAGCCGCCCAACCGAAGGAGACCACCATGCGCAAGTTCATCGTCACGGCCGTCGCCGCTTCCGCCCTGATCGCAGCGTTCAGCGTGAGCTCCGCCGTCGCCGTATCCAATCAGTCACAGCTTGCGGCTCCGACCATCAGCGATCTGCATCAACCGGTCCGGATCGGCGATGCCGGTCGGGTGCTTCGCCGCATGCCCTGATCCATGGATCGACAGCCGGCGGCCGCTGTGGCGAGGTTGGCCGACATGCCTGGGCCGGCCGCTTGAGATCGAAGTGTGGTAGCATCCCCAAGACCTGGGGCAGGCCCTCGATCCGAGGCGACCAGATGCAATTCGATCGATTGGCGCGGCGCGCGTTCATCACCCTTCTCGGCACGGCGGCAACCTGGCCGCTCGCCGCGCACGCGCAGCAGGCGTCGATGCCTGTGATCGGGTATCTTGGCCCCGGAACGCTGGAACGGAGCGCCGCGCGGCTGCGCGCGTTACGCCAAAGTCTGAGCGAAGCGGGCTTCGTCGAGGGCCGCAATGTCGCGATCGAATATCGGTGGGCCGACTATCACAACGAAAATATACCGGCCTTGGCGGCCGATCTCGTTCATCGGCAGGTGAACGTCATCACCACGGGCGGTGTCCCGGCGGCCCTGGCCACAAGGGCGGCGACCAGGACGATACCGATTGTCTTCTCCTTTGGGGTCGACCCGGTCGCACTCGGGCTGGTAGCGAGCCTCAACCGGCCAGGCGGCAACATCACCGGTGTGGCCAACCTGGGCGGGGAGCTGGGTGCAAAACGGCTGGAGCTGATCCACGAATTGGTTCCCGGGGCGAACCCGATCGGGCTCCTCCTCAACCCGAGCAACCTAAGTACCGAGAGCCAAACCAGGGACATGCAGGCGGCTGCACAGACGCTCGGTGTACGGTTGCAGATCGTGCACGCCAGCGCCGAACGTGACTTCGACGCGGCCTTTGCGTCCCTGCTCGAGGCGCGAGCCGGTGCCCTCGTGATCGGCAACGACGCGCTTCTCATCAACCGGAGCGAACAGATAGCGGCACTGGCGCTTCGACATGCCATGCCTGCGGTCTACCAATTCCCCGAGTTCGCGGCGGCTGGCGGCCTGATCAGCTACGGCGGGAGCGACATCGAGACGTCCCGCCTGGTCGGCGACTACACCAGCCGCATTCTCAAAGGAGAGAAACCCGGCGACCTTCCGGTCCAGCAGGCCACCAGGACCGAGCTGATAATCAACATGAAGACCGCCAAGGCGCTAGGCCTCACCTTCCCGCTGGCGCTGCTCGGCCGGGCCGACGAGGTGATCGAATGAGGCGGCGGGATTTCATCGCCCTGCTTGGCAGAGCGACCGCAACATGGCCGCTCGGTGCGCGCGCGCAGCAGCCGGCGATGCCGGTGGTCGGTTTTCTCGGCGCATCGTCGGCGGGCCCGCGTGCACGGGTCTTGGACGCGTTTCGGCAAGGCCTCGGCGAATTCGGTTACATCGAGGGCCGGAACGTCGCGCTCGAATATCGTTGGGCGGATAACAGTTACGATCAATTGTCGGCGCTGGCCGCCGATCTGGTTCGTCGCCGGGTGACTGTGATCGCCGCGTCCGACGCCGCTTCATCATTGGCGGCCAAGGCCGCGACCACGACGATTCCGATTGTATTCGAGACAGCGACCGACCCCATCGCGGTTGGACTTGTTACCAGCCTGAACAGGCCAGGCGGCAATCTCACCGGCGTGCTCAGCTTGTCCGTGGAGCTGGGACCGAAGCGGCTGGAGCTGCTGCACGAATTGATACCTTCGGCCGCCGTCGTCGGGCTCCTTGTCAACCCGACCAATCGCAATGCCGAAATCCTGGTGCGAGACTTGCAGGACGCGGCGCGTGTGCTTGGGGTGCAAGTCAAAGTTTTGAACGCCACTACCGAACGCGACCTTGATGCGGTATTTGCAGGCTTGGCCCATATGCAGGCCGGCGCGCTCGTGATCGGGCCCGATCCATTCTTCACCATCATGAGCGAGCAAATAGCCACACTCGTGCAGCGCTACGCGGTGCCCGCGATCTATCAGTATCGCGAGTTCGCTGCGGCCGGCGGCCTGATGAGCTACGGAGTCAGCCTTACGGACGCCTACCGGCTGGTCGGCGTCTATACCGGCCGGATTCTAAAGGGCGAGAAGCCAAGCGATCTCCCGGTGCAGCAATCTACGAAAGTCGAGCTGATCATCAACCTCAAGAGCGCCAAGGCGTTCGGTCTTACGTTCCCGCTGACATTGCTTGGCCGCGCCGACGAAGTGATAGAATAATACCGATATGATGCGGTGCGGATTCCGACCGGTTCGAGGCGTGATCCACGTCACACCCCGCCGCAGCGTGACGTGTTAAGTTGCCATCCGTATAGCGGTCACCCTCGGGGGATTGCATGAGACGGCGTGAGTTCATCACCCTTGTGGGCGGCGCAGTGGCTTGGCCGTTGGCGGCACGGGCACAGCAGCCGACGCTACCGGTGATCGGCTGGCTCAACCAGATTGATGGAATGTTTGACCGCCTCATAGCTCCGTTCAGCCAGGGTCTGGTGGAGACCGGCTACGTCGTCGGGCGCAACGTGGCCCTCGAGCGTCGCGACGCGCACGGCCACCGCGAACGGCTGCCGGAGCTTGCCGCCGATCTCGCTCGCCGAAGGGTGGCGGTCATCATTGCCGCGACTGGTGCCTCGGTTGCGGCGGCCAAGGCCGCGACCCAGACCGTCCCGGTCGTTTTTGGGATGGCCGGCGATCCGGTCGAGAACGGATTCGTGGCAAGTCTCAATCGTCCTGGAGGCAACCTGACCGGAGTTGCGTCGCTCGCTGCCGAGAGCGCCGGCAAGCGGCTCGAGCTGTTGCACAAGCTGGTGCCGATGGCCAATCCGATAGGCGTGTTCGAGGGCTCGCAGGATACCGATCTGGCTCGGGCCGAGACGAGAGGCCTGCAATCTGCAGCCCGTGCTCTCGACCTGCGCCTTTTGGTCTTCAATATCCGCACTGAGAACGACATTACCGGCGCCTTCGCGAGCCTCGTCGAGCAGCACGCCGGCGCAGTCTTTGTCAGCGCCAACTACCTGTTCAACGTCGCGCGCGCCCAAATCATAGGGCTCGCGGGTCGCCATGCGATACCGACCGCGTTTTCCGGCCGCCCCCCCGTCGCGGACGGTGCGCTCCTGGGCTACGGCCCCGATATCGACGACGCCTATCGCCAAGTCGGCATCTATGCCGGACGCGTCCTCAAGGGCGAGAAGCCCGCCGACCTTCCGGTCATGCAACCCACCAAGTTCAACTTCGTCATCAACCTCAAGGCGGCAAGGGCACTCGGCCTGGATATTCCCCCGACGCTGCTCGCCATCGCCGACGAGGTCATCGAATGAATCGCCGAGAGATCATGGCGCTGCTTGGAGGCGCGGCGGCGTTGCCGGTAGCGGCGCCCGCATAGCCGCGGGCAATGCCGGTGATAGGGGCCGGTGTCTGCTACTGTGCCTGCTTTCTGCCAGCCATGTGCTTCAGATACGCAACGACAAGCCCGATCTCGCGGTCGCTCAGGTAATCCGGTGGAAACGGTGGCATAGCCAGAGCGGGCCAGGCGCGCACCGCTCTTGGGTTGCGGATCAGATCGTGGAGCCCCTGCGGCGTGAAATATTCGGTCGGATTTTGCGGCAGGTTGAGGTCAGGGCCGACATTGGAAGCACCGGCGCCATTCAGCTGGTGGCAGGGGAGGCACTGCACGACGAACAGCGCTTGACCAGCGCGGATCGGGTCTGTCGGCGGCAGCGCAGAATTGACGGCGAGCGCGGGCCAGCGCGTAGCGGGCGAAGGCTGGCGGACCAGCTTTGCCACCTGATATGGCCATTGCTCGCTGCGGATGGTGCCGACTTCGGCCCCGGTCCACACGATGTAGAACGGCCCCGCAGTCGCGTCTTTGTTCGGAATTTGTGGCCAGGGATGGTCCGCGGGTTCGATTGCAAGCCAAGCGACCGCCTTGCTCTCATCGGCGTTGAGCACGAGGTCGGGTGGGAGTTGCGCGATGAACCCGTCGAGCGTGACCGCCTCGATCACGCTGTCGGGAGGGAGCGTCATCCCGGCGACCAGAGATGCGACGGGCACGGCGCGATAGGTCATCGGCACGTGATAGGTGACGTCACGCACCACCTCGATGGTAGTAGCTTCCGGCCGCACCAAAAGCTCGCTTCGCGTGAAGCTGCGCGAATCGTTGGTCACCGTGACGGTTATCGTCGGGTCGTCGGCGTGGGCGAGACCGGGCAGCAGCAAGAAACAGAGCAGGACCAGAGCGCGCATGATGTCTCCCTCACCCACTGGCGTAGATTCTCTACAGCAACTTGAAGCGCGAACTGTCGATGCCGGTCTCGATGATATCGATGTGGTTGGTGAGTCGATCGAGCAGCGCGGCCGTCATCTTGAGGTCGCTGAAGACGCTCGGCCACACCAGAATGCAAGATTCGTGTGACTATGATCGAGGTGCACTGGTAGAGCCGGCTGGCGAGATAAGCCCTTGTCGCCGAAGTTCCAGAATCATCACCAGTTATCCAAGTTCGGACCAACCTCCCGCCGGGAGGGGAAATCGTGGCGACGGTGATTTCGCCCATTCTGGCGGAACCAGCCCCGCCAGATGACCCAAAAGGACCGGGAATTGCAGGCCGGATGACAGGAGCCGGTCATGGCTCCGGGGTCGCTGAGGAATGGTGGTGCACGATCAGCCATTTGCCGTGCTCCGGTGCATAGATGAACGTATAGCGGGCTTTCACCTGTTTCCGGGTGCCAGGTTGGTCTCCGTCAAGTGTAAAGGTGTAAATACCGATATCGTAGGCGATGTTGCAGCCAATATGGACGATACGTTGGTCGATCTGTCCCTGGGGAGCCTGCTTCAGAAAGTAAACGAAGTATCCGCGTATCGCCTCGGGCCCGACCAGTGGGCCGTTTTGTACCGTCGGCAGCAGCGTCGCATCTGCGGCATAATTCGCAACGACCGCCTCAGGGCTCTTGGTGGCAAGCGACTTGTTCCATCGATCAAACAACGCCCCCACTTGATCGTTGGTAATTGTTCGGCACGCTTGGCCGCGGGGTGAAGTACGGGCCGTTGCAGACTGTGGTGTCGCAAAAAGAACCGTGAGCGTAACGACGACTAAGGTGACCCAGAATTTCGACATTATTCCATCTCCTTGTCGAGCCATGCTCAGATGTCTCGGAATGACACCATGCAGCAATCAATAAACGGGGACCGCCTGGACGCAAGTGGAATCGTTTGCGCCACGTATTAGGCGCCTGTTGCTGGTGCCATGCAAGTCAATTTACGCCGATGATCCGGGCGCCGCTTCAGGCTGGCACGGGCCGCGGTTTTTCCTGTGACGCGGATCACAGGCAAGATCTCCGCTCCAGGTCATGATGCCGGTGTTGAACATCTGACCGAGGCGTATCGGCCCAGTCGAACCCGCGAACCCGGAGAAGACACCATGAAAATCCGAACCCTTGTCGCCGTGATCTCGGCGGCGCTGCTGTGTCTGCTGACCGGCGGCCTGAGCGCCGTCGCCTCGCCCAGCAATCTCGGGGCCCAGACGCACAGTCAAATGTTGCAGGAACATCCCCACATGCCCTGAGAATCCGGGCGCCGGCGGGGACGTAGAGCGGGATGCGGACCAATCCGGAGAGGCTCACCATGGAAATGGAAGTCGCGTGGAAACCGGTCCTTCTGGCGGTCATTGGCGTCATCGCCATTGTGACCAGCGGGCTGACAAGCAACGCCGAGAGCAAGGGAGTCGTCGCCCACAGCGCAAAGGTCGAGGTGATCGATTGCAACAGTCACGACCCGCTCTCTCCGTGCTCCGGTCTCAGGCTCGGCTATCCATCCGGAGACCTGTATGTGCTGGAGGATGCCTTCTGATTTTTGACCGGTTGGGGCGCGGGTGGAATGAGGTCATGCACCGCGCATCGGGATTTGGTATCTTCTTGCAGCCGGTTGGTCTCGCTCGTCCATCAATTGCCAAGTGAAAGATGGAAAGTCATCCAATGAACCGCCGCGATTTCATCACGCTTGTTGGCGGCGCGGCGGCTTGGCCGCTCGCGGCGCGCGCGCAGGGCGAACGGATGCGGCGGCTCGGCGTCCTGGCCGGCGGTGCCGAGAACGATCCGGGATCCCCGGCAGCCACGGCTGCCTTGTGGGAGGGGCTCGCGAAGCTGGGCTGGATCGAAGGTCGCAACCTGCGGATCGACTTTCGCTTCGGCGCTGGCGAGCTCGACCGTATCCGTGCCGATGCGGCGGAGCTGGTGAGCCTCGCGCCTGATGTGATCGTCGCAAATTCCGCAGCGGCGACAAAGGCGGCGCAACAGCAGACGCAGACCATCCCGATCGTCTTCACGGCGGGGGGCGACGCCGCGGTCAATGGACTGGTGAGAAACATCGCGCGACCCGAGGGCAACACGACGGGGTTCACCACTTCCGAGCCTTCGGCCGCCGGCAAGTCGCTGGGTTTGCTCAAGGAAGCCGCGCCGCATCTCACCAGAGTCGCGATCGTCTTCAACCCCGAATTGGCTCAAACCGCCCCGAGCTTCATCGCTGCGATCGAGGCGGCAGCGCCTGCATTGGCGGTGCAGGCCATAATCAAGGTGCCGGTTCGCAACGCGGTCGACATCGTGCGTGGGATCGACGCGTTTGCGACCGAGCCGAACGGTGGCCTCCTTATGCTGCCACCCCCTAACGCCGGCTTTGTCGAAACGATCAATCAGCTGACGGCAAAGTACCGACTGCCCGCAATCTCTTCCAGCCGGGACATCGTCGCCGCCGGCGGCCTGATGGCTTATGGAACAGACCTTGCCGACCTCAGTCGGCGCGCTGCGTTCTATATCGACCGCCTCCTGCGCGGCGCAAAGGTAACGGAGCTGCCGATCCAATTCCCGACCAAGTACGTACTGGTGATCAACGTAAAGACCGCCAAGGCGATCGGACTGACAATCCCAGAGTCGCTCCTCCTGCGCGCGGACGAGCTGATCGAATAGGAACGGCTAATGACCGCTCCTGAACCATCTCCGACATCGGCAGGCTATTTTGGCTGTGCTGCACGACACACTCGTTATGTAGCGATGTGGTAGGCTGTGCCCGGTAGGAGGGCGCTCATGCGACGGCGGGATTTCATCACGCTTCTTGGCGGCGCGGCGGCCGCATTGCCGCTCGTGGCGCACGCGCAGCAGCCGCCGATGCCAGTGATCGGAGTTCCTCCGACGCTTCTCGCCCGCGCCGACGAGGTGATCGAATGAAGCGTCGCGAATTCATCACGCTTGTCGGCGGCGCGGCGGCCTGGCCGGTGGCGGCGCGCGGGCAACAGCCGGGAATACCGGTGGTGGCTTATCTCGTTTCCGGGACGCCAGAAGCCAACGTCGACGTCGTGGCGGCATTCCGCAAAGGAATGAGCGAGGCCGGCTTCGTCGAAGGTCGCAATGTTGCGGTCGAATATCGCTGGTCGAACAATGTCCCCTTTCGACAGACAGAACTTGCTGCTAAGATCGTCCAGCGGCGCGTCGCGGTTATCGCTACGTCGACTGCGGCAGCGGCGCTCGCGGCCAAAGCTGCGACGGCGAGTATCCCGATCGTTTTTTTTGCCGGCGCGGACGCTGTTCAAGTCGGCCTCGTCACCAATTTGACCAGGCCCGGCGGCAACCTGACCGGGGTCAATT
>DASYFD010000213.1:0-10508 GCA_036498625.1 Xanthobacteraceae bacterium | reverse complement strand
CTCACCGAGGCGACCGCGCTGCTCCAGCGCATGTTCCGGACCGCGGCCTCGCCGGATATGTCGCCGCGCCCGGCCGAAGGATCGGGTGCGCCCGTGGAGGCGCCCGCAACCCGACCGCCGCGGTTGCCGGGCCCGCTGCGCGCCTTGCTGGAGCGCGTCAGGCGCAACGCCGGGGTCGCATCGAAGGGCTTGCAGCAGCCCGCCCCGGCATTGGACATCGTGCCGCAGGGCGGAAAGTTTCTGGCGGCGCGGTACCGCAACCCGGCGGGAAGCCGTGCCTACAAGCTCTACGTCCCCAGCCATTATCACGGGCAGGCGCTCCCTTTGGTCGTCATGCTGCATGGCTGCAATCAGTCATCCGATGATTTCGCCGCCGGCACGCGCATGAATGTGATCGCCGAAGAAGAGACCTGCCTCGTGGTCTATCCGGAGCAGCCCAGCGATGCGAACCCGGCGCGGTGCTGGAACTGGTTTCGCCCGAACGATCAGCGGCGGGATCAAGGCGAGCCTTCGCTCATCGCGGGCATCACGCGCCAGGTCATGCGCGACTACGCGGTCGATCCGCAACGGGTCTACATCGGTGGATTGTCAGCCGGCGCGGCGGCGGCTGCCGTGATGGGAACCACGTATCCCGATTTGTATGCGGCAGTCGGCGTGCACTCCGGCCTCGCTTGCGGCGCCGCCACCGACCTTTCCTCCGCGCTCGTCGCCATGCAGCAGGGCAACGCGACGGCTCCTTCCGGGTCCGACGATATTTTGGCTGACGGCGTGCCTCCGCTGCCGACCATCGTGTTTCATGGCGACCAGGACACCACGGTGCACCCGCGCAATGGCGATCACGTCATTGCGCAATCGATGGGGACCGCGACCGCGCAAAAGCAGGTGCATCGCGGCCAAATTAGAGGTGGCCATGCCTATACCCGCACCGTCCACGCGGATGCGAGCGGGCGGGCAAGCGTCGAGCACTGGGAGATCCATGGCGGCGGACACGCGTGGTCTGGCGGCAGCCCCGCCGGCTCCTATACCGATCCGCGCGGGCCGGACGCAGCCAAGGAGATGCTGCGCTTCTTCCTCGAGCACCCGCACCCGGCGGCAAGCTGGTAGCAGGGGCACAGGCAATCGACCGCGGCCGCCTTGCGCGGGCGAGGCGGCAGTGTGCTGGGTTTCTCCCCCGGCACCGGCCGCATCGGTGCACGCGGTGGTCTTCGATGATTTCCTGGATGTGAGTCTCGGCCACGTTCCTTTGTGGTTGATGGTGAGAGCGAGGTTAGCCTCCACATTGCTGCCGCTTGCGAGTTCCGGGACGTACGTTATTTGACGCACTTCGCGTCTCGACGCGAGCCAATTGAAAATCGTGCTGCCGGGATGTTTTCGGCATGGTCGGCAATTGCGATTGCACAGCTGCGCTCCTATCTGCACAAGCACGGAGGCAGCAATGGCAAACACCTATACGCGCGAATGGGACTACGGTGCGGATGCGTGGTCACGTCGCGCAAGCCTGGAGCGACTCGAGCGGCTGTCGCGCCTCCTCGATATCGCGTTCCTGGTTCCCGGCACCAATATCAGGTTCGGGGTCGAGGCGATCCTTCGCCTGGTGCCGGGCATCGGCGATGTCGCGGCTTCAACCTTGTCGTGCTGGGTGCTCTACGAAGCCCACCGGCTGGGGGTTCCGCGAAGCCTGCTGGCGCGCATGATCGTCAACGTTCTGGTGGAGGGGATGGCCGGCGCCGTCCCGATCGCGGGCGATCTTTTCGACGTCGCCTGGCGTGCCAATCGTCGCAATGTCGGGCTTTTGCGCGAGTACTTCGCACGCGAGGGCCTGATTTAAATCCGAGCTCTCGTTCAGGCGACAATGTGGAATAGGTCATGTCGAAGCCACTGGTCTTGTCGATCTCCCATCGCTTGGGGAAAGCAGAAGCGGTACGGCGCCTGAAGGCCGGCCTGGGCAGCGTACCGGCGAATTTCGGCCACGTGCTCGCGGTCCAGGAGGAAGTATGGACCGGCGATCATCTGCAGTTCCGCGTCAGCGCCCTCGGCCAAGCGGCCAGCGGCACTATCGATGTGGCGGATGACCATGTCCGTTTGGAGGTGGCGCTCCCGTGGCTGCTGGCCCGCGTGGTGGAAAGGTTCCAGCCGCTGATCGCGAGACAAGGCTCGCTCATGCTCGAGAAGAAATGACGCGTCTTGAGAACGCCTCGGCTTTTTTCTCGTTCCAGAGTCCCGACGTCCATCCTTTAGCTCGCTCCAATGGAACGATTACGTCCGTCGGGCTGTTCACCTTGGATACACCAAGCATGGAGCCAAAAGATGAAGGCCAATTTCTTGCTGACGACCGCACTTCTCGCCACCCTCGCGCTGCCGACGATCGCCCAGGCGCAAGGCACTGTCCGAGGGGCGGAGGAGGGGGCGGAGCAAGGTGGACGCGCGGCTGGTCCGCTCGGAGCAATAGTCGGAGGCGCAATCGGCGCCGCGACCGGCACGGTGGGCGGTATTCTAGGGGTCGAGGACCGTCCGCGTTTTCGTGAATATGTCGTCCGGGAACACCGGCCGTCCTACCGCTACAGCGAGGACCTGCGGGTCGGCGCCGTATTGCCGCAAAGCGGCGTGACCTACTATGAGGTGCCGGCGGAGTATCACGTCACCGGATATCGCTATGCGTATGTGAATGATCGGGCTGTCCTTGTGGATCCCCGCACGGGCCGCGTTGTCGAGATCATCGATTAGCTTGTCCCCCCCGCACTACCAAATGAGGCGGCTGACCGGCCGCCTCATTTCTTGTTGGACTGGTCGGATCTGGCCGCGTGGCAAGGAGCGCGCGCGCCGTGAGGGAATTCACGCTGAGCGGATGTGATTACCCGCTAATACCCTGATCGGCTGCAGTCGCGGTCTCGGCGACAGTCGAATTATGCGCTCCGCATTTGGTGCAAAGAATAAGCAGGTTATGGGCCAGCCCGTCTTCCGCATGCAGCAGCATGGTGCCGCAATTGCCGCAAACGTAGTCGACCGAATGATTTGGACTGGCGCGCTGACCAAGCGGCCAGTCGAAGGTGCTGGGAATGATGTTTTGGCCCATTTGGCTTTTTCCGCCCCGCTGCGAGTCCCCACCCCACAGCGATGTTGAGCCGTGTCGTCGGAAAAGTCTGTCTCCAACGGCTCAACGGAATGAATTTTTTCAAGCGCGGCCCGCTCTTCAGGCCCACGCCGTCACCAACGGCTCGTCGCCCGGCCAGCGCTCCCGGGATTCACCTGGCCGGCGGCGCGGGCAGCCGTCAGTGCGCCGCAGCGGCGGAGAACTTGACGACCTTGGCCCATTTTTCGGTTTCCTGACCCATCAGCTTCCCGAAGTCGGCGGGCGAGCCGGGGAGCACGCTGCCCCCGGTATCGGCAAGCCGCGCTTTCATCTTGGGATCCGTAAAAGCCGCGTTGATCGCCGCGTTGAGGGTGTCGATGATCTCTGCCGGC
Organism: Xanthobacteraceae bacterium; assembly: GCA_036498625.1. Classification (GTDB taxonomy): domain Bacteria; phylum Pseudomonadota; class Alphaproteobacteria; order Rhizobiales; family Xanthobacteraceae; genus VAZQ01. The sequence goes on along the minus strand of DASYFD010000213.1, from coordinate 7,046 downwards.
GTATCTTTGGGAGCCCCGATGCCCGACACCGCGCTCGCCTCATAGCCGGGCACGAAGTCGCCGATGCTCGGCAGGTCAGGCAGCGCCGGCGAACGTGTCGTGCTGGTGACCGCGAGCGCGCGCAGCTTGCCCGCCCGCAGCGGCTCGATCGACGCCGATAACGGCTCGAACATCAGGTCCGACTGACCCTCGATCGTTCCCTTGAGCGCAACCGGACCGCCGCCGGTGTAACGAGTTGGCGCCAGGTCGAGGCCGGTCATCATCCGGAACAGCTCGCCGGAGGCGTGCGGCGCGCTCCCCGGATCGGTCAATGCCAGCCTGATCTTGCCCGGATTGGCCTTCGCAAAGGCGATGAGCTCCGCGCCCGTGCGCGCGGCGACCGAAGCGTTGAGCAACATCACCAGCGGCTCACGGGTCACGCCCGCGACCGGTGCGATGTCGCGCATGAAATTGAACTCGAGTTTGTCGAAGAGCGAGCCGTTGATCGCGTTGGCGGGGCCGACCAGGAGGAGCGTGTAGCCGTCGGCGGGCGCGCGAACGACCGCTGCGGTCGCGATGTTGCTGGCGGCGCCCGGCTGGTTCTCGACCACGAAGGGCTGGCCCAGCCGCTCCGACAGCCATTGCGCCATCAGGCGTCCTAAAATGTCGCTCGGGCCGCCTACGGGAAAACCCACGACCAGGCGCACCGGCCGCACCGGATAGTCGAGCGCGGAAGCGCTCGGCGGAAACGTTGAAGTGGCCCAAGCGGCCGCGATGGCGCCGCCGAATTGGAGAAATTGCCGACGTGGAAGCTTCATCGCGGTCTCCTATTGGAGTGCATCCGGCTACTCCGGCTTCATATGCGCGGCGCGGACCACCTTGCCCCACTTCTCGGTCTCGTCCGCGATCAGTTTTCCGAATTCGGCCGGTGAGCCAGGTAGGGTGGTGCCGCCCAGGTCGGCGAACCGCGCCTTGAGCTTGGGATCGGCGAGGCCGGCGTTGATCTCGGCGTTGAGCTTGCCGATGATCTCGGCGGAAGTGCCCCTGGGGGCGCAGATGCCGTACCAGTCGCTCGCTTCGTAGCCGGGCAGGAAATCGCCGACCGTGGGCAGATCCGGCAATGCCGCAGCCCGCATCGCGGTGCTCACCGCCAGCGGGCGCAGCTTGCCGGCCTTGATGTACTCCATGGACGACGTGATCACGCCGAACATCATCTGCACCTGTCCGCCCAGAAGGTCGACCAGTGCCGGACCGCCGCCCCGATAGGGCACGTGCACGATGTCGACGCCGGCCATTATCTTGAACAGCTCGCCCGCCACGTGCGGTGGGGTTCCGTTGCCGGCCGAGGCCATGTTGATGATGCCGGGATTGGCCTTGGCATTGGCGATGAGCTCGGGAACCGTGCGGGGCGCAAACGACGGCGTCAGCTGCAGCACCAGGGGCGTGCGCAGCACGCCGCCGACCGGCGCCATGTCGCGCAGGAAGTTGAAGCTGAGCTTGTCGTAGAGCGTGGCATTGATGGCGCTCGGCGCCGCGTTGACCATCAGCAGCGTGTATCCGTCGGGCGGCGCGTTGACCACGGCCTCGGTGCCGACATTGCCGCCGGCGCCCGGACGCATCTCGACCACGAAAGGTTGCCCCAGCCGCTCCGACAGCCATTGCCCGATCAGGCGCGCCAAAATGTCGGAAGCCCCGCCCGAGGCGAACGGCACGATCAGGCGCACCGGCCGCTGCGGATAGGCCTGCGCACCGGCGATGCGCGGCGCGGCCGGCAGCGCGGCGGCGCTCGCTGCCAGCTGCAGAAACAGACGGCGCGGAAGTCTCATGCTGGTCCCCGGGCTTCATGCTCGACGGCGGTCGCACCGGAGACATTCTATGATGTTTCCGGCGGAAGCGTCGAGGATTCACTTCTCCAGGAACTGATCCCGCCGCCACTTGAGCGCGGCCTTGAGCCCGTCCCTGGCCCTGATCTCGTCGAACTGCCGCCCGACCTCGGTGGTTGCCGCATAGAGCGGGGCGACCACATCGAGGCCCGATTGCAGGGCATTGCGGAAGCCCGCATCCTCGATCCCGCGGTTGATGGCGCGCTTGGTCGCGGCCAGCGCCTCGGGGGCGATCAGGGCGAGGCGCCTGGCATATTTGAGCGTCGCCTCGCGCAACTGTACCAGCGGCACCACCCGGTTGATCATGCGCAGCTCGAGCGCGGTTTGTGCATCGATCAGCTCGCCGAAATACAAAAGCTCGCGCGCGCGCTTGTGGCCGATGATCCACGGCATGACGACGCCGGGCCCGGCCTGCGAGAACAGGATTTCGGGCTCGCCGAACTGCGCATCGTCGGCCGCGATGGTGAGGTCGCAGAACATCGCCAGCTCGCAGCCGCCGCCGAGCGCATGCCCCTGCACCGACGCGATCACCGGCTTGCGCAAGCCCCACGGCGTCATCAGGGCGCGCAGGCTGACCGTGAGCCGCTCGCGATATTTGAGGGCATCGTGGCGCCAGGGCGATTGCGCGCGGTCCGTGCCGCCGCCGATGTCGAAGCCGACGCAGAAGCTGCGGCCCTCCGCGCGCAGCACGATGACGCTGGTGGCGGGATCGTCGTCGGCGCTCTGCAGCACCCGCTCCAGCTCGAGGCGCATCTCCATGCTCAGGGCATTGAGCTTGGTGGGCCGGTTCAAGCTGACGATGCCGACCTTCTGGTCGGCTTCATAGAGGATGCTCGGCTCGGCCATGAGGATTACTCAGTGTTCGCTGATGTGCGACTGCGACATGCCGCAGCGTCCATCGCCCCGCTTGCGGGGAGAGGGCGACATGGCACGGGGTAAAACCCAAACTCGGCTCGGTGAGGGGGCGTTTCCAAAAACTCAGACTCGCGGAGAAGCCCGCTCATCCCGACCTTCTCCCTAGCCCGTCGAAGACGGGCGTAAAACGCCCTTGTGGCGCGCGGGGAGAAGGAGCTCGCCGAGTTGGCGACACGTCTCTGCATTACACGCATCGCAGCCTGTTACTCGTCAACTCGCCAGGTATCTCTGATAAAATCCGAACACCTTCTCCCAGCCGTCAAGCGCCTGAGCGGGGCGGTAGCCTTCGCGCCAGGTGTTGAAGAAGGCGTGGCCGGCCCCGTCATAGCGGTGGAACTCGTAGGTCTTGCCGAGCCGCTTGAGGGTCTGCTCGGTCTCGTTGACCTGCTCGACGTCCGGGTTCTTGTCGTCGTTGCCGAAAATGCCCAGCAGCGGCGACGTGATCTTGTCGGTCACGTCGATCGGCGCGACCGGGCGCTTGGCATCGAGCTGCTGCTTGTCCTTGACGATGACGCTGCCGCCCCAGCAGTCCACGGCGGCGTCGATGCCGCGCACGCTGCCGGCGGCGAGATAGGAGAGGCGCCCGCCGGAGCAGAAGCCGATGATGCCGACCTTGCCGTTGGAATGAGGCTGCGCACGCAAAAACTTGATCGCGCCCGCGATGTCCCCCATCGCCTGGTCGTCGGCAACGCCGCCCGCCGCCCGCACCCGGGCGCCGATGTCGTCGGGGCTGCCCGGGCCGTCCCGGAAATAAAGGTGAGGCGCGATCGCCGCATAGCCGTGATGCGCGAACTTGCGGGTGACCTCGATGATCCACTCGTCCCAGCCCGGCAGATGATGGATGACCACCACGCCGGGGAACCGGCCCGCCCGGGTGGGGCGCGCGTAATAGGCGTCGCCGCGGTCTTCCTTGAAGCCCTGGTACTTCACCATCTCGGCCAGTTGTCCTTCATACGCCATGCTGGGTCGCATCCTTCTGCTGAGTGTCGATAGGCATCATAGCATGGGTCCGCTTGATCGGGAACGAACAGGTCGGGCAACGTCAGCGACGCTAGAGCATGTTTCGGTCGGAGGGGTTCATTTCCATCGTCACCCGCGGGCCTGACTCGCGGGTCCATCCTTTTCGCAAGAAGATGGATTGCACCTGAACTCGGGCCTGCCCGAGTTCAGCACTGCCAAAGCGTGCCGCAAATCGGCTATACCGACTTGCGGTGTCAAGCCCGGCAATGATGCCGAATTAAATCGCGCAGTTTGACACCGATACCGGTAACCTCGATGATCGCATCCGCGGCGACGTCATCCTCAACCGAGGCTTGTGCGATTGATTGGGCGCGTGACCAACCACCGGAACCGCATGGCCGAGGCGCTGCATGCGCCCGCCCGCGGCGCATGGGCGCGGATGCTGCTGGCGGCACTGGCTCTCGTCACCGGCGCGAACGCCGCGACCGCGCAATCCGTGGCGGATTTCTACAAGGGCAAGACCGTCACCATCCTGGTCGGCTCCGATGTGGGCGGCGGCTACGATCTGACCGCGCGCACGCTGGCGCACTATTTCGCGCGCCATGTTCCGGGCCGCCCCAACGTCATCGTCCAGAACAAGCCGGGCGCCAGCTCCATCGTGGCGGCGAACTACGTCTACGAGATCGCCCCCAAGGACGGTACCGTGATCGCGGCGGTGCAGCGGCCGATCCCGTTCCAGACCCTGTTCGGCGATACCGGGGTGCGCTTCGACGTGCGCAAGATGCAGTGGCTCGGCAGCACCACCAACGAGCTCGGTGTGGTGGTGGCCTGGCACACGGCGCCGCAGCAGAGCGTGGACGACCTGTTCCGGTCCGAGATGGTGATCGGGGGCAATGGGCCGGCCACCGATACCGAGTTGTTTCCGCGCGCCATGAATAATGTGCTGGGGACGCGGTTTCGCATCGTCAGCGGCTATCCCGGACAGGCGCAGATCACGCTCGCCATGGAGCGCGAGGAGATTCAAGGCAGCGGCAATTGGTCGTTCTCCGACATCGAGAAGGGACATGCCGACTGGATCGTGGGCAAGAAGATCCGCATGCTGCTGCAGCTCGGCCTCGCCAAGAGTCCCAATCCCGCCTTGCGCGACGTGCCTTTGGTGATGGATATCGCCCGCAATGGGGCGGAGCGGCAGGTGTTCGAGATTCTGATGGGCATGAAGGCCTTGGGGCGGCCCTATTTCGTGGCTCCGGGCGTGCCGCGGGAGCGCACCGAGGCGCTGCGCGCGGCCTTCATGGCGACCCTGAACGATCCCGACTTCCTGGAGGAAGCCAGGCGGGTGCTTGGCCCGATCGACCCGATCGCCGGACCCGACATGCAAGGTATCGTCTCGAACGTCTACGCGCTGCCGCCGGAAGTCATCGCCAGGGCGCGCGAGGCCGTGAAAGTCCCCGGCTCGAACTGATGGCGATGGACTGATAAATCGATGGGTGAACCGATGAGCGGATTCAAGAGCCCGGCACTCGCGCATGCGGCCGGCGTCGCCTACGCGGCGCCGACGCGGGTGCAACCGACCGGCATATTGCACTTCACGCTCGCGGTGACCGATCTCGATCGGTCGCGGCAGTTCTACGAGGAGGTCGTGGGTTGCACGTTCTGGCGCCAGAACGAAACCACCGTGTTCATGCGCTGCGGTGACAATTACTTCGTGCTGTCGCGCAGCGGCTATCATGTGGCGCCCAACCGCGGCCGCGACACCTTGATCCATCACGCCTTCATGATCGATGCCGCCGACTTCGACGCCGCGCTCGCCCACGTGGAAGCTTGCGGTGTCGAGGTGTTGCTGTATGAGGACAAGGGGCATCGCAGCTTCACCGGCCGTCATGCCTATTTTCACGATCCCGACGGCAATGGGATCGAGTTCATCGATTTCCAGGGGATCGGCGATACCGCGGCGCCGGCTTACCAGGGGCGGGCGCGGCGTCGCGAGAAGTCGCATCTGCCCGGAGGGCTGGCGGCCCAAGGCTCGGCCGGTGGATCCGGCGAAGGATAGGTCATGCTCAGGCCCGAACAGAACGAACTCCTCACCCGCACCGGCCCCGATGCCCCCATGGGGCGGCTCTTCCGCCGCTATTGGATTCCGGCGCTGCTGGCCAACGAATTGCCCGAGAACGAATGCCCACCGGTGCGGGTGAAGCTTCTGGGTGAGCGGCTGCTGGCCTGGCGCGACACCCAAGGCCGCTATTCGCTGATCGACGAATTCTGCGCCCATCGCGGCACCTCGCTCTGGGTCGGCCGCAACGAGGAGAACGGCCTGCGCTGCCCCTATCACGGCTGGAAATACGACTGGACCGGCCAATGCATCGAGGTGCCCTCCGAGCTCGAGGAAAGCGGCTTCTGCCGGAAGATCAAGCTCAAGTCCTATCCGCTGGTGCGACGCGGCGAGGTGCTGTGGACCTATATGGGGCCGCCCGAGCACACCCCGCCGCTGCCGGAATGGGAATTCATCACGGTACCGGCGGAGCAGAGCTACACCTCGAAGCGGCTGCAGGAATGCAATTGGCTGCAGGCGCTCGAAGGCGGCATCGATTCGAGCCACACATCCTGGCTGCACCGCGGCGAGCTCGAGATCGATCCGCTCCACCGCGGCTCGAAAGGCAACCAATACAATCTCGGCGATGCGCGCCCGCATTTCGAGGTGGTGGAAAGCGCCGGCGGGCTTCTGATCGGGGCGCGCCGCGCCGCCGAGTCCGGGCGCTATTATTGGCGCATCACGCAATGGATCATGCCCTGCGTCACCATGATCGCGCCGCGCGCCGACCATCCGGCCGGCGGGCATTTCTGGATCCCGATCGACGACGAGAATTGCTGGGTCTGGAACTGGGACTACCATTCCATGCGTCCGCTCAGCCACGAGGAGGTCACTGCCATGCGCAACGGCGCGGGCCGCCACGTGATCTACGAGCCCGGCACGTTCCGCGCCCGCGCCAACAAGGACAACGATTATCTGATCGACCGCGCCGCCCAGAAAGCCGGCTTCACCTACAGCGGGGTCGCCGGCTTCGCCATGCAGGATTCCTCCATCCAGGAGCTGATGGGTCCGATCGTCGACCGCAGCAAGGAGAATCTGGTTTCCACCGATAACGGGATCATCATGGCGCGCCACCGCCTGCTGCGGGCCGCCAAGGCCCTGGTCGACAAGAACGAGACGCCGCCGGGGGTCGAGGCAGCCCATCAGCGGGTGCGCGCGGCCTCGATCGTCCTGCCGCCCGATCAGACCTTCAAGGAGGCGGCCCGCGACGAGCTCACGGT
>DASYFD010000212.1:0-6960 GCA_036498625.1 Xanthobacteraceae bacterium | reverse complement strand
ATCGACGGCTCACGGTCGCGGCGCCTGGAGCGCGACGCCCGGCACGGCGGCCTCGGCGCGGTCATCGAGCTCGAAGAACGGCTCGACGCGGTAGCCGAGCACGCCCGCGACGAGGTTGTTGGGAAACGACTGGATGGCGATGTTGAGGTTGCGCACCGTGCCGTTGTAGTAGCGCCGCGCCATCTGCAACTGGTCCTCGATGCCGGCCAGCTGCTCCTGCAGGGCGAGGAAATTCTTGTCCGCCTTGAGCTCGGGATAGGCTTCTGCGACCGCGAGCAACTTGCCGAGCGAAGCCTGCAGTCCCCGCTCCGCCGACGCCTGGCTGCCGACGCCGCTCGCCGCGATGCTCGATTGCCGGCTTGCCGTCACCTCCTCGAGCACGGCGCGCTCGTGCGCCGCATAGGCCTTCACGGTCGCGACCAGGTTGGGGACCAGGTCGGTTCGGCGCTTGAGCTGCACGTCGATCCCGCTCCAGCCTTCGCGCGCCAGGTTGCGCAGGCGAATGAGCCGATTGAAGACGAAGATCGCGTAGAGCGCGATCGCGGCCAGCACCGCGGCTATGATCCATCCATTCATGTCAGGCAGGCCCTGCGTTGGAGACGTCTAGCACGATTCTCGTCATCGCGGCACGGGTGGTTCGCTCACCCCGGCCCCATTGGTCATTCCGTCAGGCGCCGAGGTTCATAATAATCAACAATAAAATCGAAATAGCCGTGGTCGGATCGCCTGCGTAGGATGGCTTGAGCTCACAAGGGCGATCTCCAGCCTCGCTCTCGGGATCATCCTGCTCTGGCAGATCGTTGACGCATGACGGCACAAATCGATGCCGCGACCCTCAAGGCATGGCTCGGCGAAGAGCGCGAGATCGCGCTCGTCGATGTCAGCGAGCATGGACAATATGGCAGCGGGCATCCGTTCTTCGCGGTGCCGCTGCCCTACAGCCGGTTCGAGCTCGATCTGCCCGCCCTGGTGCCGAACCCGGCGGTGCGGCTCGTGCTTTGCGACCTGGGCGACGGCATCGCGGCGCGGGCGGCCGCGCGGGCCGCGGCATCGGGCTATCGCGACGTGCACATCCTCACCGGGGGCAAGCCGGCCTGGCGGCAGGCCGGCTACACGCTGTTTGCCGGCGTCAATGTCCCGAGCAAGACGTTCGGCGAGCTCATCGCCCATGCGCGGGATACGCCGCGCATCTCGGCGCACGCGGTCCGGACGATGCGCGACGCGCAGGAGAACTTCGTCATTGTCGATGGCCGCCCGTTCGCCGAGTTCCGTAAGATGAGCATTCCGGGCGGGATTTGCTGCCCCAACGGCGAGCTCGCGCTGCGGATCCGGGACATGGCGCCCGACCCCGCGACCAAAATCGTGATCAATTGCGCCGGCCGCACCCGCTCGATCATCGGGGCGCAGACCTTGCTCGACCTCGGCATCCCCAATCCGGTGTTTGCGCTCGAGAACGGGACCCAAGGCTGGTTTCTGGCCGGTCTCGAGCTCGAGCACGGGGCGCTGCGGCGCCACTCCGATCGGGTCGGGTCATCCGATATCACCGAGCTGCAGGCGCGCGCATTGCGCTTCGCGCGCGCCCGCAGCGTTGTCGACGTGGCGCCCGCTGTGGCGCAGGCTTGGCTGCGCGACCCCACGCGCACCACCTACTTGTTGGATGTACGCACCGCGGAGGATGTTGCGAAGCGGGCGGTGCCGGGTTTCCGGCATGCCCCGGGCGGCCAGCTGATCCAGGCGACCGATGCGTGGATCGGGGTCAAAGGCGCCCGGATGGTGCTGGCCGACGACGAACTGGTGCGGGCCCCGGTGGTGGCGGGCTGGCTGCGCCAGCTCGGCCATGAGGCCTGCGTGCTCGACGGCGGCCTCGCGGCGGCCGCGACACTCGATTGGCCACGGCCGCAGCCGCCCTCCCTGCCAGCTCCGCCACGCATCACGGCAACTGAGCTGGCGCGGGTGCTCGACGACGCCGCGGTGCAGATCATCGATCTGCGGCCCGCCATGACGTTCCGCCAGGGCCACATCGCGCAGGCCCGATGGTCGATCCGCCCGCGCATCGCGGCGGCGGCAAGTCGCGGGATCAAGACCGTGCTGGTGGCCGACGAGCGGAGCGTTGCAACATTGTCGGCGCTCGATCTCCGCGAGGCTGGTATCACCGACATCCGCCTGCTGGCCGGCGACGTTGCAGCTTGGCGCGACGCCGGCCTGCCGATCGTCACCACGCCCGATCATCCGGCCGATGCGGACTGCATCGATTTTCTGTTCTTCGTCCACCGCCGGCATGAAGGCGATGTCGAAGCGGCCCGGCAGTACCTGGCCTGGGAAACCGGCCTCCTCGATCAGCTCGACCCGCAGGAGCGCGGCGCCTTTCGGGTAGCGACCGGCCTATGAAACCGCCACGGAATTTACAGCCTTGATGTTCGAGCGCTTGACGTGGTCGAGGTTGCGCCCTTCGATGCGGATGAGCTTGACCGGCGCCGCACGCCGCGGCGAGTGCACGTCGGCGACATCGTAGAGGTGAGCGTCGCCCGGATTCATCGCATAGGTCCGCACCGGCTCGACCAGCGAAGGCTTGCCGGCCTCGCCCTGCTGCACGATCCTCCAATCTGTCATCTCGGTGACGCCGACCGCCTGGCCGTAGATCGCCCAGCTCGGGCCATGGTCGTGGGGCGACCCGTTGGCGGCGCCGTCATAGACATGGCCGCAAATGCAGAAGCCTAGCTCCGGGTCCTCGTACAGGATCTCACGCGGATTGGCGTTGGCCGGACGATCCTTCAGATAGGTCGCGACAAAGACCGGATCGTTCAACGACCGCGTGACATATTCGCAGACCTTTCGCTTGGCGGCCGGACCTTGATCGGCCGCGAGCGCGGCTCGGATATCGGCGGCGAATTGCTCCAACGTATAGGTCATCGGTCCGCTCCTTGATTTGTTTTTCTGCCGTGGGGGGAGATTATCGCAGTGGTTCTTGGCGATCGAGTCCCTCTCCCCCAGTCGTCCCTGCGAAGGCAGGGACCCATACGCTGTGCCCTCTCGATGGGGAGTCATGTGAAACCCCATAGAGGCGATTGCCCGCGAGAAACAACTCAAGAAATGGGTCCCTGCTTTCGCAGGGACGACGGCAGAGAATCGTAAACCCCGAAGAGATAGGTCCCGAGCGATCAAGCGACCGGCTCGAAGCCATAGAGCCGCGCCGGATTGTCGACCAGGATCTTCTTGCGCACCGCCGGATCCGCCACCCAGGTCGGCAACAAATTGAGCACGCGGCCGTCGTCGTTGGGATAGGGCGGCGCAAGCGCGGTCGGAGTGGGACCGCGGCCCGGATGCGGCCAGTTGCTGCCCCAGACCACCCGCTCGGGATTGGCGGCCACCAGCGCCTGCGCGAGCGGCGCGACATCGGGGAAATCGGGCGTCTTGTCCGACGGGCGATAGGGCGCCGAGATCTTCACATAGGCGTGCCCCGACTTGATGAGGTCGAGCAAATCCGCGAAGCCGGGCTGGCTCAGGCCGGGCGCTGCCTTGGCACCGCCGAAATGATCGAAGATCACCGGCATCGGCAGGCCCATGATATCGCTCTTCAGGGCGGCGATCACCGATAGATGGGTATTGATCTGAATATGCCAGTTGCGGCCGGCAAGCTGCTCGGCAGTGGCGGCGAGAACGCGCTTGGCGATGGCCGGATCGCTCTCACCGGCGGTCTCGAAATTGAGGCGCACGCCGCGCACGCCCGCCGCCGCCATCGCATCGAGCGCCGCTGCGGAGACCGACTTGTCGATGACGGCGACACCACCACCACCCGATCGAAATGGAGCCCGCTCTGCAGGCTGCGCAGATCGTCGATCGACGCCTCCGGGGGCGAATAGAGCCGGCCGGAGAAATACGGAAAATGCACCGGATCGAAGATGTGCACGTGACAATCGCAGGCGCCGCGCGGAACATCGAAATCAACCGGCGTCTTCACGGTCGAAGGCGCGGCCGCAAATCCGGCACCGGCCTTGAGGGCAAGACCTGCGGCGCTGGCGGCGCCCATGTGAGACAGCATCCGACGTCTGGTGAGCATGGTCTCCTCCGGCGAGGTGAGCGCGGCTGCGGCGGCGCTTGCTGAAAAAATTACAGCATTGGAGCCATGCGCGAAAGGGCGGGCCGGCCGGCTGTCCTTTCGAGCCCGGACTATGCGAGATGGCCCTGTTTATGCATGCTTTGGCCTGGTCGCCGCCTCGGCCCGCCAGCGATAGTAGCGCCCGCACACGGCGCCCATCGAGGCCCGCTGAAAGGATTTCCATGCGTATTCATGTCGGATGTGAGCTGAGCTTCGACTTCCCGCAGACCACGCCGATGATCGCGACGCTGAACGTCCACTTCTCGCGCTTCTCCGACCTGGAGCGCCCGGACCAGCTGATGACGAATCCTTCAGTCCCGGTCGAAGGCTATCGCGACAGCTTCGGAAACTGGTGCACCCGCCTGGTGGCGCCCGCGGGCCGCTTCAGCCTCGGCACCGACGCGGTCTTGCGCGATCCGGGCGAGCCGGATCCGGCCGACCCCCATGCCCTGCAGCATCAGGTCCAGCATCTGCCGGCGGATACGCTCTTGTACCTGCTCGGAAGCCGCTACTGCGAGACCGATCGGCTGTCCGACGACGCCTGGCGCCTGTTCTCGCATACGCCGCTCGGCTGGCCGCGGGTGCAGGCCATTTGCGACTTTGTGCACAATCACGTGAGCTTCGGCTACCAGCACTCGCGCGCCACCCGCACGGCGTTCGAAGCCTATACGGAGCGCATCGGCGTTTGCCGCGACTTCGCCCATCTCGCCATCGCGTTCTGCCGTTGCCTGAACATTCCGGCGCGCTATTGCACCGGCTACATCACCGACATCGGCCTGCCGCCGCCCTATTCGCCCATGGACTTCTCGGCCTGGATGGAGGTCTATCTGGGCGGCCGGTGGCACGGCTTCGATCCGCGCAACAACGCCCCGCGCGTCGGACGCATTCTCATCGCGCACGGCCGCGACGCCGCCGATGTACCGCTCACCCACATTTTCGGGCCCGGCACGCTGGCGGGCTTTCGGGTGACGGCGGAAGCCGCAGCCGCGGCGTGAAACAATACCGGCGCAACGCGGCGGCCGTTCGACGGCATAGGTCCACGGTTGTGTTTGATTGATCCGCCGGGGAGCAGCACGTCGCCGGGTTTCCAACCGGCATTGTCACGCGGCCGCGATCGGCTTAAACATTTTCGCGTCCCTCGAGTCGACAATGATCGGGAAACGGCCATGTTGCGAATTGCGATGGCGGCGGCGCTGATTTCGGCCCTTGCCGGCGGCCCCGCCGCGGCCGATGCGGTGGCCGATTTCTACAAGGGCAAGCAGATCAAGTTCATCATTCGGGCCGGGGTCGGCGGCACCTATGATCTCTATGCGCGCCTCTTGGGCCGCCACATGGGGGCGCACATTCCGGGCAACCCCAGCATCCTGCCGGTCAACATGTCGGGCGCCGGCGGCATCAAGGCGGCGATGTACGTGGCCGAGGTGGCGCCGCGCGACGGCACCATCGTGACCATCGTCAGCCAGGGTCTTGCCGCGGACCAGGGCCTTGGGCTCAATCCCAGCCTGCAGGCCGACCTGCGCGACTTCAACTGGGTCGGCAACCTGAGCTCGGCCGGCCAGGTCGTGGTGACCTGGCACACCTCGCCCACCCGCACCCTCGCCGATGCCATGGCACATCCGACCGTGATGGGCGTGACCGGCGCCGGATCGATCTCGGTCCAGCTCGGCGCGGTGCTCAACAACGTGATCGGCACCAAGTTCAAGCTGGTGGTCGGCTATCCGGACGGCAACGACATCAATCTCGCCATGGAGCGCGGCGAGGTGGAAGGCCGCTGCTCAAGCCCATGGCCGAGCTTTCTGGCGGCGACGCCGCATTACGTGCTGGACAAGCTCATCACGCCGATCGTGCAGGTGGGCCTGGAGAAGGAACCGGATCTGCCGAGCGTGCCGCTGCTGCGCGAGCTCGCCCGGACGGCGCAGGAGCGGCAGATTCTGGATTTCATGTCGCTCGCGGTCGCGATCGGGCGGCCGATCGCCACCACGCCCGGCGTGCCGGCCGAGCGGGTGGCCGCCTTGCGCAAGGCCTTCGACGAGACCTTGCGCGATCCCGCCTTCATCGCCGACGCCGAGAAGCAACGGCTCGAGATCCGGGCCATGGCGGGCGGGCAGCTCGCCGATCTGGTCAGGCAGGTGATCGAAACTCCGGCCGAGCTGCGCGAGCGGGTGAAGCTCGCGATCCAGCCCAAGAATGCGGTGAACCTCCCGGGTGCCAAGCCGGGGAACGAGTAAAGGGAGACGAATGAGCTACCAGGACCTGATCTATGGCGTCGAGCAGGGCATCGCCACCATCACGCTCAATCGTCCGACGCGGATGAATGCGCTTTCGCCGAATCTGGAAGAGGAGCTGCACCGCGCCTTCGATGAAGCCGACGCCGATCAGGTGGTGCGGGTGATCATCCTGACCGGCAACGGCGTCGCCTTTTGCGCCGGCTTCGACCAGGGGCCGAACAAGGCCGGCCGCCGCAACTCGGATCCGACCGGCAAATCGATCGCGGAATTCATCGAATATTGTCACCGCCGGCACGGCAAGCGGGTGGCGGACTGGGAGCATATGTGGCGGCTGGGCAAGCCCGTCATCGCGGCCGTCAACGGCTGGGCGATGGGGGCGGGCTTCTGGTACCAGCTCGCCGCCGACATCACGATCGCATCGGAGGAGGCCGTGTTCGCGCAGCCCGAGGTGCGGCACATCTCCGCCTCGAGCTATCTCTTGACCGCGCTGTGCGGCTGGAAGGTCGCCAACCGGTGGGCGCTCACCGGCGATCACTTCGATGCCCGCGAGGCGCTGCGCATCGGCATGGTCAACGAGGTCGTCCCGCACGATCGGTTGATGGAGGCGGCACGCGCGCTGGCGCACCGGATCGCGCT
>DASYFD010000211.1:0-25410 GCA_036498625.1 Xanthobacteraceae bacterium | reverse complement strand
TTTTCGATGATCACGGTCTGGCGCAGGACTTCGGACAGGCGGGCGGCCAGGATCCGCCCAATGACATCGGTGGTACCGCCGGCGGCATACGGCACGACCATGACCAGCGGCCGGGTCGGCCATTCCTGCGCAGCGACCGGGGCGGTGGCGCCCGCGAGCGCGGCGAGCACAACGACGAATTTGGCGATCGACATGGCGTCTCCGAAGATCAATGCAAATGGCTGCTTGCCCAAGGGGGCAGCGCGAACCGCCTCGGCGGAGCCGGAGCCGCGTCCGCCCGGCGAAGGACCGCCTCACATGTTTCGGCCACTCATGGCCATTCATGCTGTGGCCTTGGGCATCCCAATCTGGCATGCCATCGCTTACAATCATATAGGAAGTTACGCGGATCAAGCCCCTTGAGGATTTGCCGATGATGCGGCGGCGGGAGTTCCTGAGCCTTCTGGGCGGCGCGGCGGCCGCCTGGCCGATGGCGGCGCGCGCCCAGCAGGCCGCCAAGGTCTGGCGCATCGGGATCGTGGTCGAGGGCATGCGATCGGCCGCCTATGACGGGTTCCTGCAGGGCATGGACGAGCTCGGCTATGTGGCGGGCAAGAACTACATCATCGATTGGCGGTTTGCCGACGCGCGCTATCTGCGCATTCTGCAGCTGGTCGGCGATCTGGCGAAGCTCAATACCGACCTCATTTTCCTGGGCAGTCCCGCGATGGTGTATCCGGTGCGGCAGGCGACGCGCACCATACCGATCGTGATGGGCTATTCGCTCGATCCGGTCGGCAACGGCTTCGTGACCAACCTGGCGCATCCCGGCGGCAACATCACCGGGCTCGCGAGCCTCGGCGAGGATCCGTCGGCCAAGCAGCTGGAGCTGCTGGCCGCGGTGGTGCCCAATCTGTCGCGGGTCGGGTTCTTGCAGAATCCGGAGAATTCCGGCGCTGAGACCATTCTCGAGAGCACGCAGGCCGCCGCCCGCACGGCCGGGCTCGAGCTCGTGGCGGTCGACGCGCGCGAGCCGCAGGACATCGACGTCGCGTTCGGACGCTTGGCGCAGGAGCGCGTCGGCGCCGTCAAGGTATCATCGGACAGGTTTTTCCTGATACGGCAGCAACAGCTCGCCGATCTCGCGCTCAAGTATCGCCTGCCCTCGATGTTTGCCGAGCGCGGCTATGTGGAGGCCGGCGGCCTGATGAGCCTGGGCGAGAGCCTGCGGGACTTCTACCGGCGCGCCGCCTTCTTCGTGGACAAGATTTTCAAGGGCGCGCGGCCCGGCGACCTGCCGATCGAGCAGCTCTCGCTGTTCGATCTCGTGATCAACCGCAAGACCGCGCAGACGCTGGGCGTGACCTTGCCGCCGCGGGGCAACCTCTCGGCCTACGACGTGATCGAGTAGGCCGAAGCTCGCACGCGCGTATGATGCTCGCTCAGTGAGGGACGCAGGGCCACTCACTCCTTCTCCCCGCGCGCCATCAGGGCGTTTACGCCCGTCTTCGACGGGCTATGGAGAAGGTGGGATGAGGGGGCCCCTCCGCGAGTCTGAGCTTGCGGAAACGGCCCTTCACCGAGCCGAGTTCGGGTTTACCTCAGTGCCGTGTCGCCCTCTCCCCGCGCGCGGGGCGAGGGATGCCGGGTGCCCACGCAGTTCCGTGAGGCCCTTGCTCATAATCCCGCATACCACTGGTAGCCGCGGTCTTCCCAGAAGCCGCCCTTGCCGCGGCCGATGTGGTCGAGCCGGTCGACCGCCTCGATGCGGGTCACGTATTTGGCGTTCTTGTAGCCGATCTGGCGCTCGACCCGCAGCCGCAGCGGCGCGCCGTGGCCGACCGGCAACGGCTGACCATTCATCGCATAGGCCAGGATGGTCTGCGGATGGAAGGCGTCGAACAGGTCGAGACTTTCGTAATAAAGACCGCTGCGGTCGGGCGTTCGCTCCAGCTCGTCGAGACAGTGAAACACGATATAGCGGACCTCGGGCTTGAGCTCCGCGGCCGCCAGAAGCTGGCTGAGCGCGACCCCGGTCCATTGCCCGATCGCGCTCCAGCCCTCGTCGCAACAGTGCAGCGTGATCTGGGTGCGCGCCGGCAGCGCCTTGATCTCGGCGAGCGAGAGCGACAGCGGGCGGCGCACCAGGCCATCGACGGTCAGGCGAAAGCTCGCGAACTGCGTCACCATCATCTGAAAATAGGGAAGGCTGTTCGGCATGGAGGTGCCGTTGAGCGGAAAATCCGGCGAGATGTCCGCCACCGTGAACTCGCGCGCCAGCGGCTGCCCCGCCAGCAGCAGGCGTTGGACCCGCAGCGAGACCCACTGGCCGAAATCCAGCGCCCCGCGCAACGACGGCTGCGTGATCGTACCGTCGCAACCGGTCAGCAACAGGCTCGCCCCGGCCGCCGAGCCGGCGCGCAGCAAACCGCGGCGGGTGATCGCGCGGCTCATGGCCCGACCTGCGGCCTGATCGCATAGCGGCCGGTGATCATGGAGCGCATCCGGTTGAAGACACCCGCCAGCAGCACCTCGGCCACGTGCACCAGCACGAACAGGACCAATATATTGGCCACCAGGAAATGGATGGTGCGCGCCGATTGGCGGCCACCAAACAGATCGAACAGGCCCGGGAGCGCCGCCGTCACCGCCGGCGACATGGTGAGCCCGCTCAGCAGCATGATCGGCAACAGCAGGAACACCACCACCAGATAGGCGAGCTTCTGCAGCACATTGTAGCGCCGGTCCGCGGCGCCGCGCGGCGCCCGCAACCGGACATGGTCCCAGACATCGGCCAGGATGTGCCGCATGCGAAGCTGGTCGGCAGCCGGCGCCAGGTCGCGGCGGAAATGCCCGCTCAGGAGGCCGAACAGCAGATAGACGGCACCATTGGCAACGAACAACCACGCCATCAGGAAATGCCAGTCGCGCGCCAGCGCGAGGCTGGGCTCGCCCGGCACCGTCAGCCAGGCCGGGAATGCGCGCCGGACCATGCCGCCTTCGGAATCGTAGGAAACCCCGAGCACGCCGGTGGTGACGAAGCCCTGGCCGACGATTTGGGTCACGCCGACCGGCTCGCCGGTCGCCGGATCGATAGACGAGCTGATGGAGACCACGGCGGGAACCCCGCGATAGCCGTAGTTCCCCCAATAGAGCGCCGGATGATAGTTGAAAAGCTGCAGCCCGCTCATCAACAGGAGCGTGACGCATGCGAGGTTGATCCAGTGGGTCAGCCGCACCACGACCGCGTGGCGGTAGATGACCTCACGCGGAGCCTCTGGGGTTGGCGCGACGGGGCTCGGCTCGCTCACAGCCATCGGCTCCCATCCTTTGCGTGGCGCCTTAGTCGGCCGCCAGCGGAAGCTCGTGCTCGGCGGCCGCGCGGGCGGCCTGGCTTCCCAGGGTGCGACGGAATTTGTCGAGATGCTGCTCCTGGCCCACATAGGTCTGCGCCGCCTGCGAGCGGAACAGCTCATGGGTCTCGACCTCGTCGTCGGTGACCGGCGTGAGCGCGAGGTCCATGTATTGGAAACGCTGCGGATCGTGCTTGATGCGCAGATAGATCCGCCGCAGGCCGAGATAGAGCTTGGCCCAGCGCACCTGCTTGGCCAGGGATTCAAGCCAATGGCGCGGGTAGAACCGCAAAGCCGGCTCGAGCGGCAGCCCGGAGCGCCGGTCGCGACGGAATTTCATCCGCAGGTATCCGCCTTCCAGCGGATGGATGTTCTCTATGTCGATGCAGCCCTTGAACCAGGTGATGAGGAAGAGCGCATTGGCCACATTGGCCCTGGTGGCGGCTGCGCGGCGCAGCACCGTCTCGATATGCGGCAGCGTGTAATAGTTCTGCCAGGCCAATTGGTAGATCCGCTCCCACTCCGTCTTCGACATGCGCGCATGGCCGGTGGTGACGTGATTGAGATCGTACTTGTTCAGGTCGGGATCGACGGCGATCCCGGCGGTATGCAGCTTCTTGTGGTCTTCCGAGCCCGGCAGCGGGGTCAGATAGAAGAATTCCAACAGATCGATCGGCAGCTCCCGCTTGATGACCTCGATGTCGTGCAGGATCGATTCCGGCGTGTCGTTGGGGAATCCCAGAATGTAGCCCGCATAGGTCAGCACGCCGACCTTCTTCCAGGCCAGCAGCATCTTGCGGTATTCGGTAATCTTGTTCTGGCGCTTCTTGGCGCCGGCGAGACTCTCGGGGTTGATGTTCTCGAGCCCAATGAAGACGCGCTTGACGCCGCCACGCGCGCACTTCTCGATGAAATTCGCCAGCTTGTGGCAGAGCGTATCGACCTGGATGATGATGCTGAACTTGAGCCCTTCCTGCTCGCGCAGCTGGATCAGGCGGTCGAGGATCGGCTCCCAATCCTTGTTGCGGGCGAAATTGTCGTCGGTGATGAAGAAGCGGTTGAGGCCCTGCTCCAGGTTGGCGCGCACCAGCAGCTCGATGTCGGCGGGCGAGCGCCGGCGCGACTTGCGGCCCTGCACGTTGATAATGGTGCAGAACGAGCACTGGTAGGGGCAGCCGCGCCCGGCATCGAAGCTGGTGACCGCGCCCGCGGTGCGCTTGACCCGCTCGCGCGGCAGCAGCGGAATCGGCGCCCCCTCGATGCCCGGCAGGTCGTCCATGTAGTTGTAGTGCGGCTTCAGCCGGCCCGCGAAGGCGTCGCGCAGCACCTCGTCGAAGCGGCCCTCGGCCTCGCCGGCGAACAGCGACACCCCCAGGGTTTCCGCGCGGGCAAGATCGGGATCGATGCCGTCCAGCATAGCCACCGTGCCGGAGACATGGAACCCGCCGATGCCGACCGCAATGCCGCGCGCCCGCAGCGGCCGGGCGAGATCGAGCGCACGCGGAAATTGATTGGACTGCACGCCGACCAGCATGACCATGCCGGCGCCGGCGTCCTCGATCATGCGGGCCAGGCGATCCGGACGGATGCGGGTATTGGTCTCGTCAAAGGCGTGGATGTCGATCTCGACGTCGTCGCCCAGCACGCGGCGGGCGGCGCAATCCTGCGCCAGCCCGTAAAGGGCCGCCAGCGAATTCGACGGTATGGCGGAGCGAAACCATTGAATGACGTAGCCGTCGTCATCGTAATGCGACGGCTTGACCAGCAACAGCGCGAACCGCCTCGGGTTTCCGGGCATGACTTTGGTGCTCAAGACATCGCGGCTCAATGACGCGCTTCACGGGCATGATTACTCGATCGCCCCTCCCCTGTCGACCGCAACCGGCCGCCATTGCGTCCGCCGTCGCCTTATTCGGCGGGCTCGAAGGCATCTCCGCATTGACGGTGATGCGCAGTGCCTCTTCCCTCCCCCGCAAGGGGGAGGGTGGCGCCCAACGGGTCCGGCCGTTGGCCGGCCCGATGACAGGCTCCGGCGCCGCGTGGGGGTTTCGCCTCCCGGCACAATTCCTTGTTTGGCGCGGGACCCCCACCTGACCCGCTTCGCGGGTCGACCTCCCACTTTCAGGGGGAGTAAAGAGGAGAGCCCCGTGCCTTGACCGTAACGTCGTGTGCTGGGATATCAGCCCCAACAATAACCGGCGTCCGTTGTGGCGCGGCTGCAATGTGACGTCAGCGGATGGGTGAATTCGGCATCGGCCAACCGGTCCCGCGGGAGGAGGACCCGTATCTGGTGCGCGGCGCCGGTCGTTATGTCGACGACGTGACCTTGCCGGGTCAAATGCTGGCCTATGTGCTGCGCTCGCCGCATTCCCATGCCGCCATCGTCAAGATCGACACGGCGCGCGCCAAGGCACTGCCCGGGGTCCGCTTGGTGCTGACCGGCAACGATCCCGACATCCTTGCGCTCGGGTTGCAGCAGCCTTGGCACCCGCGCAAGCGTCGCGACGGCTCGCCCGCCTTCATCTCGCCGCAACCGCTGCTCGCGCGCGGCCGCGTGCGTTACATTGGCGACCCCGTGGCCTTGATCGTGGCGCAGACGCTGGCGCAGGCCAAGGACGCCGCCGAGGCGATCGAGGTCGGCTACGAGTCGCTGCCGGCGGTGACCTCGATCGTGGATGCGGTTCTGCCGGGTGCGCCCGCCGTGTGGGACGATTGCCGCGACAACCAGGCCTTTGTGCACGAGCTCGGCAACAACGCGGCGGTGGAGCGGGCGTTCGCGGCGGCGGCGCATGTGGTCCGTCAGCGCCTGATCATCAGCCGCCTCACCACCAACTCCATGGAGCCGCGCGGCTGCCTCGCGGACTACGACGCGCGCGAGGATCGCATCACGCTGCGCTGTACCGTGCAGGTGCCGCACATGATGCGGCGGACCATCGCGGAAGAGATTTTCAGAATTCCCGAAACCCGGTTCCGCATCATCGCCGACAACGTGGGCGGCGGCTTCGGCATGAAGGGCGCGCTCTATCCCGAATATCCGCTGACCGCGCTCGCCGCCAGGCTGCTGGGCACCCCGGTGAAATGGATGGCCGAGCGCAGCGAGGCGATGCTGGCCGACGAGCATTGCCGCGACAATGTGAGCGAGGCCGAGCTCGCGCTCGACCGGGAGGGCCGCTTTCTGGCGTTGCGGGTCCGCACGCTCGCCAATATCGGGGCCTATCACAGCTCCGACCGCAATGCCGGGCCGCCCACCAACAATCTCGGCGTGCTGGCCGGCACCTATGTGATCCCGGCCATTCATGTCGAGGTGACGGGCGTGCTGACCCATACGATGATGACCGGCCACTACCGCGGCGCCGGCCGTCCGGAAGCCGCCTATGTGCTGGAGACCATGGTGGATATCGCCGCCCGCACGCTGGCGATCGATCCGGCGGAGCTGCGCCGGCGCAACATCATTGCGGCCGACGCCATGCCGTTCCAGACCGCGCTTGCCTACACCTATGACTGCGGCGACTTCGGCAAGAATTTGCTGGATGGCCTCGCCAAAGCCGATCATGCCGGCTTCGAAGCCCGCCGCGAGGAATCTCACGGGCGCGGCAAGCTGCGCGGCATCGGGGTTTCCAGCACGGTCGCGTCGACCAATTTCGGGCTGATCGAGCACGCCGAGCTGCGCTTCGATCCGACCGGCACCCTGACGCTGGGAATGGGCACCCATGATCACGGCCAGGGCCACGGGACCTCGTTCCGGCAGATCATCGCGGACAAATTGGGGATCGGGCCGGAGCAGGTTCGCTTGAAGTTCGGTGACACCGATCAGGTCGCGATCGGCACCGGCACCTTCGGATCGCGCAGCATGGTGGCGGGCGGCACCGCGCTTCTCCTGGCGGCCGACAAGATTATCGCCAAGGGCAGGAAGCTCGCGGCCCATCTCATGGAGGCCGACGAGCATGATGTCGCGTTCGAGCGCGGCCGCTTCACCGTGGTGGGCACCGACAAGACCATCGGTCTCGCCGAGGTGGCGCAGGATTCATTCGCGCTCAGGAAGCTGCCCGCCGGGATGGAGCCGGGCCTGTTCGAGACCGGAACCTTCGATGGCGGCGCCCGCACGTTTCCCAACGGCTGTCATGTCTGCGAGGTGGAGATCGACCAAGGCACCGGCGCGGTCGAGATCGTGCGCTACACCGCGGTCGAGGATGTGGGACGCATGATCAATCCGCTGTTGGTGGCAGGCCAGGTGCATGGCGGCATCGCTCAAGGGGCCGGCCAGGCGCTGATGGAGAGCATCGTCTACGACGCCTCCGGCCAGCTGGTGACCGGCTCGTTCCAGGACTACTGCATGCCGCGCGCCGACAATTTCTGTGCCTTCTCGCTCGCCGAGAACGAAGTGCCCACCAAAACCAACCCGCTCGGCGTCAAGGGCGCCGGCGAATCCGGCACCGTCGGCGCGCTGGCCGCCGTCATGAGCGCGGTCAACGAGGCACTCCACCGCATCGGCGCACCCGCCGTGCAGATGCCGGCGACGTCAGAGACGATCTGGCGGGCGATCACGATGGGGAACAGCAAGGGGACGATCGAGAGCTTGTAGCCCGCATGGAGCGCAGCGAAATGCGGGAACGGCGGTCCCGGATTGCTTCGGGAAATTGAAACTGAGGAACTGCGCCCGGGCGGTGAAACCGCACTGGGCCTTTGCTTGACGCGTGCGGCCTGCCTGCGCGCACGTAGGGGCGCCCCTCGTGGGCGCCCGCCTAGCGGGCACAGGGCGGCCACGAGGGCCGCCCCTACGGGATTGTTCCAGGACTCATGTTCATTGTTGCTTGCAGTCCGTCGCGGCGCGTTGTCGTTGCACGCGAAATTCTTCGGATCGCGTAACGGCTCGCGCTTGACGCCGCCGCGCAAATCAGACTATTCGAGAAATTGAAACTCGCGAGATGTGCCCGGACCGAAAGGCGTCCGGGCTTTTTTGTGTCGAGCGAAGAACGCCTGTTCTTTTCCTGTTGTTTACAGGAATAACAGGTTGGAGTGCCCCCCGGTGCTGGGACACGAAACTAGAGCGTGGTTACAGCGCGACAACGCGCGGGCCCTTGCGCAGGCTGCATAGCTCTGGGGCCATCGCGGCGAGAGCTTATTGTTATCGGACTGTATTTTCAGTCAGGCAACGCTCCTGAGCCATGCATTCCCGCAGGGTTGCACGCATCTTCCTCCGGAGCACACCGGAGCCTCATAGCGCTTCTCGCCCCCCGCGCAACCGCCGACCCAAGGGGAAAAGGTCATTTTTGACAAAACGAATTCGAATTCTCGAATGAAAACAGCGAGCGCCCGAATCGCGAGCGCAAACCAGGGGCATGAGCCACGTCGTCTTGTAGTCCAGGATTCCGCTAACGAGCGGCGCTGCGTGCCGGTCCATGGCTCCATCCGGGCTACGGTTGCGCCGCCCTCCCGGCGTTGCGTTCGAGGCAACCGATCAGCATGTCGGTCGACATGATGTCGCCGAAGGTCAGGTAGAACGCGGTCAGCGAGGCTGCGTGGTCCTCGTCGGTAGTGGCGGCGTTGGCGTCGGTCACCATGATGGTCTTGAAGTTGAGCATCATGGCGTCGCGCGCCGTCGACTCGCAGCAGACATTGGTGACAGTGCCGGTCACCAGGACGGTATCGAGGGCGCGCTCGTGCAAAGCGGCGGCCAGGTCCGAGGAGCCCTGGATGAAGGCGCTGAAGCGATTCTTCTCCACCACCGGATCCTGCGGCTGCACGTCGAGGCCGCTCCAGAGCGCATGCCCGGTGCTGTGCGCGGTGAGCGCTTCGATGCGCTTGGCCACGCGCGCCGGGCTCGTCATCTCGAAATAGGTCGACCAGCTGCGCAAAGCCTCGCTCGTGAACGTGGTCTTGATCCAGAACACCGTGCCGCCGGTCGCGCGCAGCGTGCGGGCGAGCCGGTTGATATTGGGCACGATCTTTTCCGCCATGGGGCAGAGCGAATGGGCGACGCCAGGCAGCATGAAGGCGTTCTGCATGTCGACCACCAGCAGGGCGCACTTGCGCGGATCGAGATCGTCGTAGACATGCGCCCGGCCGCGGCGCTCGATGACGCGGTCGGTGACCGATTTCGTGATGGCGAACGGGTGCATGGCTGCTTGCTCTACGGCCGTGCCGAAAGGATCTGCTGGTAGAGCCGCTCCCACTTGCCGGCCTGCGCCAGCGCAGTCGAGGAATCCATCACCGTCAGGCGGTCGCGGTCTAGCGGCGAACCGACCTTGCGGCTGGTGGCCACATAGTCGCGATCGGCCAGGATTTTCTGCGCGTCCGACAGCATGAAGTCGAACATCAGCACCGCCGCCGCGGGGTGCGGCGCCATGCGGGCGACCGCGATGCTGTTGGGCATGGAGATGAGCGGCTCGATCACGAACCAGTCGATCGGGGCGCCGCGCTTCTTGAGCTGCGCGGCCGTGTAGTTGAAGACGGTGAGCGCAAGCGGTGCCTCGCCGGCGGCCACCAGGTTGGTCAGCAGCGTGTGGCCCTTGCGGACCGAAAATCCATTGGCGGCGGCGATCTCGCGAAACAGCTTCACGCCCGCTTCCTCGCCGAGCTCGCCCATCAGGCCGGCGAACCAGTCGGAATCGTCGGCCTCGATGGCGATCCGGCCCTTCCAGCGTGGATCGCGCAGATCGGCATAGCTCTTGGGCAGCTCGGCCTTCTTGATGAGGTCGGTATTGTAGGCCTGCACCAGGACGTTGAGACAGAAGCCGACCCATTCCCGGTGCGGCGGGATCGCACGCGCCATCAGGTCGGCGAGATAGGGGGATGGCACCTCCTGCAGCAGCTTCTCGCCCGCCATGGCCTCCATGGCGGGCCCATTGTTGAGGATGAAATCGACATCGAAGCGCTTGGCGGCAGCCTCCGCCAGCGCGCGCTGGCGGATCTCCTCCGAGCTCGCCCGATAAAGGTTGACCTTGATGCCGTATTTCTTCTCGAAGGCGCCCACCAAGGCGGCGTTGTCGTCGGTCGGCGCGTTGGAATACATGGTGAGAACGCCTTCGCGCTTGCCGCCCTCGGCGAGGCGTTGCGCACGATCGGGGCCCGCATAGGAGGCAATCTCGGCAACGCGGCTGCTTTGCGCCAGCGCGGCACCGTTCGACAACATCAGGGTCGCGCCGGCCGCCAGGATGCGAAGGGCGACGGTCATTGCACTTTGCTCGCTCATCAGCCGGCCGGCCTTGCGTTCGACAATGTCAGAAGCCGCAACGGATTGTCATGCAGCATAATCTCGATCTGCGACGCCGCTACCCCGCGATCGAGCAGCATCGGCACGAAATCGGCAAGCACCGTGCTGTAGCCGCGGCCGCCATAGCGCCGCAGCAAGGTCCGGCGTGCGATGTCGGAAGAGAGGATGATCTGCCGCTCGAGTCCGTTTTCGCAGGCGTCGCGCACCAGATCGGCGAGCTGGTCGTTGGTCGGCCCTTTGGGAAAGCTGACCTTGTCCACGCCCATGAGCACACCGGAGCGAGCGAGCTCGATGAGCTCGGCCACGTCGTGGGCCGCCCCCATGTGGCTGATCACCACGTGCGCCATGTCCATTCCGGCCCGCTCGAGGACCCGAACATGCCAGGCCGCCTGATCGGGGCTCGACGTATGGGTGATGACGGGCGCGCCGGTCGTCAAGGCGGCGCCGACCGCGGCCTGGAACAAGCGCTCGGCGATCGCATCGGGCTCGCCGCGGTTGGTGCCGACCTTGATGACGCCGCAGCGGATGGCGGTGCCGCCGACGCCGGCCTCGATTTCCGTGATCATAATGTCGCGCAGCTGCTCGATGGTTCCCTCGATCGCAATGGCGGGAAACGGGTCCCAGTAGAATCCGGCCGCGCACACCACGGCGACGCCGGTCTGCTCGCTGATCCGCCGCAGCGCGACCGGATCGCGTCCCCAGCCGGGCGCGCTCAGGTCGGTGATCGCCGCCAGGCCGAATTCCCTGGCATGGCGCAGATCGTCGACCACCGCCTGCTCCTCGGCTTGCCCGATCCGATTGGCCGGTCCCTTCTGCGCCGAGAGATCGATCTGCAGGTGTTCATGGGCGAGAATCCGGCCGCTAACGCCCGCGATGTCTCCGGTCACCGTTCTGATCACTGCTGCAACCCGATCTGCGATCCTCGTGTTGCCAACTATCGCACATTCTCCGCTGCCGCTGACGGCAAAAAAATCCCGGGGCGCGAGCCCCGGGACTTGAGATCAAATCCGCGATCTGATGATCGGCCGACCCGAAGGGTCGCCGAGCTAACGCTCGTCGCTCAGCCCTTTTTCCCGCCCTGCATGGCCAGCCACTTGTTCCAGCCATTGCAGTTCGGGTCGACGTCGCACGTGGTCTGCCAGCCGCCTTTGCTGCTCTTCTGCAGCGAGATCAGGTTGATGCGAGGGTCGGCAGGTTGCTTCTTGCCGCCCGCGAACGCGGCCGAGCCGTTGAGGGCGATGGCGAGCGACAAAACCGCAAGAGTGATCTTGGAATTCATGAGGTTTCCTCCGTTATGACCAACACGGTTCCCCCGTGCCGAACTCACGCTACAATAAAAAAAACATAAATGAAATATTACCCAAAGATTAAATTTTCGGTCGGTTCTTTATGCGGAGCAAGAATGGGCGACGCCGCGTTGCAACATTCAATCAGAAAAAACCCTATATTACATGTTGTTACAAGACATCGTTGGACTTCGTGAGCGTCGCTCAATTGTTAAAATTATGTGTCATAGCTATATTTGATTGTTATGTGATTTTTACGACGTACTGCAGTCGCTTCGCACGCCATGGATGCAGCTCGGGGGATTCCACATAGAGTGAAACCGAGGAGGCAAGGCTTCCGTCGTGTCGCGAAGAAACGCTTCCGCGATGGTTGGGCCGAAATGATTCGCGCTAGCGCGGCTTGAGGAATGCGAAATCGCAGCCTTCGTCGGCGCCGAGGATCTCTTGGGCATAGAGCCTGGCATAGCCGCGCTCAGGGGTGGCAGGCGCCGGCTCGGCGGCGGCGGCACGCCGTTTCAACTCGGCCTCCTCGACCAGGAGATCGATGCGCCGCTGGCTCACCGAGAGCCGGATGCGGTCCCCGTTCCGTACCAGGCCGAGCGGTCCGCCGGAGGCGCAATCCGGGGTCACGTGCAGCACGATCGCCCCGAAGGCGGTGCCGCTCATGCGCGCATCGGACACCCGGATCATGTCCTTGACGCCGTTCTTGGCGAGCTTCTTGGGGATCGGCAGATAGCCGGCCTCCGGCATGGCGGCGGTCGAATGCGGGCCCGCGTTCTGCAAGACCAAAACGTCCTGCGGCATGACGTCGAGCGCGGGATCGTCGATCCGGGCCGACAGATCGGCGAGCGAGGTGAACACCACGGCCCGGCCCTCATGCTCGAACAGCTTGGTGTCGGCGGCCGAGCGCTTGAAGATGGCGCCCTTGGGGGCGAGATTGCCGAACAGCGCGATGACGCCGCCGCTCGGCTCGAGCGGCTCTTGGCGCGTCGCGATGATCGAACGGTCGATCCACTGGTCGCGGTCGCCGGCGAGCCGCTCCCCCAAGGTCTCCCCGGTCACAGTCATGCAATCGAGATGCAGGAGCGGCGCGAGCTCGCGCAGCAGGGCCCCCATGGCGCCGGCGGCGAAGAAATCCTCCATGTAGCCGTTGCCGATCGGCTTGAGGTCGACCAGGAGGGGCGTGGAATCCGACAGCTCGTTGAAGCGCTCGAGCGATACCTTCACCCCGGCGCGCCCGGCAATCGCGGTCAGATGGATCACCGCATTGGTCGAGCCGCCGATCGCGAGCACGACCCGCAGCGCATTCTCGATCGACTTGGCGTTGATCATCCGATCGGGCGTGAGGTTCGAGCCGATGAGCCGCACGGCGGCCGCGCCGGTGGCCTCGGCGGCGCGCAGCCGATCCGCATGCACCGCCGGAATCGCGGCGGTGCCGGGCAGCATCATGCCCAGCGCCTCGGCCGCACAAGCCATGGTGGAGGCAGTGCCCATGACGGCGCAGGTGCCGGCCGTGACCGCCAGCCGGCCCTCGACCTCCATGATCTCACTCTCCGCCACCTCGCCGGCACGGTAGCGCGCCCAGAAGCGCCGGCAGTCCGTGCAGGCGCCCAGCCGTTCACCGCGATGGCGGCCTGTCATCATCGGCCCCGCCACCAGCATGACGGCGGGCCGGCCGGCCGAAACCGCCCCCATCAGCTGGGCCGGCACGGTCTTGTCGCAGCCGCCCATGAGCACGACGGCGTCCATGGGTTGCGCCCGGACCATCTCCTCGGTGTCCATGGACATGAGGTTGCGATACTTGAGGCTGGTGGGCTCGAGAAAAACCTCACCTAGCGAGATGGTGGGGAACTCGACCGGCAGCGCGCCGGCCGCGAGGACGCCGCGCTTCACCGCCTCAAGAAGCTCGGGGAAGTGGCGGTGGCAATTGTTGAATCCGGAAGCCGTATGGGCGATGCCGACCACCGGCCTCGCCAGCATCTCGCCTGAATAGCCCATGGATTTCGCAAACGAGCGGCGCAGGTAGAGCGAGAAGTCGCGGTCGCCGTAATTGGTCAGTCCGTTGGCGAAGCCCACCGTCCGTTCGGTCATGGATTTGTTCCCCCGCAGCCGCGGGCAAGAGCACAGATTTTATACGCGAATGCCACTATTTTACCCGCCGCAGCGCAACATAGAGAAAGGATTTGGTAATCGATAACAAGCAGTTTCGTCAAAGCTTCTGCAATCTCCGATAACGTTTTCAAATGACCTTTGACATTCGACGACATGCACCGGCGGGCTGGATCGCGCTCCCCGTTCTGCTGTCATCCGGGATATCAGGTCTGGCCGCCTGGGCCACCGAAAGCTTGCCGCTGACGACCGCCGTCGCGCTGGCGGCGGGCCTGCCGGCAGCATGGTGGGCGGAGCGCCGCCTGCGCTCGGTCATCGAGCCCATCAGCCAGATCGCTGCTGGCGACCGTTATGCCGCTCTGCCGGAGCGGATCGGCGGCGGGTCCATGGCCGAAATCGCAGCCGCCGCCGAGCGGATGCGTCAGTCCCTGATCGATGCCGATGCGCTCGCGGTCGCGCATCGCAGCCGGGAATCGGAATCCAAGCTCCACCTTGCCGGCCACACCTTCATCACCCAGCAATTCCGTTCGGCGATCAGCGAGATGATCTCGGCATTCGACAAGTCGGGCGAGGAGATCAGGGTGACCGCCGCCGACCTCGGGGCACGCAGCAAGGATATGCGGCTGCGCACCACCTCGGCGGCCGACGCGGCGGCCGACGCCGCCCGCAATGTGGAGGCGGTCGGCTTCGCGGCCCGCGACCTCCTGGCGCTGATCGCACGCTCCGGTGTCGAGGTGGCAGCCGCCAAGGACGCGACCGACCGCACCGTCGACGATCTGGCGCGCACCGACCGCACCGTCCGCAGCCTCGCCGCCGCGGCCGAACGCATCGGCATGGTGGTGAAGCTGATCGAAACGATCGCCGCCCAGACCTCGTTGCTGGCGCTCAATGCCACCATCGAGGCCGCCCGCGCCGGCGCTGCCGGCAAAGGCTTCGCGGTGGTGGCCGCCGAGGTGAAGTCGCTGGCGCAGCAGACCGCCAAGGCGACCG
Organism: Xanthobacteraceae bacterium; assembly: GCA_036498625.1. Classification (GTDB taxonomy): domain Bacteria; phylum Pseudomonadota; class Alphaproteobacteria; order Rhizobiales; family Xanthobacteraceae; genus VAZQ01. The sequence continues at coordinate 10,480 of DASYFD010000211.1, read as the reverse complement.
GCGACATCGGGGCGCAGATTCGCGATATCCAAGGGGCGGTCGAGCAGACCGTCAGCGCGATCGCGGCGGTCTCCACCAGCGTCACCACCATGAGCGACGCCAACCGCCAGCTCACCGGCATCCTCGATCATCAGGCCGTGGAGATCGACCGCATCGGCAACCGCGCCGAAAGCGTCGCCGGCACGGTCGCCAATGTGCTGCCGGAGATCTGCACCGCGGTCGCGCAGGTCGAGGACACCGGCCATGCCGTGCTGGGGACGGCCGAAGACCTGATCGGCCGTTCGCAGTGGCTGGTGGAGGCGGTGTCGCGTTATTTCTCCGATCTCGAAGGCGGCTCGGTCAAGATCGGCATCCTGCACTCGTTGTCCGGCACCATGACGGCGAGCGAGCGGCCGCTGCAGGAATTGCTGGTCATGCTGATCGAGCAGAAGAACGCGCGCGGCGGGTTGCTCGGCCGTCCGATCGAGCCGATCATCATGAATCCGGGCTCGGATCCCAAGCTCTACGCCCAACAGGCACGCAAGCTCATCACCGAGCACAAGGTGGCGGCGATCTTCGGCTGCTGGACCTCGGCCTCGCGCAAGGAGGTGCTGCCGATCGTCGAGGGCGAGCGCAGCCTTTTGTTCTATCCGAGCCAGTACGAAGGCCAGGAATCCTCGCCCAACATCTTCTATACCGGAGCCACGCCCCATCAGCAGGCGGTGCCGGCCGTGAACTACCTGCGCACGCTCGATCACCGCCGCTTCTTCCTGGTCGGCTCCGACCACATCTATTCGCGCACCACCAACGCGGTGCTCAAGGGCTACCTGGCATCGCTCGGCATCTCCGGCGACATGATCGCGGAGCGCTATGTGCCGCCCGAATTTGCCGGCTGGCGCGCGCTGGTCGAGGACATTCGCCGCTTCGCCAAAGCCAGGCACGCCGCGATCATTGCCACCATCACCGGGGACTCGAACCTGCGGTTCTTCCGCGAGCTCGCGCGCCAGCACGTCGGCGCCGACACGATTCCGGTGATGTCGCTGTCCATCAACGAGGCGGAGCTGCCCGCGCTCATGCGCTCCAACATGACCGGACACATGGTGGCGTGGAGCTACCTGCATGCGGTCGACCGCCGGGAAAACCGCGCCTTCATCGCCGACTGGCGGCGCTTCAGCGGGCAGCCGAAGGCGGTGACCAACGATTCGATGGAGGCCACCTGGATCGGCTTCAAGCTGTGGACCGAGGCCGTCGAGGCGGCCGGCACCACCGAGATCGACAAGGTGCGGGCGGCGCTCGGCGGCCGCCAGATCGCGGCGCCGAGCGGTTTCACCGTGAAGGTGGATGGCAAGACCCACCACCTCTACAAGCCGGTCATGATCGGGCGCATCGGCAAGGACGGGCGCATCCTGCCGGTCTGGGCCACCGAGGGGCTGGTGCCGCCGGAACCCTGGAGCCCGTGGCTGGCGCCGGCGCCATCGCGGCGGCCGGCCGGCGGCGCTAAAGCCGCATGAAATCGCGGCTCAAAGGCTGATCCGTCCGCCCGTGACACAGAGCCGACCGGGCGATCCGTGCGAAGATGCGGCCACATGCCCGCCATCGGGCAGGTCCGCGCGGCATTCGACCACCCCATTATCGGCTCGACAAACCGCCTGGAACCCCTCTAAAAATACCCTGGAAGAGTTCCAAAAGTGCGGCCGGGAAGGTTTTTCATGAATTACGATGTGTTTTTCACGGGTGCCCTCGCCCGGCTCAAGGACGAACGGCGTTATCGCGTTTTTGCCGACCTGGAGCGCCTGGCCGGTCGCTTTCCGCGCGCCATCTGGCATTCCCCGAACGGCCCCCGCGACGTGATCGTGTGGTGCTCCAACGATTATCTGGGCATGGGCCAGCACCCCAAGGTGATCGGGGCCATGGTGGAGACCGCGACCCGAATGGGCACCGGCGCCGGCGGCACCCGCAACATCGCCGGCACCAACCATCCCCTGGTCGCGCTCGAGCAGGAGCTGGCCGACCTGCACGGCAAGGAGGGCGCCCTCGTCTTCACCTCCGGCTACGTATCGAACGAGACCGGCATCTCGACCATCGCCCGGCTTCTGCCCAACTGCCTGATCCTCTCCGACGCCTTCAATCACAATTCCATGATCGAGGGCGTGCGCCAGTCCGGATGCCACAAGCAGATCTTCCGGCACAACGACATGGGGCACCTGGAGGAGTTGCTGAAGGCCGCCGATCCGGCGCAGCCCAAGCTGATCGTGTTCGAGAGCCTCTACTCGATGGACGGCGACGTATCGCCGATCAAGCGCATCTGCGACCTCGCGCAGCAGTATGGCGCGCTGACCTATCTGGACGAGGTGCATGCGGTCGGCATGTACGGACCGCGCGGCGGCGGCATGGCCGAGCAGCAGGGCGTGATGGCGCGCGTCGACGTGATCGAGGGCACGCTCGCCAAGGCGTTCGGCTGCCTGGGCGGCTATATCGCGGCGCGCGAGTCGCTGATCGACGCGGTGCGCTCCTATGCGCCCGGCTTCATCTTCACCACCGCGCTGCCGCCGGCGATCTGTGCGGCCGCGACCGCGGCGATCCGCCATCTCAAGACCTCGAGCTTCGAGCGCCAACGCCATCAGGATCGTGCCGGCCGGGTCAAGGCGGTGCTCGGCGCCGCCGGGCTGCCGGTGATGCAGAACGACACCCATATCGTGCCGGTCTTCGTCGGCAATGCCGAGAAGTGCAAGGAGGCGACCGACCTCCTGCTCTCCGATCACGGCATCTATATCCAGCCGATCAATTATCCGACCGTGCCCAAGGGGACCGAGCGGCTGCGCATCACGCCGACGCCGTTCCACGAGGACGCCGTGATCGACACGCTGGCCGAGGCGCTGGTCGATGTGTGGGAGCGGCTGCGGCTGCCGCTCAAGGATCGCGCGCTCGCGGCCGAATAGATCAATCGTGCCGAATAGATCAATCGTCGAGCGTCCCCTGCCCGGGGCGCTTCCAGCGCCCGCCGGCGCGCGGCTCGCCCGTGCGCTTGGCCAGCCGCCGCGCCGACAGCGCAACCAGAAATGTGACCACCAGCCAGCGCGCCAGCTGATGGGCGCCGACATAGACCGGATCGAGACGCAGCGCGAGCGCCAGCACCATCATGGTGTCCTGCGCGCCAGGCGCAAAGGCGATGACCACGTCGGCGGTGCGGAACGGCAGGAAGCGGGTCACGATCAGCACGAAGATCGAGGCGACCGCGATCGCGACCGCGGACGAGCCGAGCGCGGCCCCGACGTAATCCAGCAGCATCCGCGGCGTGGCATTGGCAAAGCGCGCTCCCACCACCGCGCCCAGCATGATGACCGCGCTGCTGCCGACCCACCATGGCAGCACCGCGTGGACCAGGCCGGTGCCGTGCAGGACCGCGGAGCCCGCCATGGCGCCGAACAGCAGGCCGCCCGGAAAACGCAGGCGCGCCATCGCGTATGCCATCAGCGACGACACGACCGCGATCAGCGCCAGCTCCGCCAACGAGGAGCCCGCTGCCGGACCCGGCACCACGATGATGCCGCCCGCCGCGAAGCCGAACAGCGCGAGCCCGCCCGGCAATCCGATCGTGACCACCAGCACCCGCATGGTCTGCACGATGGCGACACCGCGCATATCGGCGCCGAACTCCGCCGCCAGCGCCACCACCTGCGCCATCGCTCCGGGGCTGGCGCCGAGCAATGCCGAAAGCGGATCCCAGCCATGGGCAAGCCGCAGGTAAAAGGTCGTCGCCACCATGGTGCAGATGGTCGACACCATCAGAATCGCGACGCTGAGCGGCCAGGTCGTGATGCCGGCCAGGGTTGCCGGCGTCACCACGGCGCCGAGCAGCATGCCGATCAGCACGAAGCACACGCGCGCCAGCCACAGCGGCACCTTGGTGGGCCGCCCGGCGAGAGCCGCGCTCGCCACCGCCAGCACCGAGCCGGAAACGAGCCCCGCCGGCACCCCAATGAAGCTGAAGGTGATGCCGCCGGCAGCCGCGATCGCGAGCGTCTCGGCGACCTGAAGGATCTGCTGGCGTGGGGGAAGGTCAGGCAGCATCGTCGCGGTGATCCATGCCGCTTCCGTACGGCGGCGTCAAATGACGCTGACGCAGATCAGCGGCGCGTTCCGATGAACTGCAGCACGACCTCGCGCCGGCGGCGCGGCGTGCGGTGCTCGGCGAGATAGATGCCCTGCCAGTGGCCGAGCAGCAGCGCGCCGGCGGTCACCGGAACATGCAGGGACACGCCGGTCAGCATGGTCTTGACGTGCGAGGGCATATCGTCCGGCCCTTCGGCGTCATGGAGCCAGTGCTGGCCCGGCGGCACCAGGCGATCGAGCGCGGTCGCGAGGTCGGTTTGCACGTCCGGATCGGCATTTTCCTGGATGAGCAGAGACGCCGAAGTATGCCGCAGATAGAGCAGCAAGGCGCCGTCCTGGGCGCCGGCTGCCACGATGAAGCGTGCGGCATCGGACGTGATCTCAGTGAAACCCGCTCCGCTCGTCTCCACCACAAGGGTCGCGGTGGTGACGAACGCTGCCGGCGCGCTGGTCAATTCGGACAGCTGATGCGGCGTGGCGCCACCAGGGCGGGCGGTCACGACCCCTTGAGCAGATCCCTCTGCACGCTGACGATCATCGCGACCAGCCGGCGCCACACGCTCTCGACGACACTCATCACTTGATGGCTCTCGCGATCGGCCGGCGCCGCGCGCGGCCGGCCGCCGGCCGCCGGCGGATCCAGCCAGACTCCCGTGGGAAGCGGCAGACCGTGCGCCAGCACATCCTTCTTCAGGACGGCGTTCTCGCTCTGCAATCGGGCGATCTCGCTCTCGAAGCCGGCCCGCTCCTCGGGCAGGGCCTGGCAGAGCCAGCCCACCGCGCGCCTGGTGCACAACGACACCTGCCCGGTGCGACCGTCGAGCCGCAGAAAGCCGTCATCGGCGCGGTAGAAGCTGAACCGGCTGTCCTCGTTCTCGGGCTGTGTGTCCTGCGGGAAGGCCGGGCCGCACAGCAATGCACAGCCGGCGACAGCGAACACCAACGGGCCCAAGCGGATCATGCGGCTCTCCTCGCTCCCTTGCGCGCAAGCTATCATCCCTCGTGCCGGCAAAGAACCTCGCATATTGCGACGCACCGAAAACCTGCCCGGCGCCTCACAATCCGCCTATTTTTGATATGTTTTCAATGGTTTAAGTCGGAAACACCGATTCTTGACTTGGCCGGACCCACTCAGTATGGTCCGCGCGGCTTCGGGGGCGGAGGATCGGCCGCGATCTTGCTGGAAGCGCTGCTTTGAGTCGGGTGCATGTCGAATGGCCCAAGCGCGCGGAGACGATGATCGCAACGAGCCGCCGGCCGACGAGGCGGCACTGTCCGCAAGATTGCGGCTTCTCGGCGAACGGCTCGGCCAACATCATTCCGACCGTCCTTCCGAAACTGGCCCTGGTCGGGGCGCGAATGCCGATTCCTCGGCACTCGCCCGCGGCTTGCGGTTGTCGGCCGAGTTCGTCGCCGGGATATTGGTCGGCGCCGCCATCGGCTGGTTGTTGGATCGATGGCTGGGGACCTCTCCCTGGGGATTGATCGTGTTGCTGCTGCTGGGTTTTGCGGCGGGAGTTCTCAATTTGGTGCGGGCCGCGGGCATGGTCTCGCCCAACACTTTGGATCCGCCCGCGACGAAGCAGTGAGAAGACCGCGCCGGCATCAAGGCGGCGCGGCGACCAGGACGGTTCATGGATCCGATTCACCAGTTCGAGATCACCAATTTCTTCGTCTTCGGGCACATCGGAGGCGCCGAGATCGCGTTCACGAGATCGGCGCTGTACATGCTGATCTCGCTCGCCGTCATCGCGCTCCTGATGCTCGCTACCACCAGCGCGCGGGCGATGGTACCCGGCCGGCTGCAGGGCGTCGCCGAGATGTCCTACGAATTCGTCGCCTCGACGCTGCAAAGCACCGCCGGAACGGAGGGGATGAAGTTCTTTCCGCTGGTGTTCTCGCTGTTCATGTTCATCCTGACCGTGAACATCATCGGATTGATCCCCTATACGTTCGCGGTGACGGCCCAGATCATCATTACGGTATCGCTCGCCTTGCTGGTATTCGCGACCGTGCTGGTCTACGGGTTCTGGAAGCACGGGCTCCACTTCTTCAAGCTGTTCGTGCCGAGCGGAGTTCCGATTCCCATCCTTCTACTGGTGGTCCCCATCGAGGTGCTCTCGTTCTTGTCGCGTCCGATCTCGCACAGCCTTCGCTTGTTCGGCAATATCCTCGCCGGCCATATCACGCTCAAGGTGTTCGCCGGCTTTGTCACGATGTTGGGCGCCTTCGGTTTCCTCGGTTGGCTCGGCGCGCTGTTGCCGCTCGGCATGACGGTTGCACTCCTGGCGCTTGAATTGCTGGTGGCTTTCCTGCAGGCCTATGTCTTCACCATCCTCACCTGCATCTATCTCAACGATGCGATCCACCCCGGGCACTGACGCTCGATCATCTGAACGGACTCGAAAGGGAGACTTTCCATGGAACCGGCCGCAGCAAAACTCATCGGCGCTGGCATCGCGTGTATCGGCATGGGCGGCGCCGGCGTCGGCGTCGGCACCATCTTCGGTCAATATCTTGCGGCCGCGATTCGCAACCCGTCGGCGGCGCAGGGCCAGTTCGGCAATCTCGTCTTCGGCTTCGCGGTGACCGAGGCGCTCGGCATCTTTTCGCTCGTGATCGCGTTCTTGCTGCTGTACGCGGTCTGACGACTGCACGGCGCACAGCCGTCGGAGTTCATGATGGCCAATGAGACTGCGCATACCGAGGTTCCCGCCGGCGGACACGCTCGCGAGTTCCCGCCGTTCGACAAGCAGACCTTTCCGTCCCAGGTGTTTTGGCTGACCCTGACCTTCGTGGCGCTCTATCTGCTGATGGCGCGGATCGCTCTGCCGCGCATCGATTCGATCCTGGAGCGGCGGCGCGCACGCATCGCCGGCGATCTCGCCGAGGCGCAGCGTCTCAAGGGCCAATCGGACGCGGCGATCGCATCTTACGAAAAATCCCTGGCCGACGCGCGCGGCCGCGCCCAGGCCGTGGTCAACGATTCCCGCCAGCGGCAGGTCACCGAGGCGGAGGCCGGCCGCAAGGCACTCGATGCGACGCTCAATGCCCGCATCGGCGAAGCGGAGACCCGCATCGCGCAGACCAAGTCGGCCGCCATGGTCAATGTGCGCGGGATCGCGACCGATGCCGCCTCAGCGATCGTCCAACGGCTCATCGGCGGCGCGCCGGCGAGCCCCGACATAGTGGCGGCCGCGGTCGCCGACGCTCTCAAGCGCTGAGGACGCAAGATGATCGAGCTCGATGCCGAATTCTGGGTCGCGGTGGCCTTTGTGGTTTTCATCGGTGGGCTCATTTATCTCGGCGTGCACGAGATGTTGGTCAAATTCATCGACCAGCGCCGCGACCGCATCAAGGCGGAGCTCGACGAGGCGCTCCGGCTCAAGCAGGAGGCGCAGGCGCTGCTGGCGGAATATCAGCGCAAGCAGCGTGAGGCGGAGCAGGAAGCCGGCGCCATCATCGCGGGCGCCACCGCCGAGGCCGAGCGCATGATGGCGGAAGCCAAGAGCAAGATGGAAGAGTTCATCGCCCGCCGCAGCAAGATGGCGGAAACCAAGATCGCGCAGGCCGAGGCGCAGGCGGTGGCCGACGTGCGGGCGGCCGCGGCCGAAGCGGCGGTCAGCGCGGCGGAAAAAATCCTCACCCAGGTGGTCAAGGGCGAGGTCGCCGACCGCCTCGTCGTCAAGGGCATCGAGGACGTTAAGACCAAGCTGAACTGAGTTGGTTGTTGCTCGTCTTAAAAAGCCGACCAGCGTAGGGTGGGCAAAATTGCCCGACACTGCGAGCATGATGGGTGCGGAACCGCGCAATTTTGCCCACACGAGGCCCGGCCGCGTGGGGACGGCGCCATAGCCCGTCGAAGACGGGCGTGAACGTCCCTGTGAGCGCCTTTGCCCACCCTGCAAGAGCAGTACTGGCGCGCGTCACTTCATGTTCTGGCTGAAGTAGACAGAGAACACGAGCACGGTCGCCCAAAGGGCCAGCAGCCAGCCGATTGCGATGATTGCTATCATGTTTGCCTCCCCGGGGTGGCATCGAGCCAGCTCGGCCACCGAGACTTTGCTTTTCCCTCGCTTGCTCTCCACGCGATTGATTGAACGCTGAACTCACATCACTGGATTTTTGGCGCCGGCTTTTTGACCGCCGGCTTTTTCGCCACCGGTTTCTTCTCGGATGCGTCGCCGATCTCATCGAAGCCGACATACACAATATAGGCCGGGAGCTCGGCGCGCGAGGGCATCGGAAAGCTCAAGCTCTCCTCGACGTCGGAAAACGCAAGATTGGTCCGGCCGGCCGGGACTTCGGCCGGAACACGCTTGAACTTGGTGGCGATGGTGCGGGGCGCTAATCCCTCTCGCACCACCGCGTAGCGAATCGGCAGCTCGATCGAGCCGGGACCGCCGATGGGGCCGACGATGATCCGCCCCTGCACCCCCACCTTCATCACCACCTCGCCTCCGTTCAGCACGCATTGACGGGCGAGCTGGGTGAAGGTGAGCTGATAGCGCACGTCGGTGGAGGCCGCCTCGGGAGGCTTGCCGTTCAAGGTCATGGTGCCGGCACCGGCGCGAATGTCGACGGGCGGGCAATCGTCGGGGTTGAATGCGGCCCCCCCGGCCGCCACCGGAGTGGCGGGGCTCGACCCGGAAAACAGGCTGGTGAAACGGCTGGTCGAGCCGGTATCGACCGAATCGGTCGGGGTCGAAACGGACGAGCAGCCTGATAGAACGAGGGCGGCGGCCACCCAAGCCGCGCACCTCTCGCCACCCTGGCGCAGGTCGATCCTGCTGCAGCGCATCAAATTCATTCGGAGCATCTGCAAATATCCGAACCACTGCCCCCGCTCATATACCAGCGAAACCGTGGCGGGCCCAAGGCCGCCGCCAAGCCGCCCACGGCCTCCAGTCAAGGCGACGGGTCGTGCTTGAGACGGGCAAACAGTAAATGATCCTGCCACACCCCGTCGATACACAGGTATTCGCGGGCAAAGCCCTCACGCCGAAATCCGGTTTTCTCCAAAAGCCGGATCGAGGCCGCATTGGCCGGGATGCAGGCCGCCTCGATGCGGTGCAGCCGCAGCGTCTGAAAGGCGAACGGAACGAAACAGCCGACCGCCGCCGTCATGTAGCCGCGACGCGCATGGACGGCGCCGGTCCAGTAGCCGAGATTGCCGGTCTGGGCGCAGCCGCGCCGGATGTTGGCGAGCGTCAGCCCGCCCACCAGAACGTTGTCGTGCTTGCGAAACACGAAATACGGATAGGCGAGATCGCTGCGCTGGTCCTCGGCATAGCGCTTGACGCGGCGGCGATACGACCCGCGCGTCAGATCATCGGGCGGCCAGGTCGGCTCCCACGGGGTGAGGAAGTCGCGGCTCGCCTCGCGCAGCGCCGCCCATTCCCCATAGTCGGACATCTGCGGAGCCCGCAGCACGACGTGCTCGCCGACGATCGCCGGCAGCTGCTCGGACAAGGTGACGGTTCGGAAGAACGCCATGGACGATCGGCTCGCGGATCAGCGGACGGACACAACCGGAGCTTGGACTGCTGACCCCCCGTGCTCCACCGTGGTCCTCAGTTGCCTGATATCATGCCGCCCTGCGCGCCAGACTTTCCGCGATCGTGGCGGCACTTTCAAGGCCGGGCCCGGGCCCGAGCACGGAGATGGCGGGCCTCCCGCGCCCGACCAGGGCCCGTCCGGCCGCCCTGGCGCTTTCGGCGGTCACGGCTTCGATCTTTGTCACCACCTCCTCGATCGGCACCGGCCGTCCCCAGGCAAACATCTGGCGCGCAATCTGCTCGGCGCGCGCGCCGGAGCTTTCGAGCGCCATCAGCAGGCTCGCCTTCATCTGCACCTTGGCGCGCCCGACCTCGGCCTCGGTGAGGGTCTGGGCGGCATTCTCGATCTCGCCCACCACGACGCGCATCAGCTCGGGTAGATCGGCGGCGTCGGTGCCGGCATAGAGGCCGAACATGCCGGTGTCGGAATAGGGAGCGTGAAACGCATAGATCGAATAGCAGAGCCCGCGAATCTCGCGCACCTCCTGGAACAGGCGCGACGACATCCCGCCGCCGAGCGCGCTCGAGAAAATCTGCAGGCTGAACAGCTCGGGATCGCGCTGCGGCAGCCCCTGCATGGCGAGCGCCACATGGACCTGCTCGAGATTGCGGGTCTCGATGTGCGAGCCGCCGACGAAGCGGGCCGGCTCCGGGGTGGGCGCCGCCGGGCCGACGAAGCTTGAAAACCGCTTCTCGACCTCGCCCACGACCGCCCGATGATCGACCGCGCCGGCCGCCACCACCAGCATGTCGGGCGCGCAATAATTGCGCTTGAGATAGACCGCAAGCCGCTTGCGGTCGAACGCGCGCACCGTCTCGCGGGTGCCGAG
>DASYFD010000210.1:0-2537 GCA_036498625.1 Xanthobacteraceae bacterium | reverse complement strand
GACGGGCTGTTGCGCGTGGGCGGCGGGCGCCCATTGAATTGCGGTTGCGACGCCTAATGCAAAAGCGGCCGTTGCTGGCCACCTGCGCCAAGCCAGGGGCCGCGACCCGTTCGGCGTGATGTTGTTGTCGGACATGGCTCCCCCACTGGCACGAGGCCAGTCGACGGGGGAAACCCCGCGGATGGTGCGGCAGGCGGACCGGCGATGCAACGCCTTAGTCGCTGATCCGTCGAGCAAACTTCCGATGCGCTTACGCAGGCGCGACCGACACGACCACGCCGTCCCCTAGAAAGCCCCTTGTGCCGGCCGAAGAACTCTACCTCGACCGTCAGCCCGGGCCGCACCGGAATAAAGCCGCCTCTCCGCCGCGGGCCGTCTCGCAGCCCGTCAAGCATGTGCCACACCTGCCCGACCGGGCTCAGCTCCGCCGGCGTCCACCTCGGCGACATAGATCCCAGCCAGCCGCCCCGCGCCCATCTCGCTGAAGCCGGTCACGGCGAAGCCGCCGATCGCGTGGCACTTGGTCTTGAGCCAGTCCCGGCTCTCACCGCCGCGGTAGAGGCTGCCTTGGCGCTTCGAGATGATGCCCTCGGCCCCGACCTGGCGCACCGCCTCGAGCAGCTCGCGTTCCTTATCTGAACGGTAATGGAACTAGACTAGGGTCTGTACCCAATAAGGGGATTCTCGGGGGCGGCGATTTGTGATTCAAGCTTCCAAACGGTGGAGGCTTGGATGGCGAAGGCGCTGTACTGGCTTTCGGATGCGGAATGGGCGCGGATCGAACCGCTGATGCCGCGCGGTCGCAAGGGAGCGCATCGGGTCGACGACCGGCGGGTGAGGCGGGTGATCAGCGGGATCGTCCATATGCTGCGCTCGGGGGCGCGCTGGCGCGACTGCCCACCCGCCTATGGCCCCTACACGACGATCTACAACTGCTTCAATCGGTGGAGCCGGCAGGGCATCTGGTTTGAGATGTTCGAGCGCCTCACCGGGTCGAGCGGGATCACCGCAACGGTGGCGATCGACAGCTCGACGCTCAAGGTTCACCGCTCGGCCGGCGGAGGAAAAGGGGGCCCTTCGAGCAGGCCATCGGCCGCTCGCGCGGCGGGCGGACAACCAAAATCCACGCCCTGACCGACGATAAAGGCCGGCCGAGGGTCCTGCTGCTCAGCCCCGGCAACACCCATGACGTAATCATGGCTCCGGCCCTGGTCGAAGCCGCCGGCTGTGTCGCCCGGCTGCTCGCCGATAAAGCCTATGACACCAACCTCTTCCGCGCCGTGCTCGCCGACAAGGCCATCGAGCCGGTCATCCCCTCGATCCGGCGGCGCAAGCCGCTGATCCCTTACGATCCAATCGCCTACCGCCAGCGCAACCGCATCGAGCGGATGTTCTGCCGGCTCAAAGACTTCCGCCGCGTCGCCACCCGCTACGACAAGCTCGCCAGAAACTTCCTCGCGACAGCCATCCTTGCCGCTACCATCATCTGGTGGATCAATTGAGTCCGGACCCTAGCTCGCGGGCCGCCGCACCGCGCCGGCCTGCTGCACCAACTTCTCCAATGTCTCGTAGGGCTGGGCACCGACCACGCCGTGCCGGCCGGCGACAAAGGTCGGCACGCCGGTGACGCCGTACTGCGCCGATTTCTGCCAGTCGGTGTCGACCGCGTCCTTGAAGAGCCGTTCGGAGACCACGGCGCGCGCCTCGTCGACCGGCAACCCGGCGGACTGCACGATATCCATCAGGACATCGACATCGCCGATATTGCGGGCATCGACGAAATAGGCGCGGTACAGCGCGTCGTGCAATTTATCGCCGCCGGGCTGGGTGTCGGCCCATTTGCCGAGTTCTTGCGCCAGCCGGCTGTTGTAGCTGTGGGTGCGCCGGCCGTAGGGCAACCCCTCCGCATCCATCAGCGCCTTCATGCGGGCGTAGGCCGCCTCCGGGTCGATATTGCGCGACTTGTAGAACTCGGCCATCGACCGCCCCTCCTGGGGCGTGTCCGGGTGCAATGGGAAATGCACCAGAACCGGCTCGATGTCGTAAGTCTGCCTGAGCTTTTCGATACGCACGGTAGCGAGATAGCACCAGGGTCAGACGTAGTCGGTGAACACCTCGAACCTGACGGGCTCGCTCATAACCTGCTCCAACAGTTTGCGTTTCAGATGCTCAATATGCCGCGTTCCGTTTAGAAGCTCCTTGCACCTGAGCGGGGGCGGAAATCTGACGCTGACGACAACCTATCTGGCTTCGGCGTGCGTGTCTCGCAAGGCGGCAGCCGGAGCTTCATAGGCGTTGGTGGGAGAACCGAGAGGCAGTAAACCAATCCGGACCGGTTTTTCGATCGGTTGGCCGCGGCGCGAAAGGGTAAGCAACCACCATGCTGCCAATCAGGCTCTCCGGGATGCGCCGGAGCATTGAATCACCTCACGACGCGCTCATCAGATCGCTATGGTGGCAGCTTTCGGCCGCGAGTGAGATCGTAGGATGAGGCGTCGCGAACTGCTCGCCTTGGCCGGCGGTACCGCGATGAGCGG
>DASYFD010000209.1:0-15974 GCA_036498625.1 Xanthobacteraceae bacterium | reverse complement strand
CCCCATGCAACGACAGCAGTCCCTTTACGATCGACACCCCGAGGCCGGTCCCGTCATGGCGACGGTCGTAAGACGACCGCGCCTGAAAGAACGGCTCGCCGACGCGCGGCAGATCCTGCGCCCCGATGCCCACCCCGGTGTCCTCGACCGTGATCACCAGATGGGCGGCGTCACCAATGTCATGCCCTTCGCGACCTGCCTCATGGCCGGCGTCGTGGCCGGCTTCGGCCGCGGCGGTGACCGTGACCTTGCCGCCCCGATCGGTGAATTTGATCGCGTTGGAAAGCAGGTTCAGCATGATCTGGTGCAGCGCGCGCTTGTCGGCGATGATCGCCGGCAGCGCGTCCGCAATCCGGACCTCGACGTCGATTCCGGCCTGGCGCGCACGCAGCGCCAGGAGCTCGCAGCACTCCGCGATCACCCTGTCGGCGGCAACCGGCTCCGGCACGATCTCGAAATTGCCGCTCTCGATCTTCGACATGTCGAGGATGCCGTTGACGACCGACAGGAGATGATGTCCCGATTCGTTGATCAGAAGCGCGTAGTCGCGGCGCTGCTTGGCGTCGATCATCAGCCCGCCTTCTTCCCGCAGCATTTCCGAGAATCCGATGATGGCATTGAGCGGCGTTCGCAGCTCGTGACTCATGGTGGCGAGGAACCGGCTCTTGGCGACATTGGCGCGCTCGGCCTGGACCCGCGCGTCCTCGATCGCGTGCTCCTCGTCCTTTCTGGCGGTGACGTCGCGCATGACCGCGACCACCTCGCAGTCCTCGCCGGCATCCGGCACGAGCGCCCGATCAAGCGCCCAGCAACGCATCTCGATCCAGACGAATCCGCCGGCCCCGGGCTTGGTCGCATCGCGGCGCATCCTGAGCTCGACCGTGCGGCTTTCGCGCAAGCTCGCGGCATCGTTCAGCGCCGTCAGATAGGCCGGCCGGTCGGCAACATGCACCCGGTCGAACAAGCCGCGACCGTGCAGCTCGTGCGGGGCGACGCCGAGCAACGGCCCGGCCGCGGGCGAGACGAACAGCACATGGCCGTTGCGGGCGTGCCGGGTGACCACATCCGCCATGTCGCGAGCGAGCAACCGACAACGGTCTTCCTCGGCGTGGCTGAGCCAGAAGGTGCTGCGCGCCTGGGATTCCGAGCCGAGCGCGAGGCCCATGGCATAGAGCAGCGCCGAGACGATGCCCAGCATCGCCAGCATGGACGGCGCCGCGGGCTCGAGCGTGCCCTGATCGATAGTGGCCAAGAGCAGAAGAAATCCGGCCGCGCCGAGCGCGACCACCGAAGCGAGCGCAACGACCCGCCGTGAGCCCGACAGGGCGGCCTCCACCGGCACCAGCACGAGCCAGACCGCCGCGAAGGAGCTCAAGCCTCCGGTCGAGAATGCAACCGTGGTGACGAGCCCGGTCAAAGCCAATGCCGACAGCACGTGGGCGCTTTCGTATTGGCCGGCGCGCGACAAGAAATAGGCGATCAGGAAACCGGCAAGGAGCCATGCCACGAGCGCGATCTCGAACGCGCTCGGCATGCCGCGCGGCATGAAGGCGATCACGACAGCAGCGAGCATGACCAGGCCGCCGAGCAGCCGGGTCGCCACGAACGCGCGGTGGCGGCTTGCCGCCAGCGGGCTGGTCGCCAGCGGGCCGGCCGCCAGCGCGTCCGGACGCGACAACGGACGCGGCCGGGCACCGAGATGATTGCGAATTGACGCGAACAGGCTCAACGTTCCCAGCGCACGCCTGCGGCGAGACGCGCTCCCCTTATTGATCCCGGATCGTGTCAGAGGCCGCTTAAGCGAACGCTAAGGCGGCGCCCCGGACGCGGCGCCCGGCGTCCTTTGGGTTCTTTCACGCGGGCTTTGCAGCCCCATTCTGGCGGCATGGTGAACGGTCGGTTGCCGGCGGGCGACCCGTCTGCGTCACCAAATTCGCTGAAAATCGCGCTTTGCGGCCCCGTTCTTGCGGCGCATTGAAATCAAATGCGCGCAAAATCCGGATCATTAAAATTTTAGGAAAAAGTGCGGCTCATTCGAGTCGAATATAGGCAAAATCCGCGGCCTCCAACGAACTGCGGCTTCAACGCTCCCCGCTAGGTTGCGCTCGCAGGCGGCCAGATCGACCGCCGGGGGAGAGACGAATGCGTTTCCTGTTGCGAATGACGTTCTGGCTGGGCGTCATTGTGGTCCTGTTGCCCAGGGGCGAGTCACGGCCGGCCCCGAACGTTCCGATCAGCGCAACCGACGCGATGACGGCCGCGACCGCGACGGTTGGAGACATGCGGCAATTCTGCGAGCGGCAGCCGGAAGCCTGCGTGGTCGGATCGCAAGCCGCGGTGGCGCTCGAGGATCGCGCCAAGGCCGGCGCCAAGCGGCTCTACGACATGTTCAACGAAAAGCTCGCCGCCGGCGAAACCGACAAGGCCGTATCCGTCACACCTGCCAAGACCGCAAGAGCGGTACCGCTGCCGACCGCTCGGCCGGCACAGCACGCCTCGCAGGCGACGTCGCGGAATGCTGCAGCGAGCAGGTCGCAGTCGACCTCGCAGACCGCGTCGCAGAATACGCTGGCGCCGAGCGATCTGGTCCCCGCCTGGCGGAGCCCGGCGCCGCGCAAGGACCCGCACGAACGGCCCGCTTGACCTGTCTGGCGGCGCCATGGGCGCGGGCCCGGTGGCAATACGCCCGGAAACCGCCCTAACCAGCTGTTATTGTTGTTTTAATCCAGGCGCTCGAGAGCCTGATCGGGGGCCTCCAGACTCGCGGGCGGGGCACACGCCGGATTGCCGCATTCGCCGGGGTACCGCTCGCTCCCATATAGCGATATCAGGGGGGCTTCGGCCGCAACCCGGACACCGATCGACCCCATGACCACCGACGACACGACCATCGACGAGCTCATCGACAACTTTTCGCTGCTCGAGGACTGGGACGACCGTTACCGTTATGTCATCGAGCTCGGCCGCGCGTTGCCGCCGCTGTCGGGGCCGGAGCACAATGCCGCCAACAAGGTCCAGGGCTGCGCCAGCCAGGTGTGGCTCGCGACCAGCGTTGCCGCCAACGGCGCGAGCGGGCCGGTGCTGACATTCCTGGGCGACAGCGACGCCCATATCGTGCGCGGGCTGATCGCCATCCTGTTCATCGTCTATTCCGGAAAGCACGCCAAAGATATTCTCTCGATCGATGCCGTTGCGTTGTTCGAGCGGCTGGGGCTACGCGAGCATCTCACGCCGCAACGCTCGAACGGATTTCGCGCCATGGTCGAACGCATCAAATCGGATGCGCAGGCAGCGCTCGGCGCCGCGTGAGCGACGACAGGGTGAGCAACGACAGCGTGAGCAGCGCCGGACTGTTGGAACGCAGCCGGCTGATCGCCGCTTTTGCGGCGGTCTATCTGATCTGGGGATCGACTTTCCTGGCCTTGGCGCTGGGATTGCAGACCATACCGCCGCTGCTCTTGATGGGCGCGCGTTCGATCGCCGCCGGCGCCATCCTGCTCGCCATCGAGCAGGTTCGCAGTCCCGGATTTCCGCCCGCAGGCGCCTGGGCAGGCGCGGCCGTCTCCGGAATCATCCTCTTTGTCGGCTGCCACGGCACGCTCGCCTATGCGCAGCAATACGTTCCTTCGGGCTTGGCCGCCGTCATGCTGGCGACCGTGCCGTTCTGGATCGTGGTGCTGAACGTCTCGGCGCCGACCGAGCGGCGCGCCAGGCTCCTGACATTCGCCGGATTGCTGCCCGGACTCGCCGGTGTCCTGCTGATCGCATGGCCCGCGGATCCCGGCACAACGGCCCCGGTCGATCCACTGATGCTCGTCCTGCTGCTGGCATCGGCATTTTTCTGGGCCGCCGGCTCGCGCGTCTCCCAGCGCCAGCAGGCCTTCACCTCGGCGATTGCCTTGTCGGGCATGCAGCTGGTGTGCGGCGGCGCGGCGCTGCTCGTCGGCAGCGGGCTCAGCGGGGAATTGAGCGGCTTCTCACCCCGCGCGGTGTCGGCGATATCCTGGGCCGGACTTTCCTATCTGATCGGGGCCGGCTCGGTGGTCGGGTTCACCGCCTATATGTGGCTCTTGGACCATGCACCGGGACCGCTGGTGTCCACCTATACGTTCGTCAACCCGGTCGTCGCGGTCGTTCTCGGCTGGAGGTTTCTGGGCGAGCGCCCGAGCGTGCAGATGCTGGCCGGAACCGTGCTGGTGGTGGGCTCCGTGGTGGCGGTGTGGCGCCTGGGCAACCGCCCGCCGCCCCACGACGACCGCGGCGCAATCGCGGACCAAGCGTAGCAATATCCGCTGCAGGCTACTTGCGGCGGCGGCGCTGCTGGCCCAACCCCATCTGCTTGGCGAGCTGGGAACGCGCCGCCGCGTAGTTCGGGGCCACCATCGGATAGTCCGGCGCCAACCCCCACTTCTCGCGGTATTGCTCCGGCGTCATCTTGTATTGCGTACGCAAATGGCGCTTCAGCGACTTGAATTTCTTCCCGTCCTCGAGACACACGATGTAGTCGGGTGCGATCGACTTCTTGACCGAGATCGCAGGTTTCAACGGCTCGGAGGGAAGCTCGCTTTGTCCGCTCGACACCCGTGTCAGGGCGGCATGCACTTGATTGATCAACGCCGACAAATCTCCCGCCGGCACCGAATTGTTGCTGACATAGGCCGAGACGATCTCGGCCGTCAGCTCGATATAGGTGCCACCTGATGCATTTTCGGTCATGGCGCACTGGTCCCACTGTGAGTACTGGTTTCACCGTCGCGCGATCTTCAGACCGACCGAGCGGAGCCTGTGTTTCGAGGTATTCGCCGCCTGGGTCGCGAGCAGGCCCGAAGGGTGCAACAACAGAATCGGACGATGTGAATTCTCGCCATTTCTATTATTTTTCTTTGCTCAAGGCAAGAAATGTTTGGTCTTCGAGGTAGAACCGCCTCGGATACTTAAGATGGCTCGCAAGCCAAAGATTAGACGACGACGCCTGACCGAGGCTACGAGTTGTTCTCGATATGCGATCGCAGCTCGGCGATGGAGCCGAAGCGGACGGTTCCCTGCGGGAGCTGGGCCTCGATCGACCCATCCGCATAGAGCGTGTAGGCCATGCCGTCGACCACGCCGGACTTGAGGATCGCGGCTGGACGCGATTCGTCAGGGGTCGAAGCGGGAGGCGTTTCCGCTTGGAGCGGCCGTTCGATCCGCGCCTCGGCGGCTGGCTGGCGGGAATCCTCGGGCTCGGGCTGCTGGTCGACGCGGCGCTGACCGCGCTGCGGCCAGACGGAGTCGAAAGCTTCCGGCTGCGGCTCGCGCGCCTTCGACTTCGAGCGGAACAAGAAATCAAGCGGCGGCTTCTTGGGGGAGTCAACGGCGCCGCCCGCCGGCGCCGCGCCATTAGCCCCCTGACCAGCCCTGGTATTATCCCGGCTGGACGCGGCCGGGGCGGCCTGTGCGGGCGGGGCCGCCGCTGAAGGCACATCTTCCGCATCGCTATCGCCGGCTCTTCGATCGGCGTCGGCGCTGGTGAGGCTCGATCGCAATCGCTCAATCGCCGAGAATGGGCCCTCGGAGGCGGAATCCTCCGGCTCCGGCCCGCTGGCGCGCTCCTCGGCCATTGGCTTGGCAAAAACAGGGGCCCGCGGCGGGGCCGGCATTGGAGGCTTGGGCTGTGCCGGAACCGGCATCGGGGCCTGGACGGGCACTTGGCCAGGGCGGACCGCGCCCGGGGACGCCTGCTCAGCGGCCTGCGGTTGGAGCACCGGGCGGGCGGCAACGCGCGGCCGCAGCGCATTGGCGATCTGGGTCAGCTGGTCGACCGCCGCAGCCAGGCCGAACAAGATCGCGCCCGCCGCGACCGCGATCGTCCCGGCGATAATCATCGTATTGCCAAGGTTGAATTCGTTGATCGGAATCCCGAAACCGATCGTGGCGATGCCCGCCCCGGCGAACAAGAAACCCAGTATAAACAAGATCACAGACATACTGGCACGCCCGGTCCGCCCGGCTTTCCAAACAGCAGCTTCCAGCTGCTATGGTTACCAAATAATTTTGCCCCCCTTCGCCAGCAATCGCAATGACTAATCTGGGCCGGAACTGACCAAATCTAATCGTGATTAATGCAAGCCGGGAAAGACTTTATGCCGGACGGACGAAGCCGTCCGCAGATGCCGGACCACACCAGGGCCGGACAACCGGCGCGTTAACCAAATCCGGCGCAGCCGGCCGATGCCCCCCGGGAGAGCCCCAGCGGGAGGACCTGGAGCCGCCAACGATGCGCGCAGGCATCGCCGGCGGATCACCCGGATCGCTTCCTGGCCTCAGAAGGCGGCGAACCGCTGCGCCACCATGCAGAACAGCATGGGGATCGACAGCATCGTATTGGTGCGCGAAACCAGCATGGCGAGGCGACCGGCCTTGGCCTTCTCGTCCGGCGAGCACGGCACCAATCCCAACGCCTTCTTCTGGTTCGGCCAGATGATGAACCAGACGTTGAAGGCCATGATCAGCGCCAGCCACATGCCGATCCCGATGCCGTACACGCCCTTCTGGAACGTGAGCGCGGTGATCAGGTAGCCCTGCATATAGGCGACGATCAAACCCGTCAGCACCGTTGCCAATGCCCCATAGCGAAACCAGAACAGCGCCGAAGGGGCGATGAACTTGGTGATCGCGGCGCGGTGCTCTACCGGCTCGATCTTCGGGACGGTCGGGATCTGCACGAAGTTGAAATACCAGAGTATCCCGATCCACATCACGCCGCTGAGCACGTGCAGCCAGAGCATGAAGAAGACCCACCATTGATAATCGAGCTTGACGAAAGAGCCGCTGACGATACCGGCCAGGACGACGAGCACGATCAGCAGGCCGAGACCTGCCGCAAGCGTCCGCTCGAGCGATTGCAATATGGCTGCCATGGATCGAATCCCCCCTGATGATTAGCCCAGGCCACGATAGCATATGGGCGCATAGGCTCAACTCATGTCGGGCAGGCGCCGAAGCTTCGGGCCGGAGCCGGCCGATGGCGCCGGACCCTGCGTGATTGGTGAATTGCTTTCATCCCCTCGACGCGGCATTACCTTGCGGGCCGTGGCCTCCCTCAGTTCCTCATCCTGGCTCGCTGCCGGCGAGCCGCAGGCAAGCCCGCTCTTCGACCGGCTGGCGGTCGCCGTGCTCGTCGCGGTGGCCGGCGTCGCGCTGATGACGTTTCGTGACTACGGGCTGGGCTGGGACGATTACACCCATTCCGAATACGGCGACTTGCTCCTGGCGCTCTACGGCTCGGGCTTTGTCGACCGCCGCGCCCTCTCGTTCGTCAATCTGTACATGTATGGCGGCGGCTTCGACCTGCTGGCCGCCCTTGCCGCCAAGGTGGCCCCGTTCACGCTGTTCGAGACGCGGCGGCTGGTCGGCGCCCTGGTCGGCCTTGTCGGGCTCGCGGCCACATGGCGCATCGGACGTCGTATCGGCGGACCGCCGGCTGGCTTCATGGCCCTCGTCCTGCTGGCAACGTGTCCGCTCTATGTCGGCCACATGTTCATGAATGCCAAGGATGCGCCGTTCGCGGTCGCCATGGCGATCCTGCTGCTCGCGCTGGTGCGCGCGTTCGAGACCTATCCGCGGATCGCGCCTGCGACCGTCGCCCTGACCGGCACCGGCTTCGGCCTTTCGATCGGATCGCGGGTCATGGGCGGGTTCGGGGTCCTCGATCTCGTCGGCGCGCTCGCCCTCCTGGCAATCCTGCAGGCGCGCCTGGACGGTCTGCGCTCGGCCGCGGCGCGGCTCGGAAGCTTCGTCCTGGCGCTGCTGCCTGCCGCGCTGCTGGCCTATGCGGTCATGGCGCTGGTGTGGCCCTGGTCGGTGCTCGATCCCTTCAATCCGCTCCGGGCGGTCGCGTATTTCTCGCACTTCTTCGAGAAGCCCTGGCACGAGCTGTTCGCCGGCGAGCTCGTCACCGTGACCGAGATGCCGCGCAGCTATGTGCCAACGCTGTTTGCTCTGCAGCTGCCGGAAATCTTTCTCGCCCTGGCGCTCGCCGGCACTGTGGGAGCGGTCATAGCGGCCTGCCGGCGCGACCTCGCGCCCAACCGGCGCGCAATCCTGTTGCTGGTACTGCTCGCCGCCACCCTGCCGATCGTGGTGACGGTGCTGGCGCAGCCCGCCATGTACAACGGCATCCGCCATTTCGTGTTCGTGCTGCCGCCGCTCGCCGTTCTGGGCGGGCTCGCGGGCGGCTGGCTGATCGCGACGCTGCGGCAACGTTCCGGTGCCCTCGCTGCCGCGGCCGGCATCGTCTTTCTGACCGGCATCGCGCTGCCGATCATCGACATGGCCCGGCTGCACCCCTACGAGTACACGTCCTTCAACCGGCTGGCCGGCGGCGTGGCCGGGGCGCACGGGCGCTACATGCTCGACTACTGGAGCCTCTCGTTCAAGCAGGCATCGCAGGGGCTCGCCGCCGCGCTCGCGCAGCGGCACGAGAGCAAGCCGCCCGACCGGCGCTGGAAGCTCGCGGTGTGCGGGCCGCACCGCTCGCCGCAGGTCGAGCTCGGTCCCGATTTCGAGACCAGCTGGGATCCGCAGGGCGCCGATTTCGCCCTCATGCTGGGCGAGTTCTACTGCGCGAGATTCGATGCGCCGATCCTGGTCGAGGTCGCGCGCGAAGGCGTGGTCTATGCGCGCGTCTACGACATCCGTGGCCTCTCCTTCACGAGCCTGCTGACCATCCCGGCGCCCTGAGCACGGGTCCGGAGGGTTTCGTTCCCCTTCCGATTGCCTTTGACGCCATGGACGCCGCGGGGCTACGATTGCGCCATCAACAAGGATATGGGGAGGAACATGCGCCAAGCTTATCATCTCATGCTCGCTTTGGTTCCGTTTTGGCTCGCCGGCGCGCCGGCAGTGCACGCGCAAACCGCCGCCGATCCGACCATCTACATGGTGCGCTACGTCGAGGTCGCGCCGGGCAGCGAGGCGCAGGGTGCCACGCTCGTCAAGAAGCTCGCCGACACGAGCCGCAAGGAGGCGGGCGCCATGCGGTTCGAGGTGGCCCAGCGCACTGCGCCCGCGAACCAGTTCATCACGTTCGAAGTTTGGAAGGATCAGGCGGCGCTCGACGCGCATAACGGGGCTGCGCACAAGCAATTTCTCGACGCCATACAATCCGTGCTGATCGCCCCGGTCGACGACCGTCCCTGCACGGCGATCGACGTAGCGCCGGCGCAGACGACAGCGGCCGGCGCGATTTATGCCATTACCCATGTCGATGTCGCGCCGCCGAACACCGATGCCGGGATCGCGCTGCTCAAATCCGTGGCGGGGCCGAGCCGCAAGGAAGGCGGCAATCTCGCCTTCGACGCGCTGCAACAAACGGCGCGCAAGAATCATTTCGAGGTCGTCGAAATCTGGGGGGACCAGAAGGCCGAGGACTCCCACGAGGGCAACTCCGCGACCAAGGAATATCGCGCCAAGGTGCAGCCGCTGCTCGGGGCGCACTACGATCGACGCTGGTACAAGCAGCTCTGATTCCTGAGGAGGTCTGTTTCTCAGGGACCTCTAGGCGGAGTGTATGGTGCCCGTCACTCCGCCAGGGCCGCCAGTATCCTGGCCCAGCTGCGCGTGCCTTTGTGGAACGAGGTGAGGTCGTACTTCTCGTTGGGCGAATGCACGCGATCGTCGTCGAGCGCAAACCCCACCATGATCGTGTCCATGCCGAGGACGCGCTTGAAATCGCCCACGATCGGGATCGAGCCGCCTTCCCCCACCATGACCGCCTTCTTGCCCCACTCGGCGGATAGCGCCGCGCGCGTCTTGACCAGCGCGGGATTGTCGAACGGCAGCTCGATCGCCGGCGCACTGCCGAAGTTTCCAAACTCGACCTTGCAGTCGACCGGCAGGCGCGCACGCACGAAAGCGCGAAAGCTGTCACGGATCTTCTGCGGATCCTGGGCGCCGACCAGGCGGAACGAGACCTTGGCCATGGCCTGGCCCGGGATCACCGTCTTCGCCCCCTGCCCCGTATAGCCGCCGATGATGCCGTTGATCTCGGCGGTCGGACGGGTGGCGATCTGCTCGATCAGGGTGCGGTCGCGCTCGCCCGCCGCCGCCTTGAGGCCGACGCCGCCGAGGAATTCCTCCGCGGTGAGATTGAGGCCCACCAGGTCGGCCTTGACGTCGGGCGGCAGCTCGTGGACGCCCTGGTAGAATCCCGGAATGGTGACGCGACCTTGGTCATCGTGCAGGGCGGCGAGAATCCCGGCCATGACCCGCAGCGGATTCTGCGCTGCACCGCCAAACAAGCCGGAATGCAGATCGCGGTCCGCGCAGGTGAGCCTTATCTCCTCGTAGACCAGCCCGCGCAGCGAGGTCGTGATCGCCGGCGTCTTTGCGTCCCACATGCTGGTGTCGCAAACGAGCGCGAAATCGAGACGAAATTCGTCGGCATTGTCCTTCACGAATCCGAACAGATGGTTCGAGCCGCACTCTTCCTCGCCTTCGATCATCATCGTGATCGGCAACGGCAGGCGCCCCGTCACCGCCTTGAACGCGCGGCAGGCCTCGATGAAGGTCATGACCTGGCCCTTGTCGTCGCAGGCGCCACGCCCGACGATGATCTTGCGGCCATCGGCGAGAGTCGCGAGGCGCGGCGCAAACGGCGGCGTTTCCCACAGATCCAGCGGATCGACCGGCTGCACGTCATAATGGCCATAGAACAGCACACGCGGTCCCGCCGCGCCGCTGCCGCCCTTGCCGACAACCACCGGATGGCCCGCGGTCGGCCGCACGCCGGTCTCGAAGCCGAGACTGCCGAGATCGCCGGCGACGAACTCGGCCGCCGCCCGGCACTGCGCCTGATAGGCGGGATCGGTCGAGATCGACTGAATGCGCATGAAATCGAACAGATGCTCGACGCTGCGGTCGAGATCGGCATCGATACGTTCGAGAACGGCAGGAAGAGCTTGCGAAGGAGTCATTTCACGGTTCCGTTCCTGAAGCAGACGACGAAGCACGCCACCAAGCATGCGCGCCGGGCCGCACGGCCGGCCGGCAATTTGCCCGCCTTTCCATAGGCATCGCGATCCTCATCGGCAAGGGCCGCGGCGCCGGCCCGCGGGCCGCTTTGCGAGCGCGCCGGATTGATGCGCGCCCAGCGCCGATGCCGGATCGCCAATGCTTGGCCTGACGCGGCGCTCGCCCCGGGCCTCAAGCGAAGAGTTTCACAGCGAATTGAGCATTGCAAATGCGAATGGCTCATTCGCCGCCGGTCGAATACCCTTCTGTTGCACAGCTGCCAGACAAATGCCGTAGCAAGAGGCCTTGTTTCGGCGTGAACATTCGCGAACGAACGTCGTGCGGAACGCAAACTGATGCACGAATGCAACGGCGTCACGAAATTTCGCGCGCATCCGCTGGCGGCACGAGCCCTTTGCTTGTCTTCTCAATCTGCGCCGTTCAATATGAAAACAACCTACCGCAGTGTGGGGCAGACGAGGGGCATATGCGTGAGTTGATCGGATATCTCGTCGCCCAGGGAGGCGCCGAGCAGGCGGCTGCGACAATGCCCGTCGGCGTTCAAGAGAGAATCCTGTGCGAGCGGCTCCCGTGTGAGCATTTCCCGGGCAAGCAATTCCTCGGTGAGGAAGGTTGGGCACGGCGAGCTCGCGCCACGATCGATGCCAGGCCGATGGGCATCGCGTTCGCCTGGATTTCGATTGGCGGCACAAATGTCCCGACTGACAGTGTCCCGAGCGACAGTGCCGCGACCAGCACCCCCATAACGATTTCCTATGCCCGCAAGTGCTTCCCGCGCGACGCGATCGCAGAGATCGCCGGCGCGCTTCCCCGCTTTGGCGTGTTCGACTGAGGCTCCCAAACAACGCCGGTCCACCGGCAGGGAGCGAGGAGAATGTAATGCCCTACCCGATCAATCAGCTCGACGATCTTGATGCAGAGGAGCTCAAGAAGCTGAAGTCATTGGGAATCCGAACGACCGATCGGCTGCTCGAAGCGGCCAGGACCCCGAGAGGGCGCACTCACCTGGCCGCCAAGACCGGCTTCGACAAGGCGCGCATCCTCGGATGGGCGAACGCGGCCGACCGCATGCGGATCAAGGGAATGGGGAAGGGATATTCCTGCCTGTTGAAGGCCGTCGGCGTCGATACGATCAGGGAGCTCAAGTACCGCAATCCGGTCAACCTCGCCAAAGCGATGAGCGAGGCCAACAAGAAGCGCAAGCTTGTTCGATTTCTTCCCTCCGAGAAGCTCATCATGCGCTGGGTCGAGCAGGCCAAGGCGCTGACCTCCAAGATCACCTATCGTTAGCTCGATCGTTCATGTGCGGCCGCAAACCGGGAATGCGGCGGGCGAGCCGCCGCCAAGCCCGCGGTTGTAGCGCTTGACACCCCTGCCCGGGGCGGCGCAAAGCCACAGCATGAGCTTGGCCAGCCAGTCCGTTTCCCATAGCCCGCGGGCCGCCAAGGGCGTGTCCGGGCTGCTTGCCCGGCTGCTCGGCGCGGGCCGCCCGATCGTGATGGGCATTCTCAACGTCACTCCGGATTCGTTTTCGGACGGCGGCCGCTTTCTCGATCCGGACGCCGCGATCGAGCATGCCCGCCGCATGGTGGCGGAGGGGGCGGACATCATCGACATCGGGGCGGAGTCCACCCGTCCGTACGGCACTGCCACGCCGGTTTCGCCCGGCGAGGAGGTGCGGCGGCTCGAGCCCGTGCTGGCCGCGGTAGCCGGGCTCGGCGTGCCGGTATCGATCGACACCATGAAGGCGCAGGTGGCGGCCTGTGCGCTCGCTGCCGGCGCCGGCATCGTCAACGATGTGTGGGGCCTGCAGCGCGATCCCGACATGGCGGGCGTGGTTGCGCGCCACGGCGTGCCGGTCATTGTCATGCACAACCGCGAGACTGCCGATCCGGCGATCGACATCATGGCCGACATGGCCGCCTTTTTCGCCCGTTCGCTCGATCTCGCCGAGCGCGCCGGCATCGAGCGCAGCGTTATCGTGCTCGACCCCGGCATCGGCTTCGGCAAGACGCCGGAGCAGAGTCTGACGGCGCTCGCCCGGCTCGATCAACTCATGGCATTCGGCCTTCCGCTCCTGGTCGGCGCCTCGCGCAAACGATTCATCGACAAGGTCTCGCCCGCGCCGCCCGACCGCCGGCTCGGCGGATCGCTCGCCGCGCACCTGATCGCGGTCGCGGCCGGCGCTCAAATCATTCGCGCCCATGACGTCGCCGAAACCGTGCAGGCGTTGCGGGTCGCCGCCGCCATTCGAGCCGCCAGATGAGCGACCTGATATTCGTGACCGGGCTGGTGATCCATGCCCATCACGGCGTGATGGAGCACGAGGCCAAGGTCGGCCAGCGCTTCGTGCTCGACCTTGAACTATCGATCGAGCTGGAGAGCGCGGCGCGCTCCGACAAGCTCGTCGACACGGTGTCCTACTCAGCCATCGTAGAAACCGCGAGCCGCGCCTTCACGGCGCAAAGCTACCGGCTGGTCGAGACCGCCGCCGGCGCGGTCGCGGACGCGTTGCTGGCGGGCTTTGGGCGCGTGAGCTCGATCCGTGTGACGGTGCGCAAGCCGCATGCGCCGATCGCCGCGATCTTTGCCGATGTCGGGGTCACGCTGGTTCGTCGTCGCCACGCAGCCGGACATGGGCGCGAGCTTGGTTGAGGCGCTGCTCGCGCTCGGCGGCAATGTCGGGGAGGTCCGCGCAACCCTCGACCGCGCCATCGCCATGCTGTGCGAGGGAGCCCAGGTTCGGCTCAAGGCCCGCTCATCCGACTACGCAACCCCGCCGTGGGGGGTCGTGGACCAACCGCCGTTCGTCAATCTCTGCATCGCGGTCGAGACCGAGCTGACGCCGCGGGCCCTGCTGGAGCGGGTCCAGGCTGTGGAGCAGGCATTCGGGCGGCGGCGCGCTCAGGAACGACGCTGGGGTCCGCGGCCGATCGACATCGATATCCTGGCCTATGACGATGTCACCCTCGAAAGCGCCGACCTGACGCTGCCGCATCCGCGCCTGTTCGAGCGCGCCTTCGTGCTGGTGCCGCTGGCGGAGATCGTCCCGGAACGGCTGATCGCGGGCCGACGGGTCCGGGATGCTTTGGCAGGCGTGGACACGACCGGCATTAGCCGCCTGCCCCCGCGTACCGGTCCGTGACGGCAAGGCCGCGGACCGCGAAGCGGCAGATTGGCCGGAACGCTGTGCCGTGGCACTTTCGTTGCATGGAAATCGGTGCGCCCATCGTGGCGGATCGGAACACGGGCGATCAAAGGCGATGACCGAGGAACCCGCCGATATCCTGCCGCTGGCCACCGATTTTCCGGCGGCAACCCGCGCGCAGTGGCTCGAGCTGGTGGCCCGCGTGCTCAAGGGGGCGCCATTCGAGCGCCGGCTGGTGGCCAAGACCTACGGTGGGCTGACCATCCAGCCGCTCTATGAAGGGAGCCGGCAAGCGCACGCCCTGGTGACACCGACCCCGGGCGGATGCTGGCAGATCCTCCAGCGCATCGACCATCCGGATCCGGCAACCGCCAATGCCGAGGCCCGGCACGATCTCGACAACGGTGCCACCGGCTGGTCGCTGGCGTTGGCCGGCGCCATCGGTGCCTATGGGTATGGCCTGGCGGCCAGCGAAGCCACGATCGCGCGCGCGCTCGACGGCCTTCCCCTCGACGCGGCCGGCGTGGCGCTCGAGCTCGACGCCGGCGCGCAAGCCGAGGAGGCCGCAAGCAGCATCGCGGCGTTGCTGAGCCGGCGCGGCGTGCCGGCGGCCGCGGCCAAAATCCGTTTCGGCTTCGATCCGCTCGGTGCCATGGCGGTGGCCGGAGCGGCGGCTGGGAGCTGGAGCGAAACAGCGACGCGATTGAGCCGACGCATCGCCGATCTCGCAGGTGCCGGCTTCAAGGGCCCGTTCGCGGTCGCGGATGGACGTGCGATCCACAACGCCGGCGGCTCCGAGACACAGGAGCTCGGCTACGTGCTTGCGGTCGCGGTCGCCTATCTGCGGGCGCTCGAGGGCTGCGGCATCGGGCTCGCCGATGCGCGTGCGATGATCTACTTCCGCCTCGCCGCCGACGCCGACCAGTTTCTGACCATCGCCAAGTTCCGCGCGTTGCGCCGGCTCTGGGGACGCGTCGAGGAAGCGTGCGGCCTGGCGGCGGTTCCGGCCTTCATCTCGGCGGAGACCGCCTGGCGCATGACGAGCAAGCACGGCCCTTACGTGAACATGTTGCGGGCAACCATCGCGGTTTTCTCCGCGGCGGTAGGCGGCGTCGACGCCATCACGGTGCTGCCGTTCACCCTGGCGCGCGGCCTGCCCGACCGGTTCGCGCGGCGGACCGCCCGCAACACGCAGCTCGTGCTGCAGGCGGAATCCAACCTCGCGAAGGTCACCGATGCGACCGCGGGATCGGGCGTCATCGAAGAGCTGACCGATCAGCTCTGCGACTCCGCCTGGACGCTGTTGCAGGAGATCGAACGCAGCGGCGGCGCTGCGGCCGCGCTGGAGCAAGGTCTGGTCCAGCAAAAAGTCGCCGTGGTGCGCGGCGAGCGGCAAGCCGCGTTGGCACGGCGCACCGACATGCTCACCGGCACCAGCGATTATGCCGAGCTGGACGAGCCCGCGGTCGCCGTGCTCGACGTCGCACCCGTGCCCCCGGCGCGGCCGGCGTCCGTCACCGTCCCGCTCGATCCGTTGCCGTGCGTGCGCCTCGCCGAACCGTTCGAGCGGCTGCGCGATGCTGCCGACCGGACGCTGGCGCAGACCGGCGCGCGCCCGAAAATCTTCCTCGCCAATCTCGGGGTGCCGGCCGATTTCTCCCCGCGCGCAAACTTCGCCGGGAATTTCTTTGCAGCCGGCGGCATCGCGGCAGTGACCAACGACGGCTTTGCGCAGTCATCGCTTCCGGCCGCGCAGGCCAAGACCGACCTCGCCGCCCTGGTCGCGGCTTTCAAGGGCGCGGGCGCCGAGCTC
>DASYFD010000208.1:0-10520 GCA_036498625.1 Xanthobacteraceae bacterium | reverse complement strand
CGCATCATCATCATCGTGGACGACGATATCGACATCACCAATCCGGCCGAGGTGATGTGGGCGGTGGCGACGCGCTGGGATCCCAAGACCGCGACCGACATCATCGACGGGGTGTGGACCGGCTATATCGATCCCATGCTGCTGCCGGAGCGGCGCGCCAACGGCGATCTCACCAACAGCCGCATCATCATCTATGCGGTGCGGCCCTATGCCTGGAAGGATCAGTTTCCCAAGGTCAACAAGGTCGATCCCGCCTACGCGGCCGAGGTGGCGCGCAAATGGGCCGGCAAGGTCAAGTTTCTGGATGATCTGTAAGAGTTTGTAGGGTGGGTTAGGCGCCAACAAGCTTTGCAACAGGCGATGACGCTATGGCGCCGTAGCCCACCAGCTGCTTGCAATTTGCAACGTGGATCGGTGGGTTTCGCGAAGAGCTCAACCCACCCTACAAAAATGCGCCGAGCGCGCCTCTCAATGCTCGGCGAGCTTGGCGACCGCCTTGGCCTTGTCGAGCAGCGCCGACGGATAATCCGACTTGACGAAAAACGCCTGCAGGTCGGCGCCGGAAAGCGGATCGAGATCGAAGTTCAGCTTGGCGACCTCGGCCAGAAATTCCGGGTCCTTGGTCATCGCCATGAAGGCGGTGCGCAACTCGTCGATGCGCTCCTTCGGCACGCCGGGAGGGGCCGCGAACGAACGCCCGACCAGGGATGGCGAAGCGAAGATTTCGAGCACCTGGCGGGCCTCGTCGTTCTTGGCAAGGTCGATCATGCGCGGCAGGTCGGGCAGGCCGGCGTTCTTCTCGATCCCGGTCTGCAGCAGCAGATTGATCTTCTTCTGGGCAAGCCATTCTGGATTTTCCTCGCGCAGCACGCCCCAGGGCAGGCTCAGCGCCTCGACCTCGCCGCGTTCCATGGCGATCTTGGCGGTGGCGGGTCCCTCATAGCCGGTCAGGAGCTTGAGCTTGGTGCCGGCGAGCGCATTGAGCGCGGTCCAGTTGAGACGCGAGTTGGAGCCGGGCGCCGCCACGATCAGCTCGTGCGTGAAGGCATCCTGGATTTTCTGCACCGCCGCGGTATGCCAGGCGAACAGCACCGATGAGTTGCTCATCAGGCGGCCGAGCCAGTTGAATTGCCGCACGTCGCCACGCAGGCCCTGAATGCCAAGAAGCTGGTCGAGAAACATGGCCTGATCGAAGATGCCGAAGACGGTCCCGTCCTTGGCGGCGACAGAGTAGAGATAGTTGGCGGCCCGGATGCCGCCGGCGCCCGGCATGTTCTGCGGCACGATGGTCGGGTTGCCGGCGAGGTGCCGTGGCAGATGGCGCGCCAACAGCCGCCCGTAGGTATCGTAGCCCCCCGAGGTGTTCGATGCGATGATGAGCGAGATCGACTTGCCCTTGTAGAAGTCCTCGGCGCGTGCCGGCGCGAGCACGGTCAGCATGGCCGCTGCGGCCAGCACGACCGGTCGAATCAGGGTTTTCGCATACATCTTCGGCTTCACTCCGGCATTGGGATCGACTGCAATATGCCACGGCACTAGCGGCTTGGAAACGATCGAAGGCGCGGACGCGGCATTCCTCGCCCAGCTTGCGCGGAGAGGGCGACACGGCACGGCGGAGGACCAGAACCCGGCTCGGTGAGTGGACGTTTCCACAGGCTCAGACTCGCCGACACGCCCCTCATCCCGACCTTCTCCATAGCCCGTCGAAGACGGGCGGAAAACGCCCTGATGGCGCGCCGGGAGAAGGAGTACCGCGCTGAAATGCCAAGCCTAACTGCATTGTTTCAGCCGTTTCGCAACTTGCGCGAATTCGGGTCGAGGTCTACGCTTCCCGTAACAAAGTCGCGTTGGAAGTTTACAACTTCACATTCGCTCGACACGGGAGGACTCCATGCAGGTTCGTCATTTGTTGCTCGCGACCACAGCCGCTGCGACACTTTCGCTCACGGCCGCCGGCACCTACTGGTGCACGGCCGCGGCGCAATCCGCCGTTGTGCTGTCCGGGCAGGTCAGCTCGGCCGAGGAGAGCGCCATGGAAGGCGTGGTGGTGAGCGCCAAGAAGACCGGCTCAACCGTCACGGTCTCGGTCATCAGCGACGAGAAAGGCAATTTCAGCTTCCCGGCGGCCAAGATCGAGCCCGGCTCGTACACGCTGCGCGTCCGCGCCGCCGGCTACGAGCTCGACGGGCCCAAGACGGTCGAGGTTGGGGCGCAAGGCGCACCGATCGCCATCAAGCTGCGCAAGGCCGCGAACGTGGCGGCCCAGCTTACCAGCAGCGAATGGCTGATGAGCGCTCCGGGCACGCCGGAGCAGAAGAACATGCTCGACCGCTGCACCAGCTGCCACACGCTGGAACGGCCGTTCCGGTCGAGCTACGACGCCGACGCGCTGACCGGTGTGCTCGCGCGCATGGCCGGCTATGCGCCCGGCACGACGCCGCTCGAGCCGCACCGGCGGCTTGACGGGCGCAGCATGGACGTTCCGACCGACCGGCTGCGGCCGCGCGCGGAATACATCGCCAGCATCAACCTGAGCCAGGGGGAGACCCGGGCCTATCCGCTCAAGATGCTGCCGCGGCTCAAGGGACGCTCCACCCATGTGGTGATCACCGAATACGATCTGCCGCGCCCGACCGCGATGCCCCATGACGTGATCCTCGATAAGGACGGGAACGCCTGGTACTCGGATTTCGGCCACCAGTTCATCGGCAAGCTCGATCCCAAGACCGGCAAGGTCACCGAGTATCCGGTTCCGGTCCTCAAGGCCGAGCTGCCGCCCGGCAACCTCGACATCGAGTTCGACAAGGCGGGCAACCTGTGGGTTGCCCTGATGCTGCAGGCCGGGATCGCGAAATTCGATCCCAAGACCGAGCAGTTCACCATGATCCCGCTGCCCAAAGACATCAACAACAATGCCTCCCAGCAGGCCATGGTGATGCCCAACTCCTCGGATGTCGACGGCAAGGTCTGGATGAACTCGGTCGGCATTCCCGGCGTCCACCGGGTTGATCTTGCCTCCATGAAGTTCGACACCTTCGTGCCTTACAAGGACCTCGCGCGCGGGCAGGAGCACAGCGTCTACGGCATCAAGGCCGACTCGCAGAACAACCTGTTCTTCTTCGATTTCAGCGCCGACCTGGTCGGCAAGATCGACGCCAAGAGCGGCCAGACCACCTTGTTCAAGACTCCGACCCCCAACTCCAATCCGCGGCGCGGCTACATGGACAAGGAGGACCGGCTGTGGTTCACAGAATATCGCGCCAACAAGCTCGCCATGCTCGACACCAAGACCGAGAAATTCACCGAGTGGGCGCTGCCGACGGCCTTCACCTATCCGTATGATGTGATGCCGGACCGCAACGGCGAATTGTGGAGCGCCGGCATGTCCACCGACCGGGTGGTGCGGCTCGATCCCAAGACCGGCCAAGCGACCGAATACCAGCTGCCGCGCAACACCAATGTGCGGCGCGTCTTCGTCGACAACTCGACCACGCCGGTGACGTTCTGGGCCGGCGGCAATCACTCGGCCGAGATCGTCAGGGTTGAGCCGCTGGATTGAGGCGCCTGCCGCCTGTAGCCCGGATGGAGCGTCGGCGAAATCCGGGATCGGCGCCCGCGCATTCCGCCAGCGATCCATGCGGGCTACATTCCCGGACCCGACTTGAAGCGGCGGGTCCGCAGGGCTACGCTGGCGCAGGAAGGTAACGGTCTTGCCGCGCTTGACCGTCGACGCGTGCGAATTCAACAAGCTCCAATCCAGAGGGAAACGCCATGCGAATACGAAACGCATTGCTTGCTTCGGCGGCGACCGCCGCCTTGCTCCAGTTCGCTCTCGCGGCCCCGGTGCTCGCCCAATCGGCCGCCGCGCTCACCGGCAAGGTCTCCTCGGCCGCCGAGCCGGTCATGGAAGGCGTGGTGGTGAGCGCCAAGAAGGACGGCTCGACCATCACGGTCTCGGTCGTGACCGACGACAAGGGCCAGTTCAGCTTCCCGGCCGCCCGGCTCGAGCCCGGCCATTACACGCTCAGTGCCCGCGCGGTCGGCTATGACCTCGACGGCCCCAAGGCCGCCGACGTAACCGCCGGACAGGCGGCCACCGCCGACATCAAGCTCAAGCCCACCCGCAACCTGGCGAGCCAGCTCACCAACGCCGAATGGATGATGAGCATGCCTGGCACCAACGAGCAGAAATCGTTCCTGCTCGGTTGCAACAGCTGCCACACCATCGAGCGCATCGTGCGCTCAACCCACGACGCCGACGAGTTCTCGCAGATCTTCCAGCGCATGGGCGGCTATTATCCGGGCAGCACGCCGCGCAAGCCGCAGCGGCTGGTGGGCGACACGCTGCGTGCGGTCGGCAACGCCGACAAATCCGCCGCCGAATATCTCGCCAGCATCAACCTGAGCCAGCAGGATACCTGGAGCTACCCGCTCAAGACCCTGCCGCGGCTCACCGGCAAGTCGACCCATGTGATCATCACGGAATACGATTTGCCGAATCCGCTGATCGAGCCGCATGACGTGATGCTCGATCGCGAAGGCACCGTCTGGTATTCCGATTTCGGCCAGATGTTCCTCGGCAAGATGGATGCCAAGACCGGCAAGGTCACCCAGTATCCGATCCCCGAGACCAAGAAGGGCTTCCCGGTCGGCACCCTCAATCTCGAGTTCGACAAGGACGACAATCCCTGGGTCGGGGTCATGTATCAGGGCTCGATCGCCAAGTTCGACAAGAAGACCGAGAAGTTCCAGACCTGGTCCACCCCGAAGGAGTGGGACACCAATATGGATCAGCTCGGCCATCTCGCGCTCACCGGCACCCCGGTCGACAACAAGGTCTGGATCAAGAACTCGGACGGCGGCAACATCTACCGGCTCGATCTCACCGACAACAAGTTCGAGGATCTCGGCTCGTTCAAGGATCCGCGCAGCGGCAAGCGCATCGGCACCTACGGGCTGCACTCCGACCAGGCCAACAACATCTATCTGCTCGACTTCGCGGCCGGCAACATCGTCAAGATCGATGCCAAGACCAAGCTGCCGACCGTCTACCTGACGCCGACCCCGAACTCGCGGCCGCGACGCGGGCGCGTGGACGCCGAGGGCCGGTTGTGGTTCGCGGAATATAACGGCAACGCCATCGGCATGTTCGATCCGAAGACCGAGAAGATCTCGGAATGGAAGGTGCCGACGCCCTGGAGCGCGCCTTACGACGCCGAGGCCGGCCGCAACGGCGAGGCCTGGACCGGCTCCATGCTCACCGATCGCGTTTCACGCCTCGACATCAAGAGCGGTCAGTACACAGAATATCCGCTGCCGCACCCGACCAACATCCGGCGCGTCTTCATCGACGACGCCAAGAGCCCCGGCACGCTGTGGGTCGGCAACAACCACAGCGCCACGATCGTGAAGGTCGAGCCGCTCGATTGATACACCGGGTGCGGCGCCCGGTCAGGCACCGTCAATCGGCAAACGCGGCCCCTCGGGGCCGCGTTTTTTCTTGGCCGCTGCGGGGCTATCGGCGCAGTCGAACCGGCGGCGCTACCGACACCGGCGTTGCGATGTCGCGCTGCCAGATGGTGCCACGATCGAACTGGATGACCATGCCGTCCGGCGAGAAGATCGCGCCCTGGTTCCAGCCTTCGGCCCAGATGCGGCCCGACCAATCCATCCAGGCGCGCGACGGCTCACCCACCTCGTTCAGCAGATTGAGGTTCCAGCCATTCTGGGTGACGAAAGCGGGCTGGCCCACGAGCCCGTCCCGGCACAAGGCCACGCATCGATAGGATCCTGTCAGATTTACTCCTTGCGCCGAGGCATCGGTGGCGAGGAGGGCGGTGCCGAGCGCCAGCAAACCCCATGCGAATTTCATTCTCTCTCTCCTCCATCAGCTTCAACAACGGGTGATCGGGGGGCCGCGGCGGCAGCTACAGCTCGGTTGCACCTCACCAGGAACGGCCGAACGGGCCAGGTTGCAGGGCGGTGGCGCGATAAGGGTTGCGGTAGGGATCGTAGGCTTCGCGGCCAAAGCTTGGCGTGGCGTAGGAATTGAGCATCCCGTTCTGCCGGCTCATTTCGCGCCCCGGCGCCGTGAGCGCCATCGGACCGCTTGGCTTGAGCTTCGGTTTCTTGGGCGCCTTGGTTCGCTCGGCCGCCGCCACATTGGCGGATTTATCCGCATTCTCGACCTTGACCTCGGATGGTTCGTTCGCGTCAACGAGCGCCGATGGTGCCGGAGCATCCTTGCGGCCGATGATGACGGTTGCGACCCGATTGGCGGCGCGCGCGCCATGCCTGGCATGCGGCTTGTTCGGCCCGCAGACCGGATCGAGAAAGAGGCCCAGCAGGTCCTTGAACGAATCCACCTTGTCGCGCTGGCATGGCCCGGACACCGTGTCGACGCCGGTTGCAGGCACCTGCACCAGCGGTGGTTCGCTGATCGGCTCGGCGGCGGGGGCGGCTCCATCGCCATTGGCGGGCCAGCGCGCAACCGCAAGCCCCATGGTGGCGCCAATGGCCACCGTGGTCGCGATGCAGAGCACGGCGAGGCGCACACCGCGGCGACGGCGGGGGGAGGGGCACAACAGCCCGAATTCGGGGTGGAAATCCGGTACGCCCAGCATCGGTCACGTTCCTCCGACGCCAGCCTTCTCCGCCCAGGTGGAGACTGGCAGTACCGCATGGTTCGGACATTAGTCGGGTTTGGGGGCTAAAAGGTTCATCGCGGGCGTGCTTAAAAACCAGGGTGGATTCCGCGCCACGGCGCAAAATCCCATAATCGGAAGAAAGGGTTACCGGCCAATGATCACCATGAGCTGCTCACGGAGACCGCATGTCTGACCCTATGAAAACACAGGCCGACTGGCGACGGCTCGCGCGCGCCGGAGCGATTGCGTTGGCGGTGCTCGCGAGCGCGGAGATTGCGGCCCTCGCGGACGACGACTTTGGCAATGGCCGGCGCATTTTTCTCGAGAAGGCCGACTGCGGCTACTGCCATGGCTGGGCCGGCGACGGCGCCGGACAAGGCCAATCCCCCGGCGGCGCCGCCAATCTGCGGCAGAGCCGGTTGAACCGGGACTCCCTGATCATGGTCATCTCGTGCGGCATCCCGGGCCGCGGCATGCCGCATTTCGACGATCAAGCCTATACGGACAAGCGCTGCTACGGCATGACGGAAGCGGAGATCGGCGACAAGATGCCGCCGTCGCCGCCGAGTACGAGCTTGCCACGGCACGACATCGAGACCCTCGCCGACTATCTGCTCGCCAAGGTCATCGGCCGCGGCGCGATCACGCGCGAGGAATGCGCGGAGACGCTGGGACCGCGGGTGCGCACCTGCGGCGAATATCCTGCCGCGCCCTGAGGCTTCCTCCACCAATATCGGTTGATGAATCCGCTTCAAACCCCGCGCAAGGGGATCAGCGCCAGTCCGGAGATCAGCAGGAGCACCAGGATCACCTTGCGAAATGCCGCGTCATCAAGCCTTCCGTAGAGCTTGAACCCGACCCACAGGCCCGCAATCATCGGCGGGAGCCCGAAAAGGAATAGCCGCAGGGTATCGGCCGTGACGGCGCCGACAATGGCCAGCGATATGAGATTGGCGACGATGGCCGCGAGCATCACCGGCTGGAATACCGCGCGCTGCATGTCCTTGGGCCAGCCGCGCAGCTGACACCAGACGGTGATGATGAATCCCGGAAGTCCTGTCAGGCCGGCCAGGATCCCGTTCATGAAGCCGATGCCTGCGTCGGCCGGGACGCTGCCTGGCACCGGCTTGAGCTTCGGCCGCGCCAGACCGTAAGTGGCGTAGATCACCAGCAGCAGACCAACCCCGCTGCGCAGATACGCCGGGTTGGCATAGGTGAGCAGCATCGTGCCGAGCGGAACCCCGACCATGCCGCCAATGATGAAGGGCGCGATGCTTTGCCAAGCCAGCACGCGCCTGAGCTTCCAAACCCCGTAGCCTTGGGTCAGAAGACCATACCCGACGATCAGCGTCGTTGTCTGAATTGGCGTGAGGACGTGCAGCCATATGCCGGAGACCACAAACCCCATGGCAAAGCCCGCGAGGCCCGATGCGAACCCGCCGGCGAATGCAGCGAAGAGAAATAATCCGAGACCAATACCATCCATGACTCGCTCCCCCATGATCGAGGCGAGCAGCGCTTGGATGGCGAAGTCCATCTTGTGGGGAGGCCGCGATATCCCCGGCTCGACAATGTCGGTGAGTTAAAAATCAGGGCCCAGCAAACATTGTCCCCTCCTTGCGAAGGAGACGGTGCTTGGGCCCGCGAGCCTGGAAGAACGGGGCGACCGTCGAAGGCCCCGCCGCCATTCATTAGCGCATTATGTTCAGGCGCGCAAATCGCAGCGGGTCGAGCCGCCTCGGCGGCTCCCGTCAATTGATCGCCTGATCCTCCAGTCCCGGCGGCAGCGTGCCGAGCAGCGCGACGATGGCGATGATGATCGCGGCCAGGCCCGCCTCGATCATGCTGTTGCGCTCGATCTGCCGCAGCGCAGCCGCGGTCGCGGATGCGCTTGCAACAGGTGCGAGATGCGGGGTGAGCCACAGCCGGTTGACCGCGCCGAACGACAGCATGACCAGGAAGAGCGCGACCTTCACCAGCAGCAGGCGGCCATAATCGGTGCCGATAAGCGCCTGCACGCTGCCCGCCAGCACCCAGGTATTGACCGCGCCGGTCGCCACCAAGGTGCCGACGCTCAAGATGCCGAGGGGCGAGAAGCGCAACACCGCCTTTCGGGCGATCACCGCGGAACTCTCCACGGGATCGCGGCGGGCCGTATGCAGCAGGAGCGCGAGCGGGATCAGGGCTCCGCCCCAGGCTGCGGCTGCGATTAGATGCAGGATGTCGGCGGCCAGATGGACAGCACCTTCGATATCCGAGCCGGCGGCGCCGTGGCCGGCCCAAGCCAGGGTCCCGACCAAGCCGGCGGAAGCCGCAACCGCGGCGCTCAGGCGAAGCGACTCCCTCCATGGTGCAGGACCACGCCATGACAGCATGGCGGCGAGGAGACCGGCCATGACGAGCCGCACCATCCAGGCGTAGCCGAAGTCGGTCTCGGAAAGCACGGTCCAGAGGGCGTCCTGCTGGAGCACCTGTCCCAGAGACAATTCGCTCATCTGCTCCGTCTGCAGCACCAGCCAAGCCCCGCCCGAGAGGACGGTCACGGCAAGAACGATCCATCCGATCAGGGCCAGCCGAAAGCGGACGCGCGCGGCGACCCGCGTGTCGTCGACGGTTTGAAACGCCGGCTCGGCGACGAAGGCGTGAAAGAACACGCCTCCGGTCACCATCATGGTGGCGGCAAAATGGATCACGCGCACCCAAATCAATGGGTCGTCCAAAACGTCCTCCCCCCGCGCCGAGTGACGTTTCGGCGACTATTCACCCACGCGAAACACGAAGGCGCCCTCGGTCTTGTGGGTGTCGGCCGTCAACGCGCGCCACTCCACGATGTAGATACCCGGCGTCAGCGGATCGACCGCCACCCGCATGATGGTGCGATCCGTCTTGTCGACCTGTGCGTCGGCCTTGTTCACGCGTTTGCCGACGGCATCACGGACGATGACGGTACTGAACGCAGCTTCAAGCTTCTCGCTGAAATTGAGCGTGACCTCGCTTGGCGGCGCCGTGACGGCGCCATTGACCGCGGGGGACGCGGTCTTGAGCTGGGCGTGGGCGAAGGCCGCCCCGGCGCCGGACAGCGCCAGGGCCGCGGACGCGACCAGCACAAAGCCGATACGATGCTTGGACATAGGTTAGCCTCCCGTTGGGTTGAAAAAAAATGTATCGCGCTCACTTCGCCTTTTCGATCTTGGTCACGGTGAGCTGACCGTTGACGTCCTCGGCGTCGAACTTGATCTTGTCGCCGGCCTTCACGGCTTTGATCAGCGTCGGGTCCTGGGCGTGAAACACCATGGTCATCCCGTGGTCCATGTCCAATTTCCTGATCGGTCCGTGCTTGATCGTGATGTTGCCGGCCGATGCATCGACCTTGGTCACCTGTCCATCGATCAACGACTGGGCGACCGTGGCCTGCGACCACACGCAGAGCGCCAGCGCGGATATCAAGGTCGCGGTTTTCTTCATGGCCCTTCTCCTCTTCAGTGATTGGACATGTTCAGTGATTGGACATGGGTTTTGACGAGCCGCCGGGCTTGACCACCGTGACCTCGACGGTCGGGCGGCCGGCCGGAGCCTGCTCGGACCGACGCGCCGGTTCCTCGACCGGCCCCCTGTACTCGTAGGCGACCGTGCCCTCCGGATGCCGGTAGGGGCCGGGGTCGCCGTAGTCGGCGGGTGCCAGGCCCTCGCGCACCTTCACCACCGAGAACATGCCGCCCATCTCGAGCGGGCCGAACTGGCCGAAGCCGGTCATCATCGGCAGAGTGTTGTCGGGAAGCGGCATATGCATGCGTCCCATCTCGGCCATGCCCTTGCTGCCCATGGCCATGTAATCGGGCACCGCCTTGGTGATGGATTTCTGCAGATCGCTCG
>DASYFD010000207.1:0-16198 GCA_036498625.1 Xanthobacteraceae bacterium | reverse complement strand
CGCCTTCACGCTCGATTTCTATGGAGACCGGCTGATCACGCTCGCGGTCAACAATCAGATCGCTGGCGCGGTGAAAGACGTGCAGACCGGCCAGACCCTCAAATCGCTGGTCAGCAACAGCGGCAAGCTCAGCGCCAATGGCGGCCGGGTGCAGCTCACCGCCGCAGCCGCTCGGGTGGTCGTCGATTCGGTCATCAACAACAAGGGCGTGATCGAGGCGAACTCGATCGGCTCCAAGAACGGCATGATCGTGCTCAGCGGCGCGACCGGTGCCAGCAAGCCCAAGGGCGCGCCGATCCAGACCATCAAGCTGGCGGGGCAGATTTCGGCCGCCGGCAAGGCCAA
Organism: Xanthobacteraceae bacterium; assembly: GCA_036498625.1. GTDB lineage: Bacteria > Pseudomonadota > Alphaproteobacteria > Rhizobiales > Xanthobacteraceae > VAZQ01. The sequence goes on along the minus strand of DASYFD010000207.1, from coordinate 15,853 downwards.
AGGCACCAAGGGCGGCACCGTGGTGGTGAGCGGCGAGAATATCGTGCTCACGGGCGCCAAGATCGACGCTTCCGGCGATGCCGGCGGCGGCAAGGTCTTGATCGGCGGCGATACCGGCGGCGGCCATCCGAGCGCCGCCACGCTCGAGCTTTCGAAGCTCGAATCCTTCGTGATCCCGACCGCCACCACGGTGAGCGTGGACGGCGCCACCGTCATCAACGCCTCGGCGACCGGCCAGGGCAACGGCGGCAAGGTGGTGCTGTGGTCGGATCAGAAGACCACTTTCGCAGGCACCATCCTGGCGCAGGGCGGAGCCACCGGCGGCAATGGCGGGTTCGTGGAGACCTCAGGCCACAGCCTCGATTTCACCGGCGGGCAGGTGAACACGTCGGCGCCGAAGGGCAAGACCGGGAATTGGCTGCTTGATCCAACCGACCTCATTATCGACGCGACCGCCGCCTCGACGATCTCCAGCGATCTCGCGACCACCAGTGTGACGCTGCAAACCAGCGCCAGCGGCGCCCCGACCGGGCCGGCGGGCACGACGGGCAACACGAATACCGATGGGGCCGGCGACATCATCGTCAACGCCTCCATCAGCTGGACCTCGACCAACTCCTTGGAGCTGAGCGCGTTTCACTCCATCCTGATCAATGACGGGAGAACGATCAACTCGACCGGCGGCGGCAATCTGACCCTGCGGGCCGACAATACCGGAAGCGACAACGGCGGCACGGTTTTGTTCACCGGTGACCACACCGGTCACGTTAATATGAGCAACGGCGGCAGCCTTTCGGTATTCTACAACCCCAGCTCCTTTCCCACGCCCGACTTCGCATTCGGCAACGTCACCGTGACGGGGAGCGGCAATCTCACCGCCTATGTGCTGGTGAATACCGCCACTGAATTGCAGAACATCAACTTGCGACGCCAGGGCACCTATGCGCTCGGGCGGGACATCGATGCCTCGTCGTTGACGAGATTCGTGCCGATCGGAAACATCTCCTCCGGCTTCACGGGAATCCTCGAGGCGCAGAACCACACCATCCAAAACCTCTCGATCAGCTCCTCGGCCCAACTGGTCGGCTTGTTCGGCTACATCGGTTCAAGCGGCGTGGTGCGCAATCTCAAGCTGCAGAACGTCACCGTCACCGGCACCAGCACCGATGACACGCAGACGCTGGGCCTGTTGGCCGGACAGAACGACGGCTCGATCGTGAACGTCTCGACGATCGCGGGCAGCACCAACTCGGTGACCGGAACGGTTCAGGCCGGCGTCAACGCTGGCGGACTCGTGGGGTTGAACACCGGCTCGATCTCGAACGCCAATGTGAAGGTGCAGGTGACGGTCGGGGACGGCGGCACCGAGAACAACTTCAACTATGCGGGCGGCCTTGTCGGCATCAACACCGGCACCATCAACGGCTCGTCAGCGAGCGGAGCGGTAACCGGCGGCTCCAACGGCTTTGTCGGAGGTCTGGTGGGCCAGAACGGCAACACCGGCCAGCCCGGCGGATCGGGCTTCATCGGCTCATCGTCGGCGAGCGGCACAGTCGGCCTGACCATCAACTCCACGGGCTCATCGGTGGGCGGGCTGGTCGGCTATATTGCGGCCGATGCGAGCGTCACCGGCTCGAACGCGAGCGGCACGGTCGGCGGGGGTGACTTCGTTGGCGGCTTGGCCGGAGAGAATCTCGGTGCGATCACGTTCTCGTCCGCAAGCGGGAACGTCAGTGGCGGGTCCGGCAGCATAGTGGGCGGGCTGGTCGGCCAGAACCGCGTCGCCGACTGCGAGTGCGTATCAGGCACAATCACATCGTCCTTCGCTACCGGGGCCGTGAGCGGTTCCGGCAACGTCCAGTTGGGCGGCTTTGCCGGCCTCAACGACAGCGGGGCAACTATAACAGGCTCTTACGCAACCGGAAACGTGACCGGCACGAGTCTGGTTGCCGGCGGCGGCGACAAAGGCGGCGACACCGCGTCGGTCGGCGGCTTTGTCGCCGGCAACAACGGAACGATCACCAACTCCTTTGCCACCGGCAAGGTCAGCATTGCCGGCACCGGCTCGAATTTCGGCGATTACGTCGGCGGCGGATTCGTCGGACAAAACGGCGGCACCATCCAGGGCACTCCAAACAGTCAGTTCACCTATGCGACCGGCTCGGTCACCGGCGACGCCAACAGCATCGCGGGCGGCTTCGCCGGCCTCAATCTTGGAAGCATCACCTTTGCATACGCATCGGGCGACGTTCATGTCGGCTCGAACGGCTACGCCGGCGGCTTCGTGGCCGCCAATATCGGCACCATCTTCCAGGCCTTTGCCACTGGCGCAGTGACCGACGACGGCAACACCGTGCTGGGCGGTTTCGGCGCTTTCAACATCGGCTCGCTCAGCCAGGTCTTCGCTACCGGCGCGGTCACCGGCGGCACCAACACCGTGGTGGGCGGGCTGGTGGCGGTCAACGGGGCGCTGGTGCCGACCGACAAATTCGGCAGCCCGGTCGGATCGATCGTGGATTCCTACGCGACCGGGGCAGCCAGCGGCGGCACCGGCAGCATCGTGGGCGGTTTGGTCGGGGTCAATGACGGCGTGATCAAGACCAGCTATTCGGCTGGCGCGGTGGGCGGCGGCTCGGTCGGCGGGCTGGTGGCAAAGAACAATCCAAACTTCCAGTTCAGCGATCTGCAAATTCCCAGCATCGTCGACGACGGCGGTTCACCGGTCCCGCTGCAGCCCGGCGCCGGGGCGATTATCCAATCGTACTGGAACACCGAGACCTCCGGCCAGTCGTCGAGCGCCGGCGGCGGCGGCTTGACCAGCGTGCAGCTCGCCGCGGGCCTGCCGACGGGATTCCTTCCTACGGTCTGGACCATCCTGCCCGACCCGAGCTTCCCGTATTTTCCGTGGGCGCCGCTCAGCACCATTCCCAACGTCGTGCTTCCCCTCACGGGGGGCGGCACGACGCTTCCGGTTCCGCCGCTGCCGCAGGTCATCGACAATCTCACCGGCAGCCTCACGCTGGTCTCGCTGCCGCCTTCGGTCACCATCCTGCCGTTCCCGCCGCCGCCCCCGGGGCCTGGCCCCGGCCCGCAGCCGTCGCAGCAGCAGCCGGTCGGCGAGCCGCGGCTGTTCGCGGTCCCGCCCCCCGGCGAGACCCGCTTCATCACCGACGAGGTCGTGCTGATGGTCGATTGCGACACCCCGCAATCGGCGATCGACGCGGTCGCGCGCGATATGCGGCTCACCATCCTGGCATCGCAGTGCCTGACGCAGACGCACAAGAATCTGCTGCGCATGCACATCAACAACGGCCAGACCGTCGCCCGCGTGATCGAGACGATGAAGCGCTACCAGATCGTCGCGCTGGCGCAGGCGAATTTCGTCTATCGGCTGATGCAGGACAAGGTGGCGCAGGAGCTGGCGCAGGATCCCGATCTCGCCGGCCGCACCCAGGAAGGCGATTCCGCCCAATATGCGCTGGGCAAGCTCGGGGTCATCGACATCCACAAGCTGATCAAGGGGACCAACATCTCGATTGCGGTCATCGATTCGCAAATCGACGTCAAGCATCCCGATCTCGACGGCGTGTTCGCGGACCAGTACGACGCGGTCGGGGGCACTGCCGAGAAGCCGCATCCGCACGGCACCGGCATGGCGGGCGCCATCGCGGCGCATCGCCGGCTGATGGGCATCGCGCCTGCTGCCCGCCTTTTTGCGATCCACGCCTTCTCGAGCGGGGCGGCGAGCGCCGACAGCACGACCTACAATATCCTGAAAGGCCTGGACTGGGCGGCCAGCAAGGGCGTGCGCATCATCAATATGAGCTTCGCGGGCCCGCGCGATCCCTCGATGGAGCGGGCGCTCAAGAACGCGCACGACAAAGGCATCGTGCTGATCGCGGCCGCCGGCAATGCCGGGCCGAAGTCGCCGCCGCTGTTTCCCGGCGCCGATCCCAACGTGATCGCGGTGACGGCGACCGATTCCAACGACAAGATATTCACCGGCGCCAATCGCGGCCGCTACATCGCGGTGGCGGCGCCTGGCGTCGACATCCTGGTGCCGGCGCCCGACGGCACCTATCAGCTGACCACCGGCACCTCGGTCTCCTCCGCCGAGGTCTCAGGCATCGTGGCGCTGCTGCTCGAGCGCAACCCCAATCTCGGGCCCGAGGACATTCGCAAGATCCTCACCACCAGCGCCAAGCACCAGGGCACCAAGGATCGCGACGACGATTTCGGCTCCGGCCTGGTCGATCCCTCCAAGGCGATCCAGGACGCCGGCGAGCTCAAACCGGTCGGGCAGCCCGCCAAGCGGTAGGGACGGGCCGGTGGACTTTTCCCGGGCGCGGTGCAGCACCTTCTTGGGTGCTGCACCGCAGACCCGGGATCGTTCCAAATTCGGCGCCTGAAACGATCCCGGATCTGCAGTGCACCGCTCCGCAAGAGCTTCGCGCTGCACTGCGTCCGGGAAAAGCAGGCAGGCTGCCTCAGCGCGGCGCAGCCGGGATACCCGTTTCCAGCCAATCCGCCATGACGGCTGCGATGGCCTGGTTGTTCTTCTCGATCATCATCATGTGTCCGTTGCCGAGGATGCCCATGTCGGCGAGCCGGATGTGCCGGACGCCGACGCCGGCCTGGGTCAGATAGGCCGCCGTGCAGGCGTCGTAGGGGGCGTGATAGGACGCTTCGCTGGTGACGATCAGCACCGGAATCTTGCTGAGATTGGGAAGCCGGCGGGCGGGCTCTGGCTGCCGCCAGCAGCGCACCAGATCGGGCCGGGCGGGCGCATCGGCGCGCACGAAGGCGAGCTTCTGGTCCGGGCCAAGCGGCGGATCGTAGGTGATCGGGACATCGCCGAGACCGGAGATCTTGGTCCGCTCGGCGTCCTTGAACCAGTCGGGGGAACCGAGATTCTCGATGTCGTGCACCGGCGGCCCGCTCGGCTCGACCGCCAGGACCGCCTTGACCAGGCCCGGCCGGGCATCGGCGACCGGCCAGCCGAAAGCGCCGGACTGGGAATGGGTGAGCAGGATCGAAGGGCCGATCTTGTCGATGAGCGCCACCAGTGCGTCGCGGTTGAGCTGCTGCTGCTGCGGAAAGCTCGTAATCGAGGGAAATTGCGCTGCGTAGAATTGATCGAAGTTCGGGTCGCCGGGCCTGCCGTCGCCTGGAAACTGATTGTGCAGACGCGCCTGCGGCCACATCGGGGCAAGCTCGGGCGCCACGAAGCGCTGCTCGACGAAGCTCAGCCGCGAAGGCGGCAGCGCTCCGTAGACCTGGCTCCAATAGGGCGAGCGTCCACGCGCCACCTGATCCACCACATAGACGGCATAGCCGCGGCGCACGAAATACTGCGCCCAGCCTTCACGGCCGTCGGGCGTACCGGTGAAATTGGTGCCGGTCTGATTGCCGCCGTGAACCATCACCACCGGGTAGGGATGCAAGAGGCGCTGCGGGATCATGTATTCGACATACATCTGCCCGACCATCGGGCTGCCTTCGACCGCGGTATCGATCTTGCCGCCGACGAAGAAGTAGCTCGACTTGGCCAGCACCAGCGGGCCGCCCTCCTGCGCGCGCGCGAGCGGCGCGGTGAGGAGGAGGGCGAGGAGGGCCAGTGCTCGTAGGATGGGTAGAGCCAAGCGAAACCCATCGCTGTTCGGCGAAAGCGGATTCGGTCGCGGCATTGCTTCCTCCATGTCTTCGAGTCAGTTTCGATGCCCATGATGGGTTTCGCATAGCCCGCGAAGACGGGCGTAAACGCCCTTGTGAGCTCTACCCATCCTACAAGCAAATCATCGTTCCTCTTCCAAGAACTTCTCCAGCGTCATCGGATCGCCCGGATGGGCCGGCGCGCGCGGCTCGGTGTCGCGGAAGCGCGCCGCCTCAAGGTACCATTTGCGGCGCGGCGGCAATCCCCAGGAGCGCTGCCGCATGGCCGACAGGTTCCAGCGCACCGGCGCGTTCTCGATATCCATGACCTGGTAATGGGTGTTGAACAGCTCCAGCCGGTGCCCGTCGGGGTCGCGGAAATAGGCGAACAGCGCATGCCCGGGCCCGTGCCGGCCGGGGCCGTATTCCAGATTGGCACCGAAGCCGAAGCTGCCCGCCATGTCGCACGCGTGAATGATGTGGTGCGCGTCCGGCACGCTGAACGCGGCATGATGCAGGCGCGGCCCGGCGCCGTTGCCGAACACGATGTCGTGGGGATTGCCCTTGCGTTGCAGGAACACGAACAGGAGATCGTCGGTCCCGTCGGGCGCGATGAATTCCGACAGCCGGAATCCGAGCCCGCAATAGAAATCGCAGGCGGCCTGCACGTCGGGCACCAGAACCTGGAAATGATCGATCCGCTGCGGGCAGGCGCCCTGGTGCCTGGGGAATTGCACCACCAGGCGGGGCTCGACCGCCATGCTGGCGCAGAGTTCGAGCGGTGTCCCGACTGCGTCGCGCACATGAAGGGTGCGGCCCTGATGCGGGGCTTCGACCAGCGCCGCCGGCAAGCCGGCGCGCTCGAAATAATCCTTCGCGCGGTCGAGATCGTCCTCGCTATAGACCCGCATGCCCACGCGCTCGCAGACCGGCGCCTCCGCGCTCCGCTTGAGGACGAGGCTGTGATGACAGGCCTCCTCGATGCCGCGCAGATAGAGCGCATCGCGGTCCTGATCGCTGATCGCAAACCCCAGGGCATCGCAGTAGAAGGCGCGGCTGGCGCTCAGATCCTTCACCGTCAAGACCACATGGCTCGCCCGCGTGGTGTTGAAAGGCGCCGGATAGGCGGAACGGGGAATGGCCATGGCGGTATCTTGTAGCCCGGATGGAGCCAAGCGCAATCCGGGGCGGAGCTATCGGCGAGCGCTGTTCCCGCGTTGCGCGGAGTTTATCATCGGGCGGCGCTTTGCACCGACCCGTTGGCTTCATGGCCCGCGAAGACGGGCGTAAACGCCCTTCATGCGGGCTACAAGGACCGCGAGGCGCTTCAATTCTCCAGCAGCGCCTTGGCGCGGGTCACCACCGCGGCCGGCGTGTTGGCGATGAAGTCGGCGACCCGCTGGGCCTCCTCGCCGGTTGAGGGGTTGATGTCCATGCCGGCCTTCTCGGCCTCGGCGCGGAACAGCGGATCCTTCATGGTGGCGTCGAACGCCCGCCGCAGCGCCTCGACCCGCTCGGGCGGCGTGTCGGGCGTGGTCACCACGGCGCGGTTGATCTCGGTATCGGCCGACACGAAGGCCAGCACCTTGCGGTCGTCCTCGTTCCGGGCGAGCTCGGTCATCAGCGGGATGTCGGCGAGCTCGGGGCTGCGCGCCAGGGCGACCTGCACCAGGATGTAGATCTTCTTCTGCGCGATCCAATCCGGATGGGTCGCCTTCCAGGACGCCCAGGAATTCGAGCCGCGGCCGCCGACCTCGCCGCGCTCCATGGCCAGGTTGACGTCGTTGCCGCCCGGATAGCCGGGCACGATCTTGAACCTGGTGCCGACGAGCGCGTTCATGATCCGGGGATAGTAGACCGACGCGGTGTTGGTGCCGGGCGCGCCCACCACCAATTCGCGCTGCATCACGTCCTGGATGGTCTTGATGCCGGTCAAGTACCAGGAATTCACCACATTGGGGCTGTTGGTGGTGTTGCCGATCCAGGACATCTTGCGGGTATCGTATTCCACATTGGGACCGCCCATCGCCTGATAGGCCGACATGGCCTGCATGATGGCGTGCAGCACGGTCCCGTCGCGCGGAGCCTGCACCGCCAGATAGTTGGCGGCCTGCAGCCCGACCGCGCCCGGCATGTTGCGCGGGATGATGGCCGGCTCGCCCGGGATGTGGCGCCCCATGTGCCGCGCCACCAACCTGGCCCGGATATCGTAATCGCCGCCCGGCGAGGTGGCGATCACCATCGTCAGGCTCTTGCCGCGATAGAAGTCCGCCACCGAATCCGCAGCGGCCGGTGTGGCGAGGAGAGCGGAGAACGAGAGCAAGCAGAGGCGAGTACGGATCATTGCGGGCTCTCCGCGCGCGCTGCGCTCCTCGCCCCGCGCGCGGGGAGAGGGCCAAGCAGCACTGAGGAAAACTCGAACACGGCCCGGTGAGGGGGCGCTTCCTCAGGTTCAGACTCGCGGGAACGCCCCCTCATCCCGACCTTCTCCCCGCACGCGGGGAGAAGGAGCGAGAGGCCCTGCGTCCATGAACTCGTCGCGGGATTGTGCGATCGGCCCTGGGGAATGCTTGCTCGCCTCACGGTATCTTCTTCACCGGCTTGGGGTCGAGGTTGAACAGCCGCGCCGCGTTGCCGCCCAGGATGTTGCGCTTGGCCGGCTCGGCGAGGAACGGCAGATCATAGATGATGCTCGGCAGGTCGAAGTCCCAGTGCGGATAGTCGGACGACCAGACCAGCTGGGTCTCCGCCTTGATCATCTTGAACGTGGCCTCCAGGATCGAGAGATCCTGCGGCACCTCCATGGGCTGCGAGGAGTAGAACATCTCCTGCATGTATTCGCTCGGCCGGCGCTTGAGCGAGGGGCAGTCGGACGTGCGCATCATGTAGGAATGATCGAGCCGCTGCATCAGCGCGTAGGCCCAGGTGAGGCCGCTCTCGATCCACATGACCTTGAGCTTGGGGAAGCGCTCCGGCAACCCGTTGATCACCCAGTTGGTCATGTGCACCATGTTGAACCACATGAAGCCGAGCGAATGCACCGAGATGAAGCGGTTGGTGGTAGCGAGCGCCCGGTCGTCCCAGCTGTAGGCGGCATGGAACGAGAGCGGCTTGCCCATCTCCTCGAGCAGCGCATAGGTCTTCATGTAGGCGTTGTCGTGCACCGGCTTGTAGCGCGGCGACGTCACCATGAAGCCGACCACGCCTTTGCGGTCGCCGAATTCCTTGACGGTCCGATAGGCGCCCTCGGGATCGTTGAACGGCAGGTAGAGCATGGAGACGAGCCGCGGCTCGACGGCAAGAATGCGCTCGCAGAGCCAGCGGTTGTAGGCTTGGCAGAGCGCCATCTCCATCTCGGGCTGCGGATGCAGGCCGAGAAACAGCATCGGGGTCGGGAACAGGCAGGCGTAGTCGACCCCCATGGCGTCCATCCAGCTCTTGGTCATATGGACGTCGCGATGGGCGTCGGGCGGCGTCTTCTCGAGCTTGCGCAGGCCGGCGCGGGTGATGCGGCCGCCGCCGTCCTGATAGCCGACCTGCGAATTCATCATCGAGGCGCGGCCGCCGCGCTCCGTGTGGACGAGCGCCTCGCGCCGGATCACCGGGCTGTCGATGTACTGGAAGACCTCCTTGTAGGATTCGTTCTCGTAGTGGTGGGAATCCACGTCCACGATCAGGAAGTCCTGGTAGTTGCGGGCGTGCGCCTGCTGGGTGGCATGGGCGAGCGAGGCCGTGGTCGAATAGCGATCGAAGGCGGGCATGCGGATCTCGCTGCGGATGGTATCCATGCGGCTTCTCCTTGCGGGCGCCTTTCGGCGCGGGCGCCTTTCGGCGGGGCGCCTTTCGGCGCTGGCATCTTTCAGCGCTGGCGCCTGCCGGCGCGGGCGCTTAACCCCATCCCTGCCCTTACCCCGGCGCGGTGAAGGGCTGAGTGGGGGACCAATCAGGTGACCACGAAAATATCGTCGCCACGCCGGACCACGTCGAACTTGCGCAATTTCAGGCGCCGATCGCCGACGCATTCGCCGGTCTTGAGATCGTATTCGTAGCCGTGCCAGGGGCAGGCGAAGTGCACCTCGTCGGAGAACGTCTGGCCCTGGTAGGTCTTGTCCGCCGCGATGACGTCCACCACCTGGTTGATCAGCAATCCCTCGCAGGCCGGCCCGCCGGCATGAACGCAATAGTTGCTGTAGGCGTAGTAGGTGCCGTCCTGGCAGAACACTCCGATCTCCTTCTGGCCGTCGACCACGATCCGCCGGTCGCCATCCTTGAGCTCGGATGCCTTGGCGACGAAGCATTCGGGCATATCGGTCTCCCAAGCACGATTGAAACGTGAAACGATCAGCCCGGCCCGGGGCACGCGCTCCGATTGAATGAATAGCATTTTTTCAATGCCCCGGAAGCCATTTCCGCGCCCGGGCGATGCATGCCATCATGCCGGCTGATTTGGACGGGGCCGGGAGCGGAGCATTGACCACGCTGGTGACGGGCGCGGGCTTGATCGGGACCGAGTTCGCCCGTTGCGCGCTTAAGCGCGGCGAGGCCGTCGTGTTCGTCGACCCGGAGCCGCGGGCGGATTTTCTGCGCATGAAGCTCGGCGCCGGCGGTTTCACGCTGGCGCGCCACGACGTGCGCGATCTGCCGGCGCTGGTCGAGGTCGCCCGGGCGCATCGGGTCGACACGCTGGTGCACACCGCGGGCCTTATCGGACCGCGCGTGCAGCAGTCGCTCAACCACGCTTTCGAGGTCAATCTCGGCGGCACCCGCAACGTGGCCGAGACCATGCGGCTCGCCGAGGTGCGCCGGCTGGTGCATATCAGCTCGCTTGCGGTCTATGACCGCCGGCGCGAAACCGCGCAAGCCGTGGCGCAAGGCCTGGGCGAGGATTTTCCGCGCGGCGGCGCCCGCGGCTACGGCAATTTCAAGGGCGCCAAGGAGCTGATCCTCGAAGCCTATGCGGCAGCGCATGGTTTCGAGCTGATCATGCTGCGGCCCGCCAACGTATTCGGGCTCGGCCATTACTGGTCGGGATCAAGCGGCGGGCAGAAGATGCACAATCTGATCGAAGCCGCGTTCGAGGGGCGGCAAGCGCACATCCCGTTGTCCGAGACGCTGGCGCACGAATACGTCTATGCCAAGGACGTGGGCCGCGCCGTCGATCGCGCCGCCACGGTGCCGCTGCCGGCGGAGACGATCTTCAACATCGGCAACGGGTACGTGACCGCGTTCGAGGAAGTGCTGACGGCCGTCCGGGCGCTGTTTCCGGCCATGACCTACCAGGTCGAGGCCGGCGAGCCGCCGGCTGCGACGCCGGCGCCGCTCGACATTTCGCGCGCCAGGCGGCATCTCGACTGGGAGCCGCGCTTCACCATCGCGTCCGCCTTCGCGGACTACCTGGCGGAGCTCAGGCAAGCCCGCGGCGCGGCCCGGCCGGACTGAGGATTACGGCGGAAAGCACAAGCATGATTGCGGTTCAACGCATAAGCCACGCCACCTACGAGACGCCGGACCTCGCGCGCCAGATCGACTATTACACCCAGGTCATCGGGTTTCAGCTTGCTGAACGGGCCAAGGAGCGCGCCATCCTGACGACGCGGCTGGGCGAGGAGGTGCTGGTGCTGGAAGCGGGCGCGAGCGCGCGCTGTACCCGGCTCGCGTTCCAGCTCGCCCCGCATGCCGATCTGGCACAGGTCGCGGCCGAGCTCGGGCCCAAGGGAATCAGATGCGAGCTGCGCCGCGACATCACGCCCGCGATCGCGCAGGCGGCGGTGTTCGAGGACCCGAAGGGCACGCAGATCGAGCTGTTTGTCCATTGCCGGGCGGCGCAACCGAGCGAGACGCCGGGCATCTCGCCGATGAAGCTCGGCCACCTCGCCCATGTGGTGCCGGACGCCAAGGCGATCACGGATTTCTACGTCGAGAATCTCGGCTTCCGGGTCTCCGACTGGATGGAGAACTTCTTCTCGTTCCTGCGCTGCGGCCCCGACCATCACACGGTGAATTTTCGCACCGGCGACAAGAATTTCATGCACCACATCGCGTTCGAGCTCAAAGACTGGGCGCATCTGGGGCTCGCGTGCGAGACGCTCGGGCGGCACAAGCGGCCGATCCTATGGGGGCCGCTGCGGCACGGCATCGGGCACAATCTGGCGATCTATCACCGCGATCCGGACGACCACATCGTCGAGCTCTACGCCGAGCTCGACCAGATGAAGAGCGAGGAGCTGGGCTATTTCGATCCGCGGCCCTGGCACGAGGATCGACCGCAGCGGCCGAAGGTGTGGAAACGGGAGGACGGCGCCATGGTCTGGGGGGTGCCGCCGGCGCCCGACTATCTGCGCAGCCGTCCGCCCATGCCGGGGCATTGACGCCCCGGCAAAAAAACGCGACTTGGGGGATGCGATGACGAAACTGCTGCAATGCCTCCTGATCGCCGGATCGGCCGCGCTGGGCGCGTTGCCGGCCGGTGCGCAGACCTATCCGGGCAAGCCGATCCGGGTGATCGTGTCGACGTCGCCGGGCGGCATCACCGACATCGCGGTCCGCATCCTGGGCGCTCACATCACCGCCCGCACCGGGCAGCCGGTCGTGATCGACAACCGCCCGGGCGCGAGCGGCAACATCGCCATGGAGGCGGTGGCGCGTGCCGCGCCCGACGGCTACACGCTCGGCTTCGGCAATACCGGCAACATCACCATCAATCCGTTCCTGTTCACCCACATGCCGTTCGATCCGCTCAGCGACCTGGTGCCGATCGGGCCGGTGGGCACGGTGCCGCTGTTCCTGGTGATCAATGGCCAGTTGCCGCCGAAGACGCTGGCGGAGTTCATCGCCTATGCCAAGGCCAATCCGGACACCGTCAACTACGCGGGCGCCGGTGCCGGCACCACCCCGGATCTGGCCGGTCTCGAATTCCTCCGGCGCGCCGGCCTCAAGCTGGTGATGGTTCCGTTCAAGGGCACGTCGCCTGCCACCACCGCGGTGGTGGCGGGCGATGTGCAGGTCACCTTCATCTCCATGGGTCCGCACATGGGCTACGTGCGCTCGGGCGCCCTGCGGGTGCTGGCCGCCGCCACTCCCAAGCGCGAACCCTACATGCCCGACACGCCGACCTTCGCGGAGCTCGGATTTCCGGGCTTCGAGACCTCGACCTGGTTCTCGCTGTTCGCGCCGCGCGGCACGCCGCCCGAGATCGTCGAGCAACTCAACCTCTACACCCGCACGGTGCATGACGATCCAGAATCACAACGGCGGCTCGATGCAAACTTCGTCGATTCACTGATCCTGACCGCCAGCGAATTCGCCGCCGTGGTCAAGGCCGATGCGGCCAAATGGGAGCGCGTCGTGCGGGAGACCGGCGCCAAGCTGCAATAGGCCGCCGGTTGAAACGAAGTCACTGCCCGCGGCCCCCGATCTCATTGCCCGAGATAGCGTTTCGCCTGGTCGACCAGCTCCTTCGGCGTCGCCGCGACGGACTTGACCATCTGCTGCACCTCTTCGCCGCTCAACGGCTCGATGGTGAGGTGGCGCTTGGCGATATCGGCCACGAATTCGGGGTCTTGCATGGTCGCCATGAAGGCGCGGCGCAAGGCGTCCGCGCGCTCGGGCGGGATGCCGGGCTCGGCCACGACCGTGCGCCCGATATCGGGGCCGCTGCCCAGGAGGCCCAGAATCTGGCGTGAGCGCTCGTCGACCGCGAGGTCGAGGAGGGCCGGACTGTCCGGCAGATCCGCGATCCGGTGCGCCCCTTGCGCATACAGGACCCGGATCTTCTTCTCGGTGATCCAGTCCTGGTGATTGGTCTGGATGGCTTCCCAGGCCATGCCGCCGATCGATTCGGCCTCGCCACGCATCATCGCCAAGGCCTGGTCGGGCGAGCCGCGGAATCCAAGGATCACCTTTATCTTGGTTCCGATCAGATCGTTCAGCGCCGTCGGAATGAAGCTCGAGGTATTCGACGCCACGGTGCCGGCCATCAGCAGCTCCCGGTGCTTCGCCTCCTCGATGGTCTGCACCGCGGCGGAGTGCCAGACCACCGACACGGTGGCGGTCGACACGATGCGGCCGATCCAGACGAGCTTGACCGGATCGAACTCGCCCGGGCCGCCCAGCACCTTGCCGAGCGTGAGCGCGTCGATGAACACGCCGAGCGAGGTGCCGTCCTGCGGCGTCACCGACGACATGTAGCCGGCGGCTTTCATGCCGCTGCCGCCCAGCATGCTCTTGATCACGATCGGCGGATTGCCCGGGATGTGGCGCGTGAAATACGGCGCGAACACGCGCGCGTAAAGATCGTAGCCGCCGCCGGGCGGGAAGCCGACATAGAGGCTGATGGTCTTGCCGCGATAGAAATCGGCGGTGGCATCCGCCGCCGCGGCGCCGTGCGCCCCCAGCATCAGGGCGCAGGCGCCAACCAGACGCAGCCGCCATCCGCCGATCATCGAGGCATCCTCATGGTGTAGCCGGCGCTTCCTACAGCTTGAGCAGCATCCTGGCGGTGCAGCCCAAGATCTTGTCCTTGTCGGCCGCGCTGATATCCAGGTTGCGCACCAAGTCGAGGCCGCGTTGCTTGAGGGCGACCAGCATCGGCGAATCGGTGCCGAAGATCAAACGGTCGGCGCCCACGGTCTTGATCGCGCATTCGGCCGCGGGCGCATGGTAGCACACGGTGTCGAAATATATGGTGCGCAGATAGTCGCTGGGCTTACGCGTGATGTGCAGCGGCGGCCCATAGGGGCCCAGGATGTAGGGGTCGTCGCGCAGCTCGTAGGCATAGTCCATGCGCCCGATGATCTCGCAGATCCCGCCGCCCAGATGGCTGGCGACGAACTTGAGGCGCGGAAACTGCTCGAACACGCCGTTCACGATCAACCGCGCCAGCGCGAGGCAAGCGTCGAAGGGGCGCCCGACGCTCGAGGCCAGCCGGAATTCCCGCATCCGCTCCTCGCCGAAACCGACCGAGGGCGGATGCATGAAGACCGGAATGTCGAGCTCGGTCGCCAGCGCGAAGAACGGGCGCGCGTCGGCGTCGTCCGGATAGGCACCGCGATGGCTCGAGGAGATCAGCACGCCGCGCAGGTCGTCCGCTCGCACCGCGCGCTCGAGCTCCCTGAGATGTCCGTCGCCGCCGCCCGGGATCGCGGTCGCGATCGCCACCAGCTTGTCCTTGTGCCGGTCGCGCAGCCCCGCCATGTATTCGTTCGCGGCGCGGATCACCGGCAATGCCTCGTCGCGGGTGAAGCTCTTGAGGTAATGGCCGGAGTTCGAGATCACGCTGATGTCGAGACCGACCTCGTCGTGCAGCCGCAGCACGTTCTCGATGGTGGCCGGACAATGTCCCTTCCAGAACGGCAGCGCCTGCTCGCGGGGAGAATGAACGTGGGTATGCCAGTCGATGATCATGCTGCCTGCTGTCGCGATCACGAAGGTGCGCTCAGGGCCGATCGCCCGGAGCCCGCGGTCTAGAATCCGTAAAGGCGCGCCGGATTGTCGACCAGGATGGTTTTGCGGGTCGCCGGCTCCGGCGCCCAGACCGGCAGCTGGTTCATCACCGCCCCATCGTCGATCTGCCACAGCGGCGAGATATCGGTTACCTTGCGGCCCGGCCCGGTGACCGAATTGGGATGCGGCCAATCGGTGCCCCACACGATCCGCTCCGCATTGGCCGCGATCAACGCCCGGGCGAGCAGCGCCACATCCGGATAATCGGGCGCCTGTGTGGAGGCCCGATAGGCGCCGGAGATCTTCACATAGGCCTTGCCGGAACGGACCAGCTCGACGAGATCGGAAAAGCCCGGCTGCCCCAACCCGAGCGCCGCCTGGGCGCCGCCAAAATGGTCGAATACCACCGGCACCGGTGCGGCCAGCACCAGATCCTTGATGCCGGCGATCACCGCCAGGTTGGTGTAGATCTGGATGTGCCAGTTGCGGCTCACCATGCGGGGCAGCGCGGACTTGAAGCGCTCGCGGGCAAGCCCGGCATCGTTGCTGCCGCCAGTCGCGAGATTGAGGCGGATACCGCGCACTCCCGCCTTGCCCATGGCGTCCAACTCGGCGTCCGCCGTCTTGTCGTCGATCACCGCCACGCCGCGCGCATCGGCGCCGCGCGCCTTCATGCCGTAGAGCGTGGCGGAGTTGTCGGTGCCGTACACGCTCGGCGTCACGATCACCACGCGTTTGATGTGCAGCGCCCGATGCAGCG
>DASYFD010000206.1:0-31570 GCA_036498625.1 Xanthobacteraceae bacterium | reverse complement strand
CCATAGGGGGCGTCGAAGATGACCAGATAGTCCTTCATGGCGACGATCAGATTGTTGGCGGTTCCGCCCTCGACATGCTGCACGTTGGGGGCGAGCTCGACCAGCTTGAGGCCGCCGCCGGTCGGGAAGATCACGTCGTCGCTTTCGAGGTAGCGCGTCAGGAACAGCCGGCGCAGCACCCATTGATAAGGCACGTTGCCGGTGGCCGGCGGACCGGCCACCGCCTTCACGGCATCGGGTATGGCAAACGCATCGGCGGCGATCGGCCCATTGGCGGTGACATCCCGATAATTGACCTTGGCCACCTCGACGCCGTTGATCTGGTACGACAGCGACTGCGCGAGCTTGGCGCCCGCGACCGTCTTCCAGTCGGCGAGAACGAGATCATAGCTCGAGTCGCCGTGGATGTTGTCGTCATCGCGGGTGCGAATGGCGGCCGGCAGATGGGTTCCACGATCGAACAGGATGGTGAAATTCGTGCCCTGGTCGGCAAACGCGACCGCCGGCAGCGACTGCTGGCCGAGCGACTGCGGCTCCACGGCGCGGACATTGCTCGGATCATCCATCGCATCGAGCAACAGCCGCGGCGAGGACCGCTTGAGCTCGCGCAGCAGCGCCGCGAGCCGGTTGCGCGACATCGGCTGGCTGCCTTTGGCATCGGTGACGGCGCCGAGCGTAGGCAGCAGGGTCTCGGCATATTTCAGCTTGATCGGCGGATCTGGATATTTCTGGTCGCGGTCCCAGTCGGTACGGGCGGTGCCCTTGGCGAGATCCCAGGTGATCGCGAAAGTCGCATCGCCCAGGAAGCGCGGCTCGCCGCCGGCGGCGAACGACTGTCCGGGCTCCCAGAACTTGGCGTCCCCTTTTACGGCGAGGCTCTTCAATCCGCGCAGCGCATCGGCGCCGCCTTCGGCGGCGACGGCCTGCTTGACCAGGTCGGATGCATTGTTCTGGGCGAACGCCGGCTGCAACTGGCCGGCGGCCAGCAACAGGGCGGCCATCGACAAAGCGTATTTCATGGGGGCTCCTCCGTTGGTCTTGTTGACCGATACTACTTTTTATCGCTGTGGCCTTTCAAGCCACCGAAGCTGCTAATGCGACCATCACCGGCTCGCGACACATTCGTGATCTAGCCGAGATTCAAGAGCCGCGCCGCGTTGCCGCCCATGACCTTCTCCCGCTCGGGCGGCGTCATGCCGATTTGCTCCATCATCTCGAGCCCCTCGCGCTTGAGCGGAATCATCGGCGGCGAATCTGTCCCAAACAGGAACTGCTCGGCGCCGACGGTCTTGAGGCACATGGCGGCGGCGAGCGGCGTATAGCTCGTCGACTCGAAATACATCATCTTGAGGTAGTGGCTGGGCGGATGCTTGATCAGCATGGGCTCGTAGGGACCGAGGAAGAAGGCGAAGTCCGGCAGGTTGTAGGCATAGTCCATCCGGCCGATGACCTCGCAGATGCCGCCGCCCAGATGGCTGCCGACCAGCTTGAGCGCAGGGAATTGCTCGAAGATGCCGCGCACGATCAGGCGCGCGAGCGCCAGGCAATTGTCGGCCGGCCGGCTGACGCTCGAGGCCAGCCGGTAGTCGGCGGTCGCCGGCGTGGTGGCATCGGCCGGATGCACGAAGACCGGAATGTCGAGATCGGTCACCAGCTGGAAGAACGGCCTGGCCTCGTCGGCGTCCGGATAGTGACCCTGGTGGCTGGAGCCGATGATGACGGCACGGCAATCGTCGTCCCGCACGGCGCGCTCGAGCTCGCGCAAACATTCGTCGCCACCGCCCGGAACGCAGGTCGCCATGGCGATGAGCTTGTCGGGGTGCAGATCCCGGCATTTGGCGAGATAGCGGTTGGAGTCCTCGAGCCCCGCGACGGTCTCGCTCACGGTCGTGCAGAACCGCAGGAAATGCCCGGTATTGCTGATCACGCTCTTGTCGAGGCCAATGAGCGCGTGTGCCGCCAGCACGTTCTCGAGCGTCATCGGGCAGCGCCCCCGCCAATACGGCTTGGCCTGGTTCGCGGGACTATGGATATGGGTGTGCCAATCGATCAGCACGTGCGGTCTCCCTCATTGGACGGCGCTTCGCTTGGGGTGCGCTGCGGGCAATATGCAACATTTGTTGGTAAGGCGGGCACGGCCTTTACTCCCTCTCCCCTTCGGGCCGAGGGAGCTCGCTTGCGCAAGCGGCGATGCGGTCGTCTGCAAACGTCCGCTCGCCTGAACGGCTGCTAGTGGCTTTCGCGCAGGCGCGACCCGTCGGTCCCGTGCGGTTGCCGCGGCAAATCCGGAAGGTAGCGGCCCAGCACCCGCGCCGCCGCCAGCGGCAGGTCGATGAAGCCGGGCATGAGGTCGTCCTTGGCGAAGGCGGCGAACACCAAGGGCTTGTGCCACGACCGCAGATAGTCGGCGAACGAGAGATTGCCGGCGATCATCTCCAGAGCGGCGGCGAGGAGGTCGCGCGATCCGTGCATCCAGGCGACGCTGGCGTGGCAGCGAACCGGCGCCACCGTGTCGCCCATGGCGAGCCGCCACAACACGTGCGCAAAATCGACGCCGGCGATCGATCCCAGCGCATTCCAGGTCCAGGCCCTCGCATTGACGTCGAGAAGCTTGTAGCTGCCGTCGCGGTGATCGCGCTTGAACTCCACCTCGACCAGCCCGCTGTAGCCGATCGATCGCAGGAAGCGGCAGGCCGCCGCCTCGATATCGGGCTGCTCGATGGTCTCCACGAAGGTGCTGGTATAGCCGAAGTCGATCGGATATTGGCGCGAGCGCCGCGCCACCAGGGAAGCGACCGGCGCGCCGCGATCCCAGACCGCGGAGTAGGAGAACTGCGACGATCCCCCACCCGGAATCAGCTCCTGCAGCACGATGGCCCGCTCACCCACCATCGCAGCCGCCTCCTGGTAGCGCTGCAACAGCGCGGCACGATCATCGACGCGCCAGGCCTTGGCACGGGTGAAGGCGTTTCTCTGCTCGCGCACTGTCGGCTTGAGCACAACCGGAAAGCGGCAATCGAGCGCTGCCAGCTCCTGCATGTCGTGCGGATCGTAGCAGCGCGGATAATCGATCCCGAGCGAAGCCGCGCGCTCATAGGTGAGCCGCTTGTCGTGGGTCCAGCGCACCGTCTCCCAGGGCGGAACGGTGACCCGGAAGATCGTCGAGAGCTCGGCATGATGCTGCGACAGCACCCGCAGCTCCGCATCGCCGGCGGCGATCAGCACCCATCCTTCGAGCTGATGCTCGCGCGCGAGGTTCTTGAGAAATTCGATCGCGCCTTTGTCGTCCGGGCCGCCCCAGGCGAAGCTGCGCTCGGTATAGCGCGAATACCTCGCGATCGGATGGTCGTCGGTCACGTACCAGACCGGGATGCCGCGCCGTCCCAGGCTGCGCGCGAGCGCCAGGGCTCCGTGAGCGCCGCCGACCACGAGAGCGCCGGCCGAGCGGGCCGCCCGTTCGTTTCGGCCGGTCGCCGTCATCGATGCAATAGTCGGGCTCATGCTGCCGGCCCCCTTTCGAGCTGCCCGACCGCGAAGCCGCAGGGTCCCGCACCGATCACGGCCACGCCGCAGTCATCACTGAAATGAGTTCTGGTCACGTATGCTCCCCTGGCGGCGTGCGAGTCCGTGCCGCGGGCCGGCTCCGAGCAGCCGCCTTCAGCCTACAAATACGGACGACGAGTGAATTTTTCTTAAGCCGGGCCGGCTGCGCAATGCCATCAGCCCAGGCTTCGCCCCTCGGTATGCTTAATCCTTCCTTAACAGCGAGGCCTTAGTGTCGAGCGTTGCACGGTCGGTGCATGCGCCCACCCATGATCGCAGCATGATTCGGATCGAATTCGACAATCTCCGGTTCCTCATCGTGGAGGACAACCCCCACATGCGCCGCATTCTTCGGGCGCTGCTGCAGGGGTTCGGATCACGCGAAATTCATGAGGCGGCGGACGGCAAGGCCGGGATCGAGGCCTTCACCAAATACACGCCCGATATCGTGATCATGGACTGGGCGATGCCGATTTTCGACGGGCTGGAATTCGCCCGCATGATCCGGCAGCCGGAGTCGAATGCCAGCCCCTTCACGCCGATCATCATGCTGACCGGGCATTCCGAGCGCGCGCGCGTGACCGCCGCCCGGGATGCCGGGGTGACCGAGTTCATGGTCAAGCCGATCTCCGCCAACGGGCTGCATCGGCGGATCCTCAACATCGTCGCCAATCCGCGGCGGTTCATCAAGACCAAGACCTATTTCGGTCCCGACCGGCGCCGCAACAGCATGCCGGGCTACACCGGGCCGGAGCGGCGCAAAGGCGGCAAAGTGGACCTCGACCGCCTGCACCGTTCCCGGGCCGAGAACTGAACCGGAGCAGCGGCATGTCCCGACCAGGAATGAACAAGCCTTCGGTTGCCACCTATGCGGACCACGAGGTGATCTCGCCGCCGCATCGGCTGCGCCGGGCCCTGTCGGCAGCACCGGCCTCCCCGGCCGATGATCCGGTGGCGCGGGCCGAGCAGGCACTGGCGCAGCTTGCCGGCGAGTTCGCGGCCTGGATGGAGGAAGAGGGCGAACGGCTGGATCAAGCGCGCAACGCCGTCAAGGCCGCCGGCTTCACCGCGGCGACGCGGGAAGCCTTGTTCTTCGCCGCCCACGACATCAGGGGCGATGCCGAAACTCTGGGCTATCCGGGACTCACGATCCCGGCCGAAAGCCTTTGTCGATTGATCGAGCACACCCGAGATATGAAGCGGATCCCGATGGCGCTCGTCGACCAGCATGTCGACGCCGTGCGCGCCATCATTCGCGAAGGCAGCCGGCCCGATGCCGAGCAGACGGTCGCCATCCTGACGCGCCGTCTGCGCGACGTCACCGACGAATTCCTGGCGCGTGAAAATCGCGACCGGCTGGACGAGCTCGCCGACATCCTCTCCCCGCCGGTCGTGCCGGACGAACCTTCGTTCTGAGATCTGACACCGCTCAACGCCGCAATGCCCATCATGGTTCGAGACGCGCGGGCGTTGCCCGTGCTCCTCACCCTGAAGCTGAAAGTGTCGAAATCTCCGCGCTGAGATATCAGGCGGCGGCGCGGGCCGGCTCATAGGGCGGCGTCACGGCGTCGCCGGCGACCAGCTCATCACAGAACATTCTGGCCTCCTCGCGCGCCGCCTCGGCGGCGAACCGTCGCAGCAGCGTGAGCAGCGGCTCGATGTCGCCCAGCGATTGCTCGGCGCAACGGGTGAGCACCCGCTCGACCATGCGGCGCTTGAGGTTGGTGGCTCCGCGCGGGTTGCCGACGAAGCCGCCCTCACGCATGGCCTCGATCGCCTCGCAGAATGCTGGATAAGTCGAATCCGGCAGGCCGGCCTTGCGGTAGAGCGCCCGAAAGCCGGTGCCGCGCCGGTCGTGCACGAGCGCGCTTACGCGCATGTGCGGCATGTCGGAAAGCTCCGCCAAGGCCTGCACGAACAATTCGATATTGCCGGAGAGCAGCGCCCGCAGCACCAGCCCGGCGTTGAGCTGGCCGCTCTCGCGCAGATGGCGCACCAGCGGTGCAATTTCATGGCCGGGCGAGACCGCGGCCAGGATAACGGTCGCCTTCTCGCAGGCCTCCTTGGCCATGCGCTGGGCGCGATCCTCCTGCAGCCAGGCCCGCGCGGTGACGAAGCCGGCCAGCGTCTGCGCCAGCTTGGCGACCAGCCCTTGGCGCGTCGGCGCCGGCAGATCGTCGCGCACCAGCATGGCCTCGCGAATGGCGCCGAGATGGCCGAAGCGCTCCACGATCCGATCGAGCGAGAACGGCGCGATCTCGGCGCGTGCGTTCTCGATGAGAACCAGGCACGCTTCCGGCGAGCCGACCTCCGCGATGGCGGCGGCTACGGCCGGCGGCAGCGAGTCGCGGCTCGCGATGGCGAGCTGCGCCGGCGACCCGAAGGTCGCGACCGCGTCGACCAGGTCGGCGTCGACCAGAAGCGGCGAATGCTCGAGCACGTAAGCTGCGATCTCCGGCTGATCGCCGGCGAGCGCCAGGATGACGGTCGGGGGAGCCTGCTCGCTCGCTGCCAGCGCCTGCGCGAGCGCTGCCCGCACCAGCGGGGACGGATCGTCGAGCAGCATCAGCAAGGCGCCCTCGGCGGCGGCGCGATCGTCCGGCGAGAGGTTCGAATGAAGATAGGCCCGCGCCAGTGCGCTGGTCGCATCGGCGCGTTCGGCGGCGGAGGCCGTGCGTTGCCATTGCAGGAATTGACGAACGATCATGTCTCGACCAACGCTACCCTGGCCAAGCTGGCCCAGCTCCGGCACTGGCACCGGACAGGAAGCAGGCTAGAACGCGAGCCTTAACAAACCGTTCACCATAAATCTTATGATTGATTGATCGATCGTTAATGCGCCGGAGCGCGGCGGCGCCGCACCCCCTCCCCGGCCGCAGCCGGCCTTCGGCGATCGCGCGTTCGGCGATCACGAGTTGCCGCCGAACAGCGCGCGTGGATTCGGGCGAACGTCTCCGAAGAGATCGAATGACACCGCGCCGGCGCCGCTCTGGCCGCTGTTGTTGCCGCCGCTTCTGGCTTGGGGGTTGATCGTCGAGGCCGGCGCAGCCGGCGCCGGATTGGGCTGCGGCTGGCTCGTCGGAACGCTCCACAGCGCCACCACCATGGGGTCGACCGCGGTGCGCCGCTCCTGGTCGCTGAACAATGAATTGAAGGCCGGCGGCGCTGCCGCGGAAGCGGCCGGTTGCCCCCCCGCGGCGGCAAAGACCTTGGTCACTCCCGCGACGTCGGGGACCGGCGCGGCCAAGCGGGCGGCCGCCGACGGCGCCAGCGCCGCTTGTTGGGTCGGGTGCGCCGCCGCGCTCGCCAGCGTGGCGGCCGGGCCGTCGCTTGCGACCTTGAAGCGGCGCACGAGCTCGGAATAGACGCCCGAGACGCTGCGGGCATTGCCCTGCCGATCGTAGAAGATCGGCGGGTTGGCGTGCGCCGCCAGGGGAAACGCCTGAGCGGCGTTGGCCTGCGGGTCACTGCCGGCGAGCTGGATCAGCTTTCCGGCACCGCCTGCCCCGAAGAAATGGGCGATATACAGCTCGCTCTCGGTCGGCGGGCGTCCGATGCGGCGGGCGAGCGCTGCGGCATTCTGCTGCGTCAACACCCCCGCCATCACCGCGTTGGCGCTCGGATCATTCTTCAACTTCATGATCTGTCTGCGCATTTCCGGATCGTCCACGGAGTAATGACCGGACGAGTTGCGCGAGATCGCGTTCGCATAGTCGCCGTAGCCGAAGGCCGGCCCGGCCTGCTTGAGGGTGCCAAGCCAGGTCTGATCGATGAATTGGAACAGGCCCGCCGCCGACGACGATTTCATCGTCAGGCCCGGATTGAGATCGGATTCGATCCTGGCGGTGGCCAGCAGGTAGTTGAAGCTCGTCCCGGTCTGGCTGGCGGCGTTCCGGATAGCGCTGGTGACGGCGGTCGCAGCCCGGCCGGGACCGATGGGCGTGCTGGCTTCGACAGCCATGGAGAAATGCCTTAAGCCCGCGCAATGCGGACCTCACGAACCCTGCGGAGTCTGCACAATTATGGTAAATGGACCCTTAACAGGGGAACCCCATCCCGCCAGCAGGCCCGGATGGAACGTCCATGAGCAAACAGTCCATGAGCGGGGAGCCGATGACCGAGGACACGCCGATGCGGCACAAGCGCGGCGGCATCTATTTCGAGGACTTCGTCGTCGGCCGGCTATACGAGCATCGGCTCACCCGCACGGTGACGCAGATGGACAACATGCTGTTCTCCAACATGACGCTCAATCCGCAACCGCTGCATATCGACCGGCACTTCTGCGAGCGCGAGACCGAATGGGGGCAGCCGTTGATGAACTCCCTGTTCACGCTCGGCCTCATGATCGGCATCTCGGTCAACGACCTCACGGTCGGCACCACCGTCGCCAATCTCGGCATGACCGAGGTGAAATTCCCCCATCCGCTGTTCGAGGGCGACACGGTGCATTGCAGCACCACGGTTCTGGCCAAGCGCGAATCGAAGTCGCGGCCCGGCATGGGCATCGTGGAGTTCGATCACCGCGCCTTCAACCAGGACGACCGGCTGGTGGCCGAGTGCCGGCGGCAGGCCTTGATGCGGATGCGGCCACGCTGATGCGCTCGCTCCTGTTCGTTCCCGCCGACAGCGGCAAGAAGCTCGCAAAGGCGCTCGGCTGCGGCGCCGACGCCGTGATCGTGGACCTGGAGGATTCGATCGCGCCTGATCGCAAGGCACCGGCGCGCGCGAGCGCCGCCGCCTTCGTGGCGGAGGCGGCGAGCCTCTCCGAGCGTCCGTTCATCTGCGTGCGCGTCAATGGGCTCGGCAGCGGCCTCATCGACGCCGACCTCGAGGCCATCGTTGCGGCACGGCCCGACGCTATCATGTTGCCGAAGGCCGAGGGCGGCGCCGCCATCGTTCACGCCGATGCCAAGCTCGCCGCCCAAGAGGCGATCAACGGCCTCGCCGACGGGCACATCAAGATCGTCGCCATGGCGATCGAGAGCGCGGCGGGATTCCTTCTGGCCGGTACTTTCGGCCGCCAAAGCGCTCGGCTCATCGGGCTGTCCTGGGGCGCCGAGGACCTCGCCGCCGAGCTTGGCGCGGAAACCAATCGCGATTCCGCCGGTCGCTACACGTCACCCTATCGGCACGCCCGCACGCTCTGCCTGATGGCGGCGGCAACCGCCCAGGTACCGGCGATCGAGACCATCTATATGGATTACCGCGATGGCGAGGGGCTGCGGCGGGATACACAGGAGGCGCGGCGCGACGGCTTCACCGGCCGGCTGGCGATCCATCCGCTGCAGGTGCCGATCATCAACGAGGTGTTCACGCCGTCCGCCGCGGCGCTCGCCGCTGCGCAAGCGATCGTCGCCGCCTTCGCGGCCACCCCTGGCGCCGGCGTCATCGCCATCGAAGGCGTGATGTATGACCGCCCGCACCTCGCGCGCGCGCAAGGGCTGATCGCGCGCGCGAAGGGAACAACGTGATGGCTCACCGCTGTCATCGTCCGCGAAAGCGGACGATCCAGTGGCCACCGATGTTCGATAGATAACTGGCGTTTGCGATTACTGGATGCTCCGCGTTCGCGGAGCATGACAGGCCAGAGCTTGTGGCCGCCACTCAGTACTGATCGGCCGGCACCCAGACGGCGTGCGGCGCCGACACCATCTCGGTGCGCGCGACCGTGCCATATTGGGCGGGAACGACCTCGTGCACAACGTGCGACGGCTCGACCATGACGGTGCGCGCCACGGTCCCGTATTGGGCCGGGATCTCCACCGCCTGGACGCTCTCGCGGCCGCAGGCGCAGGTGCTCTGCCACGCCTGGCTCGGGGGCGTGACCATCACGGTCTCGTTCACCACGCCGTAGCGGGCTGGAACGCGATGCGCCACCACGCGCGCGGGCGCGACCACGACCGTGTCATAGACCGTCCGGTATTGGGCGGGCACCATGGCGGGGCGGTAGCAGGGATTGCAGGGATTGACGACCGGCGCGCATGAGCCGCAGGACGAGATCAATTGACCGCACCCGCCGCAACCGGCCTGCGCCGCAGTCGGCAGCGCAACCGAACCGGCCGTCGATGCGGCCAATGCAACAAACAGTGCCGAAGAGACCAAACGTGACATGTTCCACCCTACTCGCTCGTGACAGCCTCGGCGCGAATGCGCCGATCTCGGTTCGAGGCTAGCGAGAGCAGCGGGAACGCTCAAGCAAAGATCAAAATTTACCTTACGATGCACTGTTCAGGTTGCGTTACGAATGTCCTAACAATCACCGGGCCGCCAATTCAGGACTTGCTCTCGGGTGTTCCGCCGCCGCCATATACCTGGTGCGGATCGAACGCCTTCTCGGCGTCGCGGAATTCGAGCTTGATGGATGCGTCGGCGTTCGCGCCGAGCGACTCGGCGCTCGGGCCGAGCGGGACCACGCGATAGAAGCAGGAGCGCCGCCCGGTGTGGCAGGCGCCAGGGCCCACCTGCTCCACCTTGATCCAAACCGCGTCCTGGTCGCAGTCGACCCGCATCTCCACGACGCGCTGCACGTGGCCGGAGGTCTCGCCCTTCCGCCATAGGTTCTTGCGCGATCGGCTGAAGTACCAGGCCTCGCCGGTCGCGATGGTCCTCTTAAGCGCCTCGGCATTCATATGCGCCACCATCAGGACCTCGCCCGAATGCGCATCGGTGGCGACGCAGGTCAGCAGACCGTCGGCATCGAACTTGGGCGCGAGCGCGCGCCCTTCCTCGACCCCCTGGGTCGAGCCACGCTGCGCAAAGACGGGCTGATCAGCCAAGACACGCCCCAAAAAAATGCCGATGCGTGCCGGCGCAGATCAGCGCTCGGCCCCGCGCACCATGGTGATGAAGCGAACCTGCTGGTCGGGATTGTCGCGGAACGACCCGGCGAACTGGGTCGTGATGGTCGAGGAGCCCGGCTTCTCGACGCCGCGCATCGACATGCACATGTGCTCCGCCTCGAGCATCACGGCGACGCCGCGCGGCATGAGAATCTCCTCGATCGCGGTGGCGATCTGCGAGGTCAGGTGCTCCTGGGTCTGCAGCCGTCGCGCATAGACGTCGACCAGCCGCGCCAGCTTGGAGAGCCCGACGACGCGCTCGACCGGCTTGTAGGCGATGTGCGCCTTGCCGAGGAACGGCATCATGTGGTGCTCGCAATGGGAATTGAACGAGATGTCGCGCACCAGCACGAAGTCATCGTATTTGCCGATCTCGGTGAAGGTGCGGTCGAGCAGTTCGGCCGGGCTTTCGCGATAGCCGCGATAGAGCTCGTCATAGGCGTCGATGACGCGACGGGGGGTCTCGATCAGGCCCTCGCGCTCCGGGCGGTCGCCGGCAAAAGCGATCAATGTGCGCACCGCGGCTTCCGCCTGCTCGCGCGAGGGGCGCTCCGCAGGCGGCTGCGGTGCCGCCCGCACATGATCGGAAAGGGCCGGCTTGGGCCAGGGTTTGACAACAGCGTCCATTACGGTCTCTCCGTTCGACCGGCCCCACTTCGGGGCCGGGGGTGTCACCGGGGCGGCCGCATCGGCCGAACACGCCTTTGGGCTTTCGCCGCCATGCGCATCGTCCGGACGCCGCATTCCCATTTGCATGGCTCCGCTACGGCGGAGCCACCATCCTGCGCGGCCCCGCGAACGCGGGGCCCGGCTGCCTGCTCGCAAGCGCCAGCCAGTCCCTATATATTCGCTCAGACGCAGGTGGCAATGAGGCAGCTGCGCCGACAACCGTGACCCAAGGCCATGCTGAACGAGGTCTACAATCGCCGGATTCTGGAGCTGGCCGGGAATATCCCCCGGCTGGGCCGGCTTCCCGATGCCGATGCCACCGCCACCGCCCACTCCAAGCTGTGCGGCTCCACCGTCACGGTCGACCTCAAGATGGAGGGCGACCGGGTCACCGACTTCGCCCATGACGTGAAGGCCTGTGCGCTCGGCCAGGCATCGTCGTCGATCATGGCGGGCAATGTGGTGGGGGCGCGGGCGCAGGAGCTGCGCGACCTGCGCGAGACGGTGCGCCGCATGCTCAAGGAGAATGGCGCGCCGCCGGCCGGCAAATGGGCCGACGTGGCGGTGCTCGAGCCCGTGCGCGACTACAAGGCGCGCCATGCCTCGACCCTGCTGACATTCGATGCGGTGGTTGACGCCATCGACCAGATCGAGGCCAGGCGCCGGGGCACGGTGGCGGCCGAGTAGCCGATGCGAGAATCGATGCGATCGCTTGGGGGGTGACGTTGCGTGCGCGTGCTGGAACAAAGCTGCTGATGGCTCTCGCCTGGAGCGCCGCTCTCGCCGACAGCGCCGCCGCGGCGGCGGACTGCAAGACCGAGGAGGCCGCCCTCATGAAGGACGAATCCGAGCTGCCGCGGCTCGAGGTCGCTTCGCCGGCCGACCGGCCGATCACCTGCATCACGCTCGAGACCAACATCGCCTTCGCGGGCCGGCTCAAGGCCCATGTGGCGCATTGCCCGGCTTCGAGCTACGTCCCGACTGCCTCCGACTGGGAGAAAATGCGCGTCGACTACGGGGCGCGTTTCATCCAGAACCGCTGCAAGCGCACCTTCTAAAGCGCGCACCCGGAGACCAAGTGGCTTCCGTCTTGAGCCAAACCAGATCTGCTCTCGCGAGCGTGCCGCGGCGCGCGGCGCGCGGCCTGGTCACGGTCTATCGCTATGCGTTCTCGCCCCTGGTCGGCTTTCACTGCCGGCATCTGCCGACCTGCTCGGCCTATGCGGACCAGGCACTCGACCGCTTCGGGCTGTGGGCGGGCGGCTGGATGATTCTGGGGCGGCTCTTGCGCTGCCATCCCTGGGGCACGTCAGGACTCGATCTCGTGCCCGAGCGACTTCGAGCGGATGCGCACTGGTACCTGCCCTGGCGCTACGCCCGCTGGCGCGGCACCAATCCCGCGCCAGCCGGCCTCGATTCCCCTCGATCCGCGCAGTTTTGACCTGCTGTTTCCTGTGGTATATGCCCGTCCGGCTTGGCGCATTCGGGCCTTCCCGAACGGCGTCCAGCCACGCTTACCTGCATTCGTAGGCAGCGAGTGAGCACGAGGTCACCATGGTCACCCTGACGTTTCCCGACGGCGCCAGTCGGGAATATCCCAATGGCATCACCGGTCTCGATATCGCCAAAGGCATCTCGCCGTCGCTCGCCAAGCGCACGGTGGCGATGGGGCTTGATGGCGTGGTCACCGATCTCGCCGATCCGATCGAGCGCGACGCCAAAATCGAGTTTCTCACCCGCGAGGATAAGCGCAGCCTCGAGCTGATCCGGCACGACTGCGCCCATGTGCTGGCGGAGGCCGTGCAATCGCTCTGGCCCGGAACGCAAGTCACCATCGGGCCGGTGATCGAGAACGGATTCTATTACGACTTCTTCCGCAACGAGCCGTTCACGCCCGAGGATTTTGCCGCGATCGAGCAGAAGATGCGCGAGATCATCGCGCGCGACAAGCCGTTCACCAAGAGCATCATGTCGCGCGAGGAGGCCAAGCGCGTCTTCCGCGACAAGAACGAGCTGTTCAAGGTGGAGCTGGTCGACGCCATTCCGGCCGGCGAGCCGCTCAAGATCTACAGCCAAGGCGATTGGTTCGACCTCTGCCGCGGCCCGCACATGACCTCGACCGGCAAGATCGGAGGGGCCTTCAAGCTGATGAAGGTCGCCGGCGCCTATTGGCGCGGCGACTCGAACCGCGAGATGCTCTCGCGCATCTACGGCACCGCCTTCGCCAAGCAGGAAGAGCTCGACGCCTATCTCAAGCAGATCGAGGAAGCCGAGAAGCGCGACCACCGCCGGGTCGGCCGCGAGATGGATCTGTTTCACTTCCAGGAGGAAGCGCCGGGCTCGGTGTTCTGGCATCCCAAGGGCTGGACCCTGTTCCAGGCGCTCGAGCAATATATCCGCCGTCGCCAGACCGAGGCCGGCTATGTCGAGGTCAACTCGCCCCAGCTCATGGATTCCCAGCTATGGGTCGCGACCGGCCACATGCAGGCCTATGGCGATCTGATGTTCCTCACCCAGAAGCGCGAGGATGACGAGCGCGTCTATGCGATCAAGCCCATGAACTGTCCGGGCCATGTCCAGATCTTCAAGAATGGGCTCAAGTCCTACCGCGATCTGCCTCTCAAGCTTGCCGAATTCGGCAAGGTGCATCGCTTCGAGCCGTCCGGTTCGCTGCACGGCTTGATGCGGGTGCGCGCCTTTACGCAAGACGATGCCCACGCCTTCATCACGGAGAGCCAGATCGCTGAGGAATCCCTCAAGATGAACGACCTAATCCTCTCCATCTATGAGGATTTCGGGTTTTCGGACGTGCACATCAAGTTCTCCGACCGGCCCGACAAGCGGATCGGCGACGATGCCATCTGGGACAAGGCGGAAGCCGCCCTGATGCATGCCTTGGGGACTTCGAAACGGCCCTGGACCCTCAACAAGGGCGAAGGCGCGTTCTACGGGCCCAAGCTCGAATATGTGCTGCGCGATGGCATCGGCCGCGATTGGCAGTGCGGCACCGTCCAGGTCGATCTCAACATGCCGGGCCGGCTCGGAGCGTTCTATATCGACGAGCGCTCCAACAAGATGACGCCGGTCATGCTCCACCGCGCCATGTTCGGCTCGCTCGAGCGCTTCACCGGCATCCTGATCGAGCACTATGCGGGCCACCTGCCGCTCTGGCTCAGCCCGTCGCAGGTGGTGGTCGCCACCATCACGTCGGATGCCGACGACTATGCGCGCATTGCCGTCGAGGCGGCGCGACGCGCCGGGCTGCGGGTCGAAGGCGATCTGCGCAACGAGAAAATCAATTACAAGGTGCGCGAGCATTCGCTCGCCAAGGTGCCGGCGCTGCTGGTCGTGGGCAAGAAGGAGGCGGCCGAGCGCACGGTCTCGATCCGCCGCTTCGGCAAGGAGGATCAGCAGGTGCTGGGGCTCGATGCGGCGCTCGCGGCGCTTGCGGACGAAGCGGTGCCGCCCGACATGCGAAGGATGAAATCGGTCGCGTGAGGCCGCCGAGTGTTTAGTGCAACGCCCCGGCCGGAAGACCGAGCCGGAAACCGAACTCGACGAAGCATAGGTATTCGATGACGGAACCAGAAGAACAACCGGTGATGCTGCCCTTTCAGGACAAAGAGGGAACCGGATGGCACGTGGTGATAAGATATCACCAAGGGCATGAGCGCCGGGTCGATGGCTTCGCCACGGAAACGGAAGCCTTGGAATGGATCCTGGCCAATTCAACGCAGGTCGATAAGTAGCCGCTCTGGACGACCGGAGCCGGAAGAACGCCTGCGATCACCGAGGCTGCCGTTGACTTGGATCAAGGCGACGCCTCCAGAGGTCGACTGCCATGGCAGAGCCGTTACGGGCCGAGCACCAGCACGGTTCCGACGCCGCGGCGCAAGGCGTGCCCGGCCACGCGAAGGCTGATCACCGCGATCATCAGGGCCACACCGGCGACGGAGTGCGCGATCCGGTCTGCGGCATGACGGTCGATCCGCATAAGGCCGCGCACCGGCAATCACTTGCGGGACATACCTACTATTTCTGCTCGGCCGGGTGCCGGGCCAAGTTCGCGGCCGACCCGCAAAAGTATCTGGAATCCGAAGCCGGCAAGCCGCCTCCCCCGCCAGTTCCGCACGGCACCATCTACACCTGTCCGATGCATCCCCAGATCCGGCAATCCGGTCCGGGCAGCTGCCCGATCTGCGGCATGGCGCTCGAGCCGCTGCTCGCGACCGCCGAGGCGGGACCAAATCCCGAGCTCCTCGACATGACCCGGCGGCTCTGGGTCGGGCTTGGGCTCGCCATTCCGGTGGTGGCGCTCGAGATGGGCGGACACCTCGCCAACCTGCACATGCCCATCGGCCAGGCACTCTCGAGCTGGATTCAGCTGGTGATCGCAACCCCGGTGGTCCTGTGGGGCGGCTGGCCGTTCTTCGTGCGCGGCTGGAACTCGCTCGTTACCCGCAACCTCAACATGTTCACGCTGATCGCCATGGGCACCGGCGTCGCCTGGATCTACAGCGTGGTCGCAACGCTCGCTCCCGGGATTTTCCCGGCGGCGTTTCGCGGCCAGGATGGCGCCGTTGCGGTGTATTTCGAGGCGGCGGCCGTCATCACGGTGCTGGTGCTGCTCGGCCAGGTCCTGGAGCTGCGGGCCCGCGAGCAAACCTCGGGCGCGATCCGCGCGCTGCTCGACCTCGCGCCCAAGACGGCGCGGCGCGTGAAGAATGACGGTACCGAGGAGGAGGTCTCGCTCGACATCGTGATGGTCGGCGACCGGCTGCGGGTGCGGCCGGGCGAGAAGGTCCCGGTCGACGGCGCGCTGGTCGAGGGTCGATCATCGCTCGACGAATCGATGGTGACCGGCGAATCCATGCCCGTCACCAAGGAGGCCGGCGCCAGGCTGATCGGCGGGACGCTCAATCAGACCGGCGCCTTCGTCATGCGGGCCGAGCAGGTCGGCCGCGATACGATGCTGGCCCGGATCGTGCAAATGGTGGCAACCGCCCAGCGTTCGCGCGCCCCGATCCAGCGCCTCGCCGATCAGGTTGCCGGATGGTTCGTGCCCGCGGTGATCCTGGTCGCGCTCGTCGCCTTCGCGGCCTGGGCGATCTTCGGGCCGCAGCCGCGGTTGGCGTTCGGGCTCGTCGCCGCCGTGAGCGTGCTCATCATCGCCTGCCCGTGCGCGCTCGGGCTGGCGACCCCGATGTCGATCATGGTCGGTGTCGGCCGCGGCGCGACCGCGGGCGTCCTGATCAAGGACGCGGAAGCGCTGGAGCGCATGGAGCGGATCGATACCCTGGTGGTCGACAAGACCGGGACGCTCACCCAAGGCAAGCCGCGGGTCGTGGCGGTGGTTCCGGCGGAGGGAATGAACGAGGCCGAGCTGCTGCGGCTCGCCGCCAGCGTCGAGAGGGCGAGCGAGCATCCGCTGGCCCGCGCCATCATGGACGCGGCCGCGGAACGCAAGATCGCGCCAGCAGAGGTCACGGATTTCGATGCCCCGACCGGCAAGGGCGCGATCGGCACCGTGGACCATCGCAGGATCGCCGTCGGCAATGCGCGATTTCTGGGCGAGATCGGAATTTCAGTCACCGCGCTCGAGGCGCAGGCGGAGCGGCTGCGTCAGGACGGCGCGACCGCGATTTATCTGGCGCAGGACGGCAGAGCTATCGGCATCATCGCGATCGCGGACCCGGTCAAAGCCACCACCCCGGATGCCATCACGGCGCTCACCGCCGCGGGCGTGCGGATCGTTATGCTGACCGGCGACAACAAGACGACGGCGCAGGCGGTCGCGCGCCGTCTGGGCATCAGCGAGGTCGAGGCCGAAGTGCTGCCCGACCAGAAGAGCGCCGTGATCGAGCGGCTCCGGCGCGAAGGCCGCGTGGTGGCGATGGCGGGCGACGGCGTCAACGACGCCCCCGCGCTGGCGGCGGCCGAGGTCGGCATCGCCATGGGGACCGGATCGGATGTGGCGATCGAGAGCGCGGGCGTGACGCTCCTCGGAGGCGACCTGACCGGCATCGTGCGGGCGCGGCGGCTGTCGGCGGCCACCATGGGCAACATCCGGCAGAACCTGTTCTTCGCCTTCATCTACAACGCGGCAGGCGTGCCGATCGCGGCCGGAGCGCTCTATCCCGCTTTCGGGATCGTGCTCTCGCCGATCATCGCCGCGGCCGCCATGGCGCTGTCCTCGGTGAGCGTGGTCGGCAATGCGCTGCGGCTGCGGCACGTGCGGCTCTGAAACCACGGCGCGCTCAAGCCGAGGGGGCCGCGACCGCCGGCTTTTCCTCCGGCGGCTTGATGTGCCGGAATGACACCAGCAACGACAGATCGTAGATGATCTTGAGGCAGCCGCAGATGACGAGCGGCAGGCCGGAGAAAGGCGTCGCCAGGAGAACGCCGGTAAGCGCCGGGCTGAGCGAGGCCGCGAGGCTGCGCGGCACCGCGGTGACGCTCGCCGCCGCCGTCCGTTCGGCCGGCGTCACCACAGCCATGACGTAGGATGTTCGGGTCGGCACATCCATCTGCGAGAGCGCCGAGCGGACCAGCAGCAGCCCCATGACCACGCCGAGATTGGGAGCAAACGCCGCCAGGATGAGGCAGATGCTGGAAGGTATGTGCGTATACACCATGGTGTTGACGAGGCCGACCCGCTTGGAAAGCCGGGCCGCCACCGGATAGGAGAACGCGCTCAAGACGCTCGACCAGAAGAAGAAGCTGGCGGCCGCGGACAACGAAAGGTCGAAGCGCTGGAACAGCCACAGCGCGAGCAGCGACTGGACGATGAAGCCGCCCGCAAACGCATCGAGGCTGAACAGCGCCGCGAGCCGGTACACCACGGCGCGCGATGGCCCGAGCGGCGCGCTGTGGCGGGTTTCTCCAATCTGGCATGGCAGCCGGCGGTAAAGGACTGCGCCCGTGAGCCCGAGCAACGCATAAGCCAAGAACATGAGGCGGAACGCGGCGATCTCGCCGATGCCGATGGTAGCGAGGAGATCCGGAAGCGCTGCCGCGAGCGCGCCTGCCGCCGCCGACAAGGCGCCGATCAGGCTGTAGCGCGCGAACACCGCCGTGCGCTCGCGATCCGGAACGCCGCGCGCCAGCATGGCGTGCTCGAGCGGCACGAACACGCCGATGTCCCCGGCCGACGGATTGATGGTGCCGATGAAGGCCACCACCGCGATGAACACGATATGCTGGAAAGCCGGGAATGCGAGGCCGGTCGCCGTCATCAGGCCGGCAGCGACCAGCAAGAGCTTGCGCAGATCGTGCCGCGGCGCAAACAGCCCGACGGCCAGCGTCAGGACCGCGGAACCCAGCAGCGAAGCCGCCGCCACGATGCCGATGTCAATCGTGTCGTAGCCGATCGCGGACAAATAGGCCGGCAGCAGTATGACGGCAAAACCATCGCCAAATCCGCGCAGTCCCCGTGCCGCGTAAAGCAGATTGATATCGGAACGGCTGCTCCGCGCCGCTGGTTCGGCCGCGCTCATGGGCGCAGCGTGGGTTTGACCATCGGGCATGGGAATCAGGGCGCTGGACGAAACAGCCAGATCGCCGCCGGTTCGCGCGCGGTAGCACGCACGGCCAGCATGAAGCGATCGATCTCGGGGGCGAAGAACGCGGTGCGGGCGCCGGGGACCGTGGGGATGCGCGCCATGCGCCGATAGGTCTGCGCATCGAACACGTCGATGGCCCCCTCGCCGCAGCTCACATAGACGCGTTGGCGCTTGGGGTCGATGAAGAGGTCGTCGGCATCGCCGCAAGCTTCCACCGCGGCCACCTGGGCGCCGTCCGGCATGGCGAGCACGCCGAGCTTTGCGGGATTGCGGAACATCACCAGAACGCGATGCGCATCTTGATCGAGCGCCAGCGGGAAATTGGCGCCCGCGGTGGTCATCGGCCAATTGGCGACCTGCTTCCCCTTCTCCGGATCGACGACCGCGATCGCGTGTCGGTTGGGCACGTTGACGTAAATCCGGCCGGACTCCGAATCGCGTTGAAAGCTCTCCGGATGTGCCGGCAGACGAATCTCGGCGATCCGGCTGCGGCCAACGGCGTCGATCACCCCCAAGGCACCGCTGCCATAGCCGACGATGACCCGCTTGGCTCCTTGCTCCACCCGGACATTGTCGGCATCGTCGCCGAGATCAATCCGTCCACTGGCCGCATAGTCCTGCCCCTGGAACAGCCGCAGCGAGCCATCGCCGCCATTGGCCACAAACAGCGTATCGGTCGACGGCAGATAGCCAACCCCTTGCGGCTCCTTCAGGCCGCCGATCCGGTGCACCACCTTGCGTCCGTCGAGGTCGACCACGCTCACGCTGTCATTGCCGAGCTCGGCGACAAACAGCCGCCGGCGGCTGAGATCGATCGCCATATGGTCGATGCGACCGCGCACCGCGCCGAGCGGGATATTGCCTTCGAGCTGCAGCGGCGCGTCGCCTGGTTGTGCGCCGCCGGTAAGCTTCAGGAATTTCTCCTCTGCGAAGGCGCTTGGCCCGATCATCGCGCCGCCGACAAGCAAAAGCGCGATGAAAATGCGCGGCTTCATGCTGATCTCCATGACAAGGC
Source organism: Xanthobacteraceae bacterium (assembly GCA_036498625.1). Classification (GTDB taxonomy): domain Bacteria; phylum Pseudomonadota; class Alphaproteobacteria; order Rhizobiales; family Xanthobacteraceae; genus VAZQ01. The sequence continues at coordinate 11,939 of DASYFD010000206.1, read as the reverse complement.
TAACGAAACCCGCGGATTGGGCCGGCCAGGCTCGGCCCAATCCGCCTGCGCGTTTTCAGCTTTTTACGATCGCGGTCTTCTCCAGCGCGGCGCGCAGCCCCTTGGCGAGCTTCACGGCGTCGTCGTTGGCCCAGAAATGAATGAAGATCATCCGGGGTTGCTCGGTGAGCATATGGCTGTGGATCGCCGTCACCTCGATGCCGTTCTGGCGCAGCGTGCGGATCAGCGGATTGACCTCGTCGCCGGTGACCAGAAAATCGCCGGTGATCGCGGCCTTGCCGCCGCCGGTCGGCTGGAAATTGATGGCGTTCGCGCCGCCGAGCGGGGTGTTGACCGTCATTCCGCCTTCGATCGCCGGCTCGCGCCGCGGCACCGCGAATTGATAGACGCCGCCGTTCGGCTGCCCTTTGACTCCCATGATCGTGTCGAGCTGGGCGGTATCGAGATCGATCGCGGGCGCCGGCGCCGGATTGGCCGGCGGCGGATCGAACGGCGTCTTGCTCAGCGCCAGCGCGGCGCGAATGGCGCTCGCCATCTTCACCGGATCGCCGTGACCCCCGACATGCATGTAGAAGGTCGCCGGGTTCGCCCGCAGCAGGTGATTGTGCACTGCCGTGATGTCGAGGCCGCCTTCGAGCAGCTTCGCCATGACCGGGTTGATCTCGGTTTCCAGCAGCACGAGATCGCCCATCACCATGGCCTGGCCGTGCATCGGCGCGAACGCGGCCCAGCCGCCGAGCGCGAAGGCGGGCTTGATGGTGACGCCGTCAAGCGTCACGGTGAGGTCGGTGCGCGGCAACCCGTAGCGATGGACCTCGCCCGATACCGCGGCGGTCTTGCCGAGCGCTTCATCGACCTTCTTCCAGTCGATTTCCTGCGCGTGAGCGGCGCTGCAGAATGCCGCCGCAACGCCGATCATGACCGTATTGAGAATACGCATAAGTATGTCTCCTTTTTTGGGCCCTTGGCCCGGTTGGCATCCCTACCCCTGGTCCCTGATAATTTGAAAGCCCGATCAGGCGTTCCGCGGAGTGATCGTCAATTCGTCGAAAGCGGTCACTGAATCGGCCTTGGTCCAAAGGCCGACGCTGCCGGACGCGAATCGGCTGTCGCGCTGATCGATGAGTGCCTGATCGTTGAGCCAGCCCTGGATGCGGTCGCCGTCGGCGGCTATTCGCAGCTTGTGCCATTGACCAAGCACCGGCGCCTTGACGCTCGCCCCCGCGATCTGGCGGCGACCGCGGTCGTAGTAGTAGAAGTTGAAGTTATCCTCCAGCGCATTGGCGCGGATCACGTAGTAGCGGCCGTCCGAGAAGCGAAAGACGATGCCGGCGGAGGCATCCTCGCGTCCGGACACCGGCTTGAAGCGCACCGAGACGTCGGCGTTGTGGTAAGGACCGCCGGGCGCCACGATCACATTGAACTCGTTGCCGGTCGCCCGCTGGACCAAGGCACGGCCCTGGGAGGAGCCCGCGACATCCTCAAGCGCCCATCTGCCGGAAACCGTGGTCCAGCCCTCGAGCGACTTGCTGAAGTCGAAGCGGCCGGCAGACGCCTGCGCCCGAGCCAAGTTATTTCCAATCGTCATCGTTGCACCTATGGTGGCGGCCGCCATGAAATGACGGCGGGTGAGCCGGATTGCAATCGCCGACGTGCGCTGCCGACGCGAAGCGGGCAGCACATGCCGATCAAGCGAACCAATTGAGGGGATGGCGGTTTCGTCCATGCGCAATCTTCTCGACAAGCGAGTGTTGCGCAGAGCTTGGACGGCGAACCGTCTGATGGGGAGCCTGCATTTCCCCGCGCGGATATCTAGCCGGTCGCGAAGCCGGCCGCAAGCTGGCGCGACCGGATCAACGGAATGTGACATTCGAGCTGATGATCAGCAGGCTGTTGCGTACAAACCGGGTTCCGTATAGTGGTCGACGCCCGGGGACATTGCAGTCTCCCCGTCAGATGGGCCCCCATCCAAGCACTGCTCGCTGTATGTTGGAGCGAGCAATGGATGACAAGGCCCCCGATCCAACTCCCATTTTCGTCACTCCATGGGCGGCTCCGAGCGGAGGGTCGACGACCCGGATCGAAGCTCGCGCCGTGACTTGGATCGCGACCCTTGCGGCTCTTCTGTTGCACGGTGCTGCAGCGCTTGGGCAGGACGACGCCAGGACGAGCGCCGGGCTGGAGATCTGGCGAAGCTCCGGGTGCGTGGATTGCCATGGACCGTTTGCGGACGGCGAGCGCGACGACGACGATTATCCGATGGGAGCCAATCTGCGGACCACGCGCCTTGATGCGGCGGGGATCCGGCTGACCATCATGTGCGGTCGCCCCGGCACCGGGATGCCCTCGTTCGACGCGGGGGCATACAGGGTTCGTGGATGTTACGGGCGACCGTTGGGGAACGTGCCGGACAATCTGCAACCAACGCCTCGCACGCTGAGCCTCGATGAGATCGATGCGTTGGTCGCGTATCTGCAGGCGCGGGTCGTCGGGCACGGAAAGGTTACGCGAGCGGAGTGTCTGCTCTACTATGACGGCAAGGCTGATTGCGACGACTTCAAATAGACAGATACGATCCGCGTCGTATGATGGCCGGCCCCGATCGGGCAAGAATCGCCACGGAGCATCCGCGCCATGAAGCAAGTGAGCATGGTCGCCGCCGGCTTGGCCGCGCTGCTTGTCGGCCACGCCCTGGCGCAAGAGACCGGGCCGCGGCCGGCGCCGCAGGATGCGGACAAGTTGCCGCCGCTGACGCTGCGCAGCCGCATCGCTCTGCCCGGCGTGTACGGGCGCATGGACCATTACGGCTGGGACAGCAAGCGCGGCATCCTGCTGGTGTCGGCCCTCGGCAACAATACGGTCGAGATCATCGATTCCTGGAAGCAGGTGCACACGATCACGGGCCTGGAGCACCCGCAGGCCTCGGTCTACCTCCCGGGCGTCGATCGGATCGCGGTGTCGAGCCAGTCCGGCAAATTACGCTTCTATGACGCCGCGAGCTACGCCCTCATCAAGACCTTGGACTTCGGCGCCGCAGCCAATACCGACAACATGCGTTACGATCCGGGCGCCAAGCTCGTCTACCTGGCCTATGGGGAGCGCCAGGGCGGCGCGCTCGCCACGGTCGATCCGGCGACCATGGAACGCGTTGCGGAATACAAGCTCGGAAGCCATCCCGAGTCGTTCCAGCTGGAGCAGGACGGGTCGCGGATTTTCGTCAACCTGCCGGATCAAGAATCCATCGGGGGCATCGACCGCAAGACCGGTGCGGTGACGAAGTGGAAGATCCCGGGCAGCAGCAACAATCACGCGCTTGCGTTGGACGAAGCGCGCCATCGGCTGTTCACGGCCTCGCTGCAGCCCGGACGGCTGACCGTGGTCGATACGGAAACGGGCGGCGTGGTCGCCAGCCTGCCCAGCGTGCTCGGCGTCGACGACCTGTGGCTCGACCCGGCCCGCAAGCGCATCTATGCGCCGGGAGCCGGCTTCATCGACGTTTTCCGGATCGAGGATCCCGACCACCCGGCCGCCATCGCCCGCGTCCCGGTCGGGGCTGGCGCCGGCAGCACCAGCTTTCACCTCAAGACCCGCACGCAGGACAGTCTGTACATGTCCTGGCCCAACATGCTGCCCCAGGGCGGCTCGGAAGTGTTGCTGTTCTATGTCAACGACTGACGATTTGGTGAGCGGGATCGGGTTTACGACATGAACAGGATGGCGATCCTTTTCGCATTCGGATCCGCGGCCTTGTTCGGCCTGTCGACGCCCGCCGCCAAGATTTTGCTCGGCTCGGTGCATCCGGCGATGCTCGCGGGGCTGCTTTATTGCGGCGCCGGAGTAGGCGTCGGGCTGCTGCGTCTGCTGCCGACGGGAAATATCCGGGCCGGGGGCGTGGCACTCGGGCGGCGGGACATGCCCTGGCTAGTCGGGGCGGTGGTCAGCGGCGGGGTCATCGGCCCGCTCCTCCTCATGGTCGGCTTGGCGCAGACCCATGCCGCCACCGCCTCGCTCCTGCTTGCGTTCGAAGGAGCAGCCACCGCCCTGATCGCACGGGTGGTGTTCCGGGAAAACTATGGTTTGCGACTGGTGCTCGGGATGGCCTGCCTGGTGGCTGGCGCCGCCACCCTGGCCTGGTCCGGGCTGCCGACCCTCGATGCCATGCTGGGTCCGCTGGCCATCATCGGCGCATGCTTTGCCTGGGCGCTCGACAACAATCTCACGCGCAAGATCTCGTTGGCCGACCCCTTCCAGATCGTCGAGATCAAGGGGCTGGTGGCCGGACCGGTCAATCTGGCCCTGGGATTCTGGGCCGGCGGATCATTCCCCGCGCTCGTCCCATCGCTCCTCGCCGGCGCGGTGGGCTTCGTCGGTTACGGGGTGAGCCTGGTCCTGTTCGTGCTTGCGCTGCGTGAGCTGGGAGCCGCGCGCACCGGCGCCTATTTCGCAACCGCGCCGTTCATGGGCGCGCTCGCCGCCGTTTTCGCATTGGGCGATCCGCTGACCGTGCAGCTCGCCGGCGCGGGCGCGCTCATGGCGTTGGGCGTCTGGCTGCACCTGACCGAGCGCCATGCGCATGAGCACCTGCACGCTCCGGTCAAGCACGCGCACCGGCACGTCCACGACCTGCATCACCAGCACGCGCATCAGCCCTCCGAGCGGGCGGGCGATCCCCATGATCACCTGCATGAGCACGCGCCGCTGACGCATGCTCATTCGCATACGCCCGACCCGCACCATCAGCACGGTCATGCTTGATCGCTGATTGATCGAGTGTGAAGGCCGGCAGCTTCAGCAACTCTTGCGCTTGGGCGGTCGCGTCTTCGAATGGCGCGGCTGGTGGACATCGCAGCGCGGCTCGGTGGATTCGATCACCGGCGGCGTCTGGTAGGGGCCGGGCCGCATGAAGCGCTCGACCGGGGAATCCGTGAAGCGGTCGCGCTCCCGGCCGGGCATTACGCTGGAGGGAACAAGCGGCGCGGCAGCCGCGATCGAGATGCCGGCAGCGAGCAGAAGTCCGACGATCGGAGTTGTGTGGTTCATGCTCGCCTCGTCCGGCCACGTCGGTGCCACGCGAGACCGGCCGTCGCCCGCCGATCAGCGGGTGAGAACCTCGACCTCGCCATCGACACCGGTGATGACCTTGAATTCGCGCTCGAAGGACCTGCTGTCGTTGCGGGCGACCACCCGATAGTCGCCTTCCGCCAGGATCACGCGCGGGAACGCACCGATCGATTCCTTGATCACGTCGCCGCCGGGGGTGAGCACCGACCACTGCGTATCGGCGATGGCCTCACCGCCCCGTTCGTTCACCAGCTTGAGCGTAATGATGGCGGCGCGGTGGGTCACCGTCGCGTCGGTGAGCTTGGCGGCCTGCACCCTTATGTCGGAGCGCACCACCGAGTTGGCATCGCCATAGTTGGACACGATGTGATAGGTGCCCTCGGGCATCAACACCAGGTCGCCGGTCATGACCGACTGCGCGATCGGCCGCTTGTCGCTCGGCTCGAACTGGCTGCCCTTGTAGACATCGAAGGAAATCTGTCCGGGCGGGATGCGGGCGTCACCGACCCGTCCCTCGATCCGCAATCCGCCGGCGGAGATTTCGAAGACTTCCCGCACGGTTTCGCCGGCGCGCAGCTGCACCGCCCGGGTGGAGCTCGCCAGCCCGAAGCCGACATGGATCACGTACCCGCCGGGCGCCAGCGTGAAGGTGGGCGTCGCCCCCTTGTCCTCCTTGAGCAGCCGGAAGGCGCCGGTCTGGTCCGGCCTGTTGCCATAGACCCGCCAGACCAGGCCGCCGGTGACCACCGGCATGTCGCGGCCGAAGCGGGCGCTGACCGCAAGGGCCGCCTGCCCGGCCGGGATCGCGGGCACGATCTGCGCGGGTGCCGGAGTGGCGACCGCCGGGGGCAGCGACTGCAGCACCGGGCCGGTCGGAGGTGCGATCCGGTCGCCACGCGTGCTGCTGCCGGGACTTGGAGGGGCCAAACTGACGGCGGGCGGCGGCACAGGCACGTCCCCGGGCGGGCGGGGCGCGCTCTGACCATCGAAAAACTGCGCCGTTGCGGGATCGGGAGGCGCGAACAGCCACAACCCGATCGCAAAGACGAATAGGCCCTTGCGGCCCCAGCTGGTCCCCGCCAACCTCATGATCGGCGTTTTTGCCCGAAATCGCGGCAAATTCAAGCCGCTGGACGGTTTGTCACCAGACGGGCCCTGTGCTAGGCGAACCCCGACCATGCCCGATGCCCTCGAACTCCTCACCACCCGGCGCTCCTTCAAGGCGGGCGAGCTCAGCGGCCCTGCCCCATCCGCAGCCGAGATCGATACCCTCCTGACCGTCGCGTCGCGGGTGCCCGATCACGGCAAGCTCACGCCCTGGCGCTTCATCGTGTTCGAAGGCGAGGCGCGGCGTGTCGCGGGCGCCGCCATCGCGGCAGCGTTCCGCGTCAAGTATCCGGATGCGAAACCCGAGCACGTCGAGGCCGAGCGCGAGCGCCTGGCGCGCGCGCCGCTGGTGGTGGCTGTCGTCAGCCGCGCCGGTCCGCATGTGAAGATCCCCGAATGGGAACAGGTGCTCTCGGCCGGCGCCGCCGCCATGAACCTCGTGCTCGCCGCCTATGCGCTCGGTTACGGAGCGAGCTGGATCACCGAATGGTACGCCTATGACCGCGGCGTGCTCGATGCGCTGGGCCTCGCGCCGCATGAGCGCATCGCTGGTTTCATTCACATCGGCCGGCCGCCGGGTCCGCCCGAGGACCGGCCGCGGCCGCCGCTCGGCGAGATTGCGACCCGCTTCTCGCCCTGAAGTCCGCCGATGTTCTACCAGACCGCCAACAACGACCACGGATTGCCGCGCGATCCCTTCAAGGCGATCGTGGTGCCGCGGCCGATCGGCTGGATAACCTCGGTCAGCCGCAACGGCGAGATCAATCTGGCGCCCTATTCGTTCTTCAACGCCGTGTCCGAGGAACCCCCGATGGTGATGTTCTCGAGCGGCGGCCGCAAGGACTCGATCTCCTTCATCGAGGAGACCAGGGAGTTCGTCTGCAACTTCGCGAGTTTTGCGCTGCGCGAGGCGGTCTCCAAGACCGGAATGGAGTATGCGCGCGGGGTCAATGAGATGATCGAGGCCGGCCTCGAGCCCGCGCCCGCGCGCCTGGTTCGGGCACCGCGGGTCGCCGCCTCGCCTTGCGCGCTCGAATGCAAGCTCCTGCAGATCCTCGATCTGCGCGATCTCGACGGGCAGAGCTCGCAGCGTTATGTCGTGTTCGGACAGGTCGTCGGGGTTCATATCGACGACCGCTTCATCAAGGACGGCAGGCTCGACACCGCGGCGATGCAGCCGATCGCGCGCTGCGGCTACAACGACTACGCCGTGGTGGACGCGGTGTTCCCGATGGCGCGCCCGCGGCTGGCGCGCCGCGCACCCAAGCCGGAGGCCGCCGAATAGGCCGCTGCGTGATGCAAGCCGCCAGGAAGGCCGGAAAATTGCTCCGGCCGCCGACGTCCGGCCCCGCGATCCCGGCGGCCTGCTACGCTGTCTGGATGTAGTCGCGCAATGCCGCGCTCTCGTGCTCGATCTCCGACAGCCGTTGCTTGACCACGTCGCCGATCGACACGATGCCCACCAGGCGGTCCTGCTCGAGCACCGGCACATGCCGGAACTTGCCGGTGGTCATCCGCTCCATGATGCCGCCGACGGTCTCGGCTTCGCTGCAGGTGACGACCTTGCGGGTCATGACTTGCGACAACGGCGTGGCGAGCGCGCCCGCGCCCAGCTCCGCCAGCGCGCGCACGATGTCGCGTTCGGACAAGATGCCGATCAGGCGCTGATCGGCGCCCAGCACGACCAGAGCGCCAATTCGATGCTTCGCCAGCAGCGAGATCGCGGCTTCGAGTGTCGCATGGGGCTCGATGGTGGTGACGTGGCTGCCCTTGATGGACAGTATCGTTTTGACGTTCATTGCATTCTCCCTGGACCAGAAACGAGCCGGTCGCCCGGCGCGACCAGCTTCATCGACAATGCAAGTTGTCAGTCGCGAGTTCCGCCGCGTCACTTGTTTGATAACCTTTTGCAATAGGTCATCAAAACCTTGGCGCACCACAAATTCAAGCGCCGCTGGCACGTGACGAAGCGCGCTCATGATCGAACCAAAACGTGGCGGACGCAAGAGCGGATATTCGCCCGAATCCCGATCGTAGCGGGCAACTCCTGGATATAATTACGACAAAGTCGAACAAAACTTTCAGCGCCTCGCCGATTGCTATGCGCCTATGGACTCGTCATCGCCCGATTGGTGATTACTGCCGGGCCCGGCATCGAACGCCGGCGCGTCCGGGACCGGATCGAACGCCGTGAAGGCCAGCAGGCCTCCGATGAACCCGCCGATATGGGCCTGCCAGGCCACGCTCGCCTCCTCCATTCCCGGCATTGCGAACAACGGCAGGCCCAACAGCGCATTGAGGCCGAACCACGCGAGCGCGAACATGAGCAGGCGCGGATCGCGCAGCATCGCGCCGAGCGGCTTGGCCGGCACCCGGTAGGTCTCCGTCTCGCTCAGGCGCAGAAGGCCGAGCGGACCGCCGGGCTGAAAGACAAACCGCATCGCCGCCGCCATCATGCCGAGCACCGCCGCCGAGGCGCCGATCGTCGGCACGTTCTCCCCGAGATGCGTGACGAGATGGGCGAGCGCGCCGGTCGCCGCCGTGAGGGCAAAGAACGCCAGAAATCGCCAGGTCCCGAACCGCCGCGCCACCGGTGTCCCGAAGGCGACGAGCCAGATCAGGTTGAAGATCAGATGGGTAAAATTGGCGTGGAGGAGCGCGTAGGTCACGAACGTCCAGATGCCGGCCAGGAATCCGCCCGGCAGCGGCTCGTCCAGCGCCGTGCCGGAGGAATATCGCAACGGCTCGAAGGCGAGCCATTCGAGCACCGTCTCGCTCTGGTCCGCCGACAGCACGAAGGCCACCATCGCGTGGATGACGCAGAGGCACGCCACCAGCCACAGCACGACCGGCGGAATATTGAAAATCGGCTCGCGGGGTTTTTCCACCTGGGTCCACTCGGCGCCAATTCGATTGCGCAAGCCCAGATAGGCCGCCGGCGCTCCCGCAAGCAAGGTATTCGATCATGAAAAAAGGGAGGGCCGGAGCCCTCCCTCGTGAAGTGGCCGATCCCGGTCGCCCGGGACCCGCGATGGTTTTGAACCCGATTCGGCGCCTGACAGCGGCGGCGGCCGATTTGGGCGGCGCATTTGTGCGCCTGTCACGTCCCCTCGTCTTCCCGTCCGGGAGCTCAATCGCCGGCACCTGAAGGCCAGGGCCGGCGGCAGTTGTGGACCGCCACCGAAGCTAAGGGATCCACGCCAGGTCGCCTACATCCATCCTTTCTTAACATTAACGCATCGTTGACGAAGTCGGGCCGCCCAAGCGCCCGCCACCGGCACGCCCCCTGCTGCCCTCCCTCTGAGCGCTCGAAAAATCCGTCGCCGGTGTCCCGAACAGGGTCACCGCGGACGGACACGCACCGGGGCGGCACAGAGGCGTCATGAAACATTCATCGACTCGGGAATTGTTCGAATATTGGAACACGCGGCGCGGCAGCCGATCGGCGCCGGAGCGCAGCGAGATCGAGCCGGGCGCCATCCGCCACGTTCTGGCCGACACCTTCATGCTCACCTTCGATCCGCGCGCCGGGCATCCGTTCCGGATCGCCGGGACGCGCGTGTGCGCCGCCTTCGGTCGCGAGCTCAAGGGCGTGATGTTCACGGAGATCTGGGCGCGGGCGAGCCAAAATGCGGTTCGCGACGCCCTCACGACCGTGGCCACCGAATCGGTGGGCATGGTGGCGGGCGCATCGGGGCGCAGTTGCGCGGGGGCGGCGCTCGAGCTCGAGTTTCTGGTGCTTCCGCTTGCTCACCGTGGCGGCGCCGGCACGCGCATTCTCGGCGCGCTGGTTCCGACCGAAGTCCCCTATTGGCTGGGCGTCGAGACGCTCGGACACCTCACGCTCGGGACGACCCGATATCTGGGTCCGCAGACCGGCCCCTATTCGCTGCCGCGCACCGCTCCGGCCGTCCCACCCAATGCGCGCGTGCGCCATGGGCTCGTCATCTATGACGGCGGCCAGGCCTGAACGCGGTCCCTGGTTGCATCTCCATCGGCGTAATGCGTATTAGATGAGGTTCCACTAACCCATCGTTAACAAAGCGTGCATAGCCTGCGTGGCATCCGAACCATACCCGGCTGCAGGCGCAGGGGCGGCATGTCGTTACCTCAAAAGAAGCACTTGAACTTGCCGCTGAGCGAGGAGCGCAGGCGCTTCCAGCGTGTGCAGGTCGATTTGCTGGGGCGCTACATGCTGGCGGATCGGCGCGAATTCCCCTGCCAGGTCGTCAACATGTCGCCCGGCGGCATGGCTCTGATCGCGCCGGTCGCGGGCAAGCCCGGCGAGCGGGTCATCGCTTATGTGGATCACGTCGGACGGCTCGAAGGCATCATCGCCCGGCATTTCCCCAATGGCTTTGCCATGACGATCGCGGCGACGGCGCGCAAGCGCGACAAGCTCGCCGCGCAGCTTACCTGGCTCGCCAATCGCGGCATCCTCGGGTTGCCGGAGGATCGCCGCCACGGCCGCATCATCCCGCGCAACCCGATGGCGCGGCTCATCCTGGCCAATGGCGTCAACCTGTCCTGCCGGGTCATCGACATCTCGCAGTCCGGTGCGGCGGTCAGAAGCGACCAGCGGCCCGACATCGGGGCCCTCATCACCATCGGCAAGACGCCGAGCCGGGTGGTTCGACATATCGAGGAAGGCTTCGCGGTCGAGTTCATCCGGCTGCAGCACCCCGACTTCCTGGAAGAAAATATTACGGGCGGGTAATCGCCGGCCCCGCGTGAGCCCGGCTTTGCGCCCGGCTGAGACCCGTTCCACCGCCTCGCCACCCCTCGCCACCAGGCTCGTCCGCCCGCGCCCTTGGGTTAACGCGCGCCGGCGCGACCGCGCGAAACCGCAGCCACGCCTGCCGGCACCGGGTTAATGTCGACAATTTTATTCAATTGCGGACGTTTAAGATTTTAGTCAATCTCGATTCAAACAATCGAAGTATTAGCGGCAACATTTACTTTGGTTCTATTCAAAATGACTTCGCGAGTTTAGTCGCGAAACAAAAGCTTTGTGCGAAACGTGGCCTCGTTAGCAGGGAAGGGGCCACGGGATGCAAGTCAATTGCACGAGAATATTGGCGTCCGCCTTCGCCGCCGCGACCCTCATGGTCACGGGGCTGGCGACACCGACGGCGAGCGCGGCGAGCGATCAGCAGCTTTTCATTCCCGTCGGGGCGCCGACCCGGCCGCCGATCGGCTGGATGGATTTCTGCGTCGAATACGCGCCGGAATGCGATACCAAGCCGCTCGAGCCGCGCGACGTCGTGCTGACTCCGAAGGCCTGGAAGGACCTCTCCCGCATCAACAAGTGGGTCAACGATTCGATCTGGCCGATCACCGACATGGACCACTGGGGCGTGGTCGAGCGCTGGAACTATCCGGACGATGGCTACGGCGACTGCGAGGACTACGTCTTGCTCAAGCGCAAGATGCTGCTTCAGGCCAATTGGCCGCGCCAGGCGCTGCTGATCACGGTCGTGCGCGACCGCAACGGCGACGGTCACGCCGTGCTCACCGTCAAGACCGACAAGGGCGAGTTCATTCTCGACAACCAGAACCCGGAAATCCTGCTCTGGTCGGAAACCGGCTACCACTTCGTCAAGCGTCAGGCGCAGAACGATCCCAACAGTTGGGTCGGGCTCGGCGAGCCGCGCCCGGCGATCGCCACCGCCACCTCGCGCCGATGAGCGCGCACAGATAGGAGCTACGCGTCCCCGGTCACGTCCCCCCTCCCCGTCCCCCGACCGGGTTCGCGCGCGGCCGGCTCTCCC
>DASYFD010000205.1:0-9368 GCA_036498625.1 Xanthobacteraceae bacterium | reverse complement strand
GTCTGCACTGGACGGCTGGTTTTCAACACCATAACGCCGACCAAGCCGCCCTCGGACCTGGAAGACTCCACATATGCCTGCGAACGCTGCGGAACCCAGGTCATCCGCACAACCTTTCGCAAAGCAACAAAAGTCGAGGCTGCGTGAGGTTTCGGGCAGCGGAGGATCGGCTGCGGTCCGGGGCTATTTCAGGGCCGTGAGGACGCTGCCGAACAGGCCTTCGACCGTCGCCCCCAGCTTGGTAATGGTTGCCACGATGGCAAGCGCGATGCCGGCCGCGATCATTGAGTACTCAATGGCAGTCGCGCCGGAATTTCCAAGCCAAAAACGGATCAAAGACGCCTTCATGGATCTTGCTCCCGGTCGCTCCGGGCCCCTTGCCTGTCCGCATCTGTAGGTAGGCCGGGATACGAACTCGTTAAACCGATGCCGTAATCGTCGGCGATCGGACCGGGAGATTGGCCCCACCCCACCGGGCGCGCCACATCGGGCGCGCCATGGTGCAGGAACAGCCGTCAGAGGCGAGCGGACGGACGTCTCTCAGGCGGCAGCCGATTTGCGCGGAGCCGCACGGCCGGAATCGAGAATTTGGGTTCGGATCGCATGCTCGATGCGCCGCAACGCCTTCTCGGCCTCGACCGCCCGCGCCTCGGCCGCCCGCGCGCGCAGCTCGGCGGCGGATAGCTGCGCCTCGACCGCTGCGATCCGGGATTGCGCGCGTTGCAAGGCCTTCTCCGCCGCATTGATCCGCACGCCGGCCTCGCTCATTCCCGCTTCGGCGGCCCGTTGCTCGACTTCCGCCGATCTGATCCGGTTCTCGGCGGTCTGCAATTTCTCGATCGCGCGCTTGACCAGGTCCTCGGCGCGCGCCTCGATCTGGGCCGCGCGCTCCTGCACGCCCCGCACCACGTCGGCCGCCTGATAGACCAGATCGACCGCCTCGATATCCTGCTGCTTCGCCGGTCCCGCCGCCGCGCGCCGGAAGCTCAGGACCTTTTCGGTCGGCTCGTTTGCGGCCTCGCCGTCAATGTGATTTCGCATGTGTTCCCGGAGCCACTGCATATGGTTCTCCGCCATCGTTCAGGGTTTCCAATTCGTTAAGCCAACGAGATATTGCCCGCCAGATGGTAAAGAACCTCTTAAAGCGTGATGTGCGGCGCACCCGGATGGCCTGAAATCCGGGCATGAAAAAGCCCGCCCGGCGATGCCGGGCGGGCGTTCCTGGTCTCAGGCCGCAATCAGATGGCGATCAATCCGCCAGCGGATCGGGCCGCATCTGGAAGTGCACGACTTTCGGCAGGTTGCCCTTGCCGCCTTCGACGTGGAAGGGGGTACGGTTGCCGGCGGTGGTCCAGATTCCGCGGCCCTTCCAGCCGCCGTTCGGATCATCGATGCGGCCGTCCATGCCCTTGGCATAGAAGCTCTGCGGATAGGGAACCCGCAGCGTGACGAACTTGCCGTTGACCAGCGCCAGCAACGCGTCGTTCTCGTTGCCGGTGGAGATCACCACGTCCTTGCCGAGGCCGAGCGTGTCATGCTGGTCGACCCAGGTGCCGTAGCTCGCCTCGGCGCTGCCCGGATCGGTCACGCCCACGAAATTCGGGCCGGGATACGGATAGAGCGTCCAGCCTTCCGGGCAATGCTTGCCGGTCGCGGTCGGGCCGTTCAGGACCTTGCACTTGGTGCGGTCGAAGCTCGCCAGATGGCCGCTGGCGAGCGACGTCCACGCCACGCCCTTGCTGTCGATGTTGCTGACACGCGGCGAATAGCCGGGCGCCGGGACATCGTAGATTTCCGCGAGCGCGGTCGCGGGCGGGTTGGCGCCCGGATCGAGTCGGACAAACGAGCCCGGATAGCCAAGCGTGGAGCCCCAGACCGAATTGTCGGCCGGGCTCGGCGAGACGCCGTAGAAGGCGGCCACAATGCGGTGCTGCTTGGTCGGATCGACCGGCTGGTTGGGCTCGGTGTACTCACCCTCGCGCTTGCCCCTGCCGTTGGTGTCGAGGATGAGCGCCGTCCAGCCCTGCGACTTCTGCTCGTCGCCGGTCTCGCGGAACATCTTGACATTCAGCCAGCCGACCACGCCCGACGCCGGACCGCCGGCGCTGGTCCACAGCGTGTCGTTCTTGTCGTAGCCGAACTCCAGGTGATGGGTCGGGAAGCAGGTATTGATCAGCGTGAACTTGCCGCTCTTGGGATCCAGCATCGCCAGCTGGCGCCCTGACGTGGTGAGCGGGAACAGCTTCGCTGATTCCAGGTCCGAGCCCTTCTTGCAGAAGTCCGGGTTTTCGTTGGGACGGATGCGGGCGGTGACCCAGAGGTTGCCCTTTTCGTCATACATCGGGTTGTGGACCACGGCCTGGCTGTCCCAGATCGGATCGGCGCCGTTATAGGGCGATGGGGCCAGCATCGGGTCGTCCTTGGTGCTCGGCGTCTTGGGGTCGCGCACCGGAATCTTGACCTGGGTGACCGTGTTCTGTGCCGGATTGAGCTGCGGCAGATTGTCGGTCGAGTTCTCGGTCGCGCCGAACAGCGGTCCATAGGCGTTGAGGGTGGGATTGCGCCGGTCGGTCGAGATCGAGTCATGCAGATAGGCGGTGGGGCTCGACCAGTCCCACACGGTGACCACGACGTTGCGCTCGATGCCCTGCGGCCGCTGCGGCTTCGAGGCCGGCAATTCGCCGGCCGCGATCCGGTCGGTCCAGTCGCTGAACATTTTCAAGGCAGCGTTGGTGCCCATGCGATCGAGATTGTTGATCATCTGGGTCGCGGCCTGGCCGGACTGGATGCGGCGCGTCCACGCCTCGAAGCCGGTCTTGAACTCGCCGAGCTCCTTCGGGATCTCGCGCGTCGCCTTGTTGCCGAGCTGATGGCAGGTCACGCAGCCGTCGGTCCGGACCATATCGAGGAATTGGCCCTGGTCCTTCATCTGCGGGCTGATGCCGTTGCCGGTCGGTCCGGTGCCGGGAAACTGGCTCTTGTCCGGGATCTTCATCATCGCGAACCAGTGGATCGCCGGATAATATTGCGCCGCCGCCTTCTCGTCGGGCGCCTTCACGGCGGTGAGGTTGAGGGTCTTGCCGGGCGCGGACTGCACCTTGGGCGAATCCACCAGCCCGTAGCCGCGCACCCAGAGGCTGTAGTTGGCCTTCGGCAGATCGGGCATCACGTAGCGGCCCTGATCGTCGGTGACCACCATCTTGGCCATCTTGGTCCCGAGCTCGGTCGTCTCCGCGATCACCCAGACGCCGGCCTCGGGCCCGGTCGGTCCGCTGACCACGCCGCCGATGTCGTTGGCGCCGACATGGATGGCCGGATTGGCGGCCTGCTGGGCGTTGAGCTGGGTGGAGGGGGCATTCAAAAACGCCGCGACGGCCACCGCCGCCACGCTCAGGTATAATCGGCTCTTGGTCTTCATCTCGTGCTCCTGTGGTCTCTTCCCAATTTTTAGGCTGTGGCGTCTTCTACTCGGTTCGTTCCAGTAACGCTCATGACCAAGCTGGCTCGTGACAGATTGGATCACAACGGGTTGGTTTCATGAGGGGTCGGTGGTGACGAGTTCGTTCATGACGAGTTCGTACATGGCGGGTTCGTTCTTGACAGGATCCGGGACCTTACGCCTTGCCCGAAAGCGCGGCCGGTCCGACAATCCCGATGCGATGTCGTGCCATGCCACATTGTGCCCGGTCCGGGGCGCCGCCGCAATGCCGATAGTGCCGAAACCCGTCGCGCAGGTCCGGACCCGAAAATCCCCTCTTCGCTGACTCCCTGGGCCCGCCGGGCCGAGAATCGGATCGGGATACCCGAAGGCGCGAAGGGCCGCGCCAAGCCCGAAATCCGAGCGATCAGTCCCGCGCCGCCGCCGCGGCCACGACACCCTCCCGGGCGCCGGTGAAGGCGCCGTCCGGCGCGAATGCAGCGGCCATCTCATGGGAATGGCTCGCCCATTGCGCGATCGCGAGCGGACCCGCGACCAGCATGAGATAGTCGTAGGGCGCCGGCCGATCGCCGCTCATGATGAACTGGTAGTGCAGGCGAAAGAAGCTCAGCCGCAGGCGGCGATAGTATTCCGGCGAAACCACCTCCTTGAACCGCACCTGCCAGGTCAGCGGATTGCAGCGCTCTGCGCCGACATCGACTCCGGTTCCGGCGACCGGATCGAAGCCCCAGAAATTCATGACGTCCTTGCGGGACACGCAATCGATCCAGGTCAGCGACGGCTCGGTGGCGAGGCGTCCGATCACGGCGCGCATTCTGCGCGCGGCGGGATGGAGTGCGGCCGCCGGCATCACCGAGCCCAAGGTCAGCAGCACGATCTTCGGGCCGCGCCGACCGAGCTCCGGATCGAGCTCGAAGGCGCGCGCCATCACGGCGCACGCGGTAACGCCGGCTGCGCTGTGCCCGACCACGACGATCTCATCGGATTGGTCCGCGCGCGCGGCCGCGACGATCCGCGCCGCATAGGCATCGATCGGCGCATCGAATGCGGAGGCTTGGCCGGCCGCAAACTCGCGCAGATAAGGCCAACAGCTGTTGATCTGCACCACCTGCAATCGATCGGCGAGCGGCCGCAGCAGCCGGAAGCAGGCGACGGCGATCCCGGCCCCGACGGCAATCGCCGCCGGCCCGCTCACCCACCGTTCAGCCACCAGCGCGGCGAGCCAACCGCTCGCGAGCGCAAGCCAGAGCCAGAGCCAGAGCAGCATCTGGAAATAGAGCAGATGCAGCCCGAACCGCCACGCCGCCCGGAAAATCCGCAGCGTCGTCCCGCTGACGAGATCACCGGCCATCCACCGTATGGCGCGCGCCAGCTGCCGCCATATCGGTTCCGCCATGTTGGCGCCGATGACGCCTTCCAGCCGCAGGAATTCGTAGCGCGTGGCCACCTGCCAGTTCGGCCCGGCGGCTTCGATGTCCCAATGCGCGATCAAATCCGAGTCGAGCGCGAGCTCGCCGAGCCTGCCCTCGAAGTGCCAGACCTTGCGGCACCGGTTCCACGAGCGCCGGAATATGTCGTAATAGCCCTCCGCGCCGCGCGGATCGTAACCTTCGACATAGAAGACCTGCCGCCGCGCAATCACCGAGACGCTCGCTGTCAAGAAACCCTCCGGCCGCGCCGCGCCGGCGCAAATTCAGTCCTACAACATCAATCCGGCAGCAACAACGGAACGGAATTCGGGCCGCATCGAGCGCGCGCCGTCAGGCCGGCGCGCGGCGGGGCCGCCGCTTGCCGCGCCAGCCCTGGCGCGTGACAAAGTCGAGCAGGCGGGGAGCAAAGCGCGCCATCCACCACAACAGCCGCGCCGCCGGCGTGATCACGACCAGGCCCTTGTTCCGGCGCATGGCGCGCAGCGCAGCGGCGGCGACCTGCTCCGGGGTCGCGCACAGCCAGGCCGGTATCGCATGGCGGCGTTGCCCGGGAGCGCCGGTCGCAAACGTCTCGAGCAGCGGAGTGCGCACGAAACCCGGGCAGAGCGCGGTCACCCCGATATCGCGGCCATATTCCGCGCGCAGCGCCGCGCTCAATCCCACCAGGCCGAACTTGCTCACCTGGTAGGCGGCGCCCTTGCGCAGCGGCACCAGGCCGAAAATGCTGCAGACGTTCACCACATGCGCCTCCTCCTGCGCCAGCAGCGTAGGCAGGAGCTCGCGGACCAATTGAATAGGGGCGAGCAGATTGAGCGCAATGATCGCCTCCCACTGCTCCGCCGTCATGTCGTGGGTGGCGCCGTAATAGGCGGCGCCGGCATTGTTCACCAGGATGTTCAAGGCGCCCCAGCCGGACAGGACGGACGCCACACTGGCGGTTATCTCGGATGCTTGCGTCAGATCGCAGATCCTGGTCGACACCGTCACGCCGAGGTCCTGCGCCGCGCCCGCGACGGCAGCAAGCTTGCCCGCGTCGATATCGACGAGGAAGAGGTCGGCGCCCTCCCGGGCCAGCGCCAACGCCAGCGCGCGCCCGATGCCGGAGGCCGCGCCGGTCACCAAAGCCTTCTTTCCCCGAATGACCTGCATTGCCTGCCTTGAGCGCCGAGACGCTGTACGCGATCGGGCACGGATACAATAGGACGGCGATGCCGTCGACCTGCAAGCGCCGCAAGACGTTGCCACGGAGCAATCGCCCGGCTAGGTGGTGGGCCGGGCTCGGATCGGGCGACGCCGGACCATGGCTATTTGCGGTGGATCGGGTCGATGAAATCTATACCAGCAAGGCATTCGGATTGTCCGTCCGTGGCCGGTGGCCTCCCCTGCCTTGAACGGATGAACGCATGGGCCTGCCGCGCAGCGTAGAACCCGAATGGCTGGATCAGATGCCGGCCGACGACCCGGCCGTCATCCGGGCGCGGCGCGATCTCAAGCGCCTCAATGCGGTCATCCTGCAGGCGGGCATCATGACACCGATCGTGCTGCGGCAGTGGGCAGGCGAGCGGCCGCGCACGATGCTCGACCTCGGCTGCGGCGACGGCACCTTCATGCTGAGCGTCGCGCGCCGGCTGGCGCCGCGCTGGCCGGACGTCACCGTCACGTTGCTCGATCGCCAGAGCATCGTCAGCCGCGAGACGCGCGACGCTTTCGCCGCCCTCGGCTGGAATGCGCAGACCGTCGCGGCCGACGTGCTCGATCATCTGGGCCAGATCAAATCGCCGGGCGTCGACATCATCACCACCAACTTGTTCCTGCATCACTTCGAGCCGGAGCCATTGGCCCGCCTGCTGGGGCTGGCGGCCCGATCGGCGCAACTCGTTGTGGCCTGCGAGCCGCGCCGCAACACGTTCGCGCTGCGCGCCAGCCGTTTGTTGTGGGCGATCGGCTGCAACGAGGTCAGCCTTCATGATGCGATCGTGAGCGTGCGCGCCGGCTTCTGCGGCCAGGAGCTATCCGCCTTGTGGCCGCAGCCGGACCGATGGGACCTGCAGGAATATGCCGCCAGGCTGTTTACGCACTGCTTCGTCGCGCGCCGCCGGGCCGGGAAGGATGCGCCATGACGCTCGCCCCGGTCCATCTGACCGGTCCTGCCGCCATGCGGGCGGGCTGGCGGCTGTTGCGCGATCCGATCACGGCGATGCGCCAGAATCACGCCGAGTTCGGCCCGCTGATCGTGATTTCCGGCCTGTTGCCGTTCACCGGCCGCGTGAAGCTCGCCGCCCTGGGCCTGCCACTGATCCTGGCGGCCGGCCCCGAGCTCAACAACGAGGTCCTGAGCGATCCCGCGGTCTGGCGGCCGGTCAGCATCTTTCCGGGCGGCCCGCGCAACTCGGCGGCGCGCCGGCTGGGGGCCGGGCTCGCGCGCATGAACGGGCCGCGCCATGCGCACTACCGCCGTCTGATGCTGCCGCCGTTGCGCAAGACCAGCGTCGAGGCGCTGGGCGACAGGATGATGCGCCTTGCCGACGAGGAGATCGCCGCCTGGCCGGTCGGGGAGCCCATCGACCTGTGGGCGCGGGTGTGCCGGCTGATGCACACCTACGCCATCGGCTTGTTGTTCGGGGACGACCGCGAGCGCGGCTATCCGGTCGCCGAGATGATCAGCGACATGTTCGTGCTCAAATGGTCGCCGGCGGTGCGCGCCTGCCCGATCAATCTTCCGGTCACTCCCTACGGGCAGTTCCTCCGGGAGGGCGAGACGCTCGAGCGCTGCATTCTGGACTGGGCCGGCCGCAAGCGTGGCACGGTCGAGGCCTCCGACCTGCTTTCGATCATGGTCAACAATCCGGAGGAGGACGGCACCGCGGCCCGCGACACCACCATCGTCGGCCTCGTGCCGCAGCTGTTCGGCGCGGTGTTCGAGACCTGCCAGAACGCGCTGATCTGGACGCTCTTTCTGCTGGCGCAGCATCCGCGCGTCGCGGGCGAGCTCTTGGACGAGCTGCAGACCGGGCTCGCGGACGAGCCGCCGAGCCTCGCTGCCATCGCCGACCTGCCCTGGCTCGATGCGGTGATCAAGGAAAGCATGCGCATCCTGCCGCCGGCGCCGATGCAGGCACGGGTTGCGCAGCAGGAGACCAGCATCGCAGGCCATCCGGTGCCGAACGGAACCCGCATCCTGCTCAGCGCGTTCGTCACCAACCGGCTGCCCGAGCGCTATCCGCAGCCCGACAGCTTCTGGCCCGAGCGCTGGGCCTCGATCAATCCGACAGCGTTCGAGTATCTGGTGTTCAGCGCGGGGCCGCGAAACTGCCCCGGCTATCTGCTCGGCATGGCGATGGTCAAGGTCGCGGTGGCGGCGATCCTGCGGCGCTATCGGATCGAGCTTACGCCGGCAGGCCGGGTCGACTATATCGCCCGGCCAGGCCTGCGGCCGCGCGGCAAGGTGCAGGCGGTGCTGCAGCCCCAGGACGGCGCCTTCTCGCGCTCGAAGATCGAGGGGAACATCTTCGATCTGGTGAAGACGCTGTAATAACGCGGGATGTAGGATGGGTTGAGCTCATAAGGGCGTTCACGCCCGTCTTCGCGGGCCATGCGATACCCATCAAACGCCGCCGATGGGTTTCGCAAGAGCTCAACCCATCCTACAAACGTGTGCGCCGAGCATCCTACCCAAGCCCCATCTGCGCCAGCACGGCGCGGCCGAGCAGGCCGTAGGGGTTGGCGAGCGTCTCCAGCATCTCGAAGTGATTGTAGCCCTCGCCGACCAGGAGCTGGACCGGCTTGCCGGCCGCTTTCAGGGCGGCGGCGAAATCGCGCGCCTGGCGCTGGAATTCCGGCGTCTCGCAGGTCCCGTGCCCCACGATCACCGGGCAAGCCAACCGGTCGATATGGCGCAGCGCGCTCAGCTCTTCTTCGATTTCGTCGGTGAACTTGACGTAGCTGGAGCGGTGCGAGAGCCGCACCGGCTTGAGGTCATACATGCCCGAGCACAACAGGCCGCCCTTCACCACATCTGCCGGCAGGCCGAAATCCCTGCGCCAGTCGGCGGTCACCACCGTTCCGGCGAGATGGCCGCCGGAGGAATGGCCGCTGACATAGAGCCGGTCGGGATCGCCGCCGAAGCGTGCAGCGTTTTTGTAGACGAAGGCGACCGCGCTCCGCACCTGGGTCGCCATGGTCATCAGGTTGCCGCCGGCGTCATCGATGTTGGTGAAATCCAGAATGACGCTGTGGGCGCCGGCATGCACGAAGACTTCCGCCAGATAGGCGAAATCGGCGGAGCGGCCGTTGCGCCAGGCGCCGCCATGGATGAAGACGTTCACGGGCGCGTTGGCCTGCTTGGTACGGAAGACGTCGAGCTGCTCGATCGCGCTCGTCCCGTAGGCCAGCCGCAGCGGCTCGCCGAGCGCGGCGCGCGCACGCGCGCTCAGGACCAGACGGCGGCCCTGGACCTGGGCCTGGTTGGCGGCATATTTGCTCTGGTCGTAGGCGGCATC